>JAUVXL010000054.1 GCA_030603595.1 Sedimentisphaerales bacterium | reverse complement strand
TGCGATCTATCACATTCTGCTCAACATCGCTGAAGTAGGCTGTGTGTGTGATTGCACCCGATCCGGGCGTGTAATCCAGCAGCATATAGACGTTGTCTTCCCAGATTTCCGGGCCAACATTGCTGCCGTCGGCGGGAATGGGACTCTCCGCCTTCCTGGCAGCGTATTCCGCCAAACGTATGATGTCATCGATGGCGGTCGGTGTGCCTGTGCGGTCGAATATCCGAACAAATCCTCGATACGTATCACCCGGCAGATAATGCTTCACCCATGCGGCGGCACTTGCGCCGCCGCTGACTGTAGCCAACGGTGTAAGGTTCTCAGTAATCGTAATAGGTGTCGGCCGCTGTGATTGCCACGTTTCGGTCAGCCCCCACGCCACTCCCGCCACGGTAATACTCACTTCCTCCATGGAGTCGTTCGGCCCGCCTGAAGCATCAAATCCCAACACGTTAACCGCGCCGGCGGCGCCCCACGTGGGTGCCGAGGTGCCATTAGAGAGACCCTGGTAGTAAATAGGCCAATCCGAAAACCACACAACCTTGCCGCCTGCATCCAGATATTGTCGAAACGTGCAATTAGCCGTCATCGTCTCTGCAACAGTGTCCGGGACGATATCCTTACACATCACCACCACGCTCGGCTCTCCGTCGGCGATGTGACCATCCATCCACGTTTTGAGTTCGTCGGCGTTGAGAATCGTGTAGCCGGCTAACTCAAGAGCGTCTCGCACGGTTGAAGGCCCGGGTTCAGCAGCCCAGCCCGTTGGATATCGCGAGTCCCAGTAGGCAGCGCGATCCCACTCCCATCCGTGGGCGATCCCTGAGGCCAACATAAAGAAAACCAAACAAATCAATTTCTTATACATAGCAATCCTCCTTACATTAAAAGAGAGTTAAAATGACTCAATTCAATATACCACCGCCGCCTCCAAATACACTTCAGTTGTTATCGACAAACATACAGGCCGGGTTGATATCCCTTTGATGTGCGACGCCATTTTTCAGGAACAACAACCGATAAAAAACGCCATCCTCGCCATAGCCCCCTGCCGGGACCGCATACGGCACACAACATGTGAATGGACATCGCAGAACCTCCTTAAACTTCGGAAAGTCAAGCCATCCACCAAGGCTTACCTGTGCGGGCTTGGAGAGTTGTCATCAAACCACCTCGTATAATCGCTACATATCATCAGGTCTTGCGAACCTACAAAATACCACACACAACCTCGAAGATACTGCCTGGGGCCCCTTGAGAACAGAAGCCCAATTATATAAGTTTGTACCATATTATCCCGGGTCTTGGCAAGAGAATTTTGTCCGATAATCACCATATTCCATATTCCGCCGTGGGCTGTGGTAGGCATGCGCATTCATTCGACGCAGGCCGGAAAACCACGGGAATTAGGCTGCCAAGTGAGATTTATCGAGAATTGTGGCTGGGCCGGGGCCTTTCCAACCATTTGCCGGCGCCCGATTCGGCCCCTGACAGGAGGCATCTGCATTGCTTATAGGCAGATTCCGGCAGCGGGAAATCCTATGGGTGTGAACAAAGACTAAGGAGCAAGAAGAATATCAGCTTCATGGGAGGGGAGCATTTCGCAGTCGTTGACTTCATCGCCGCAGCCCATGCCCTCCTTCAGAGTGAATATATCGTCCTCTGCAACAAGGCGTATTTTTATGAATCCGACGCTGCCATCGTGGCCGAGGACATTCTGGCCCTTGCCTCGGTGGTTCCTGCTGTTTGCCCTCATTATTGCCTGATCGAGCCGTTTCTTGAAGGTAACGGAGGCCCCGTTGTCGAAAATGGGATTTCTGTCGGAGAGGATGGGGCCTTCGTAAAACCTATGTGCATTGGACGAATCGGGGCACCGTTTGCGAGGACTATAGGTTACATATCTCCTTAAGGGAAAATCGTCATACTCTGCGACCCGCGAGATATCGAACTTGGCGGCCCGGCTGCTACCCCTGCCCGGACAGATAAACAGTGCGGAGTCCTTGATGTAGCCGAGCTTCAAAGGAAGATACAAACACTGCGTATTCCACTGCCGGCCCGGCTTGCCTGTAACCGCCGGAGACCTTCCATCGTGATCCTCGACATAATTGCTCAGGCCGCCAAAAATACTGCTCAATTGCGCCTGGCATCGCTGCTTCCAGTACCTCTGCCTCTCCCTGTTGAATATCGGCAACAACACGCCTGCAATCAGCATTATGGCCGCTGCAACGGCCACCATTTCGCTGAAGTTTCGCCAGAATCCGATCTTTACTGTGACCGGGCGAGCCTGTTCGTCGGCCAGCAACTCCTCGAGACCCTCGTGCCCCGAATTCGCGCAGGCGACCAGCCGTACAATGGTGCGCTCGGCCAACTCATCGGGACAGGGTTCCAACTCCCAGGTGTCGAGGGGGGTCAGGAGAGCCTGAAGGTGGCTGTATATCTTGGCGGCGTCTTCGTTGGAGGATATTAGCGCCTGGGCCTGGGTGGATTCACTCTCAGATGTCAAACCAAAGGAATAATCGAATAATAGCTGTTTTTGATCGTTTCCTACCGAACTCATTCAGTCTCCTTGTCCCCGTCCGATACCTTCCAGTCTTGTGCAAAGCGACCTACGGCTGTATGCAGCCTGCTTTTCACCGTACCTATTGGTATACTGAGTATATCCGCCATTTGTTTGTAAGAAAATTTGTTGAAATAGGCCAAAATCAGGATTTCTCGCAAATTTTCGGGCATATTCGCTATAATCTGTTCCACGCGCAAGGCCGTCTCAGTCCTTTCGAGATTCTCGGAAGGCATCCTGCTGTCGGATGTTATGGCATTGAGCACGTCGCCAAATGACAAATCTTCGGAATCCGCTATGGTGCCTATCGGGATTGCAGCGGTGCGTTGGCGCTTGCGCAGGGCGTCTTTGGCTTTGTTGGCGGCAATTGTGAACAGCCATGGACGCAAAGGACGGCTGTAATCGAAGCTTGCCCGGCTGGTGTAAACTTGAAGAAAGGTCTCCTGAAAGACATCTTCAACGAGATCATGGCGGTTAAGAAACTGCCTCAGAAACGCATAAAGGCTGTTTTTGTAACGTGTTACGATTTCACGAAAAGCCGGCTCATCACCCGCAGAGTAGCGGGCGAGAAGCTCGGAGTCGCTCAGACTTTGAAAGTCTGTATCCATAACCTGATTACTCAATAAAAAAGGATGAACAACTACATTATAGGGAGCTACAAGGCAATTTGAAGCTCTAAGTCGTATTTTCTTCCAGGTATAATTGATTAGCTTCCAGGTATAATTGATTAGGGAGAAAGGAATCGGCGTATCCGTGTGCGGGAATTGGGTTTGTTTGGGTTTGTTTTTTCGATTCCGGCGGAGCGGAATATTGGCGTAACTCTTTGTTTTATAGGAAGTTGTATTGATTTTGGCGTTTTGGGGATTGGGTTTGTTTTGCGCACAAAGGGGCGATTTGTAGAGGGCGCTTTACAACTGTAGAGCGCGAATTCTTGCCACGAAGCCACTAAGACACGAAGAAATAGGCAGATTGGGCAAATTGGGGCGTTTGCTCTGCCTCGGCGGATCTGCGAGATTGATGATTGATTATTTCCCGACAGGTCGGGATTTCGGCTTCGCCTCAACATAGGTTGCTCTCGCTTTGTAATTGATTGTTGGTGCTCGATTCTGGATGGTTTGTGCGTCGTCGTGCGGACGACGGCTAAACGGGGATTTACTCCGCCACGGGCGGATCTGCGATATTGATGATTGATTCCGCCCAACCAACGGCGGATCTGCGAGATTGATTCCCGAAGGGATCGGTATCTTCGATATTGGCTCCTGGTGGGTTGCTGATAGGGTGCGCTTTGGGGCATTTTGTGGTGGTATTTCTTTGGCTTTTTGCGTTTTTGGGTGTGTTGATTTCCGGGGGTTTTGAGGGTTTGAACGAATTTGAGGTTGAGTAGCGATGTTTTTAGGCTCTTAATAGGGGTTGTATCTTTAGTTTAGTGGGTATTATACCATATTTTGAGTTAGATGTCAAGCGAATTCCTTCTTAACCACAGATTTCACAGATTTTCTTAGATTCACACAGATTTTTAGACACGGATTTACACTGATTTACACTGTATTTGATTAGCCATCCCGATGAATCGGGATGCAAGCAAGGGGGAAGGATTTACCGCCGAGATCGCGGAGAACGCAGAGAAGGGAATTAGACACGGATTAAAGGGAAAAAGCTGAAGGACCTGTGTCAATCCTTGGGGTTTCGCCTCCGACTCTGGAAGGTCGCGGCCGACACAGAAAAAGCTCCCGACCGTGTTTCCTCCCTCGCCAAAAAATGCATAGCTGAGAAAAGAGCAGGCAAAAACGGCGAAGAAAAGCTATTGCTGAGGAACCGCTGGGCTATCCTATAGACCCTTGTCATATTTTGCTTTATACTTTATCTTCATGGCATTCGTGGCTGTGGGGCTGTTGAAAAACCCCATAGCAATGGCCGGCCAATGGCACAAAACCCGATTCTCGGTGTCCGGACACGGCCAAACAAGTTTGACCGTGCCACCCTTCGTGGTGAATTTGAGGTTTTTCAACGGCCCCGCTGTCCCTATTAGTTGTGCTATTAGAAAGGTTAAAGATTATGAAACGCTGCCTGATTTGTATCGTATTACTGAGCACTATTTATTTCACAAACACAACAACAGAAGCGTTAGCCGAGACGCTGAGCGATTTGCGTGTGAGCGAAAACGGCCGATTTCTGGTTCGTAAGGACGGATCCGGATTCTTTGCCCTCGCCGATACGGCGTGGGCGATTGCCTGGAGGCTAAATCGCGGCGAGGTTGCGAAGTACCTGCAACGTCGCAAGGACCAGAAGTTTAATATGACAGCGCTTATCGCGTTCCCTTCATATCAAAAAGTCAAAGCCATCGCTAATGCATACGGAGATAATGCTTTTGAGGTCAACGGCGGCAGGTATAATCCACTGCGACCAATTACAACACCGGGTAAAAATCCTGAAAATTCGACGGAATATGATTATTGGGACCACTTGGAATATATCATTGGCGCCTCGGAATCCAAGGGGATGTATGTGGTTTTATTGCCGGCTTGGGGCGGTCGTGTAGCCGGGGACTGGGGCAGCGGCAAGGCTACGCCTGAAATCATCTTCAACTCCACCAGCGCGTATAAATATGGCCGTTGGATCGGGCAACGGTTCAAGAACAAGAAAAACATCATTTGGATGATGGGTGGGGACCGCAGCGCCGTGTATGGCGACAGGGATTATCGGAGTGTGTTTCGGGCAATGGCTGAGGGAGTAGCCGACGGCGTCAATGGAATTAACCAACAGGATACAAAAGCCGACTATAGCACAACACTTATGAGTTACCACCCGAGGAAATGGATGCCCAATTCTTCCGAGTGGTTCCACAACGACCCGTGGCTGAACTTTAACTCGATTCAGGACCAGCCGAAAGATCAGATAAGTGCGACTGAGTTGGACTACAGTCTATCGCCTACAAAACCAACATGGCTTTTTGAGGGTGGATACGAACATCGAAGGAGAGTCTATAAAGACTGGCAAATTCGTTTCCAGTCCTATCAAACGGTCTTTGCCGGCGGTTTTGGAGTTACCTACGGGAATATGGATACGTTCCATTTTGGCGAGAGCGTGATCGGTCTGGACGAGCCGGTCACAACGGGCAAGGCCGGCAAATGGGAGAGCGGCCTGGACGACCCGGGCGCGATGGATATGCAGCATTTGTTTAGCCTGATGACATTGATGAGTAACGATCAATACCTTGATCGGATTCCGGATCAGTCTTTGATTGTCGGCGATGCGGGAGGCATGGAGGGGACAGAAGGACTTAGATCAAACCGACTTCAGGCGACACGCGGCGGTAAGGGGGATTACGCCATGATTTACAGCGCTAACGGCCGTAACATTCGGGTAAAAATGACCCGTCTGGCGGCTCCGCTGATGAATGCGTTCTGGTTCAACCCACGCAATGGCAGGTGGCGGATTAAAGACCGTGAATTTGCTAATCGGAGACCGTTTGTGAAAAATATTCCCAGCGGACCGACGGCACCAATTCGAGAGTTTGACCCGCCTGGCAGTGTCGGCGAGGGGAATGACTGGGTGTTGGTACTGAATGCTGTTAAATAGTTCCTGTTGCGGAAAGCAAGAGTTGCCGATGTCACCCCTGCGAAAGCAGGGGTCCAAAGCGAACAAGCTGGATTCCCGCTCCCCGATCTCGGTCGAGGACAAGCTTCGCGGGAATGACAAATACCGTTTTCGCAACAGAGACTAAATGACGTCGCCGTCCCCATGGGACAAGTTTCGGCGACGGCTAAACGAATGACCAACCCCGCAATAAATTGCGGGGCTCAATATTAAACGAAGGAGTGGGGCTGTCGAAAAAACCCATAGGAATGAGCAGCCCATGATACGAAACCCGATTTTCGGCATCTGAACACGGCCAAACAAGTTTGGCCGTGCCACCCTTCGTGGGGGATTTGAGCTTTTTCAACGGCCCCGGAGTAACCTTTGGCTTATACCAATGCGATAATGATTTCTTCGTACGGGGGTGCTACGACAAGCGGGAGATGATTTCATCTGGTATGTCGAAGTTTGCGTAGGCGTTTTGAATGTCGTCGTGGTCCTCGAATGCCTCCATTAGCGCGAGTATTCTCTTTGCAGTAGGCTCATCGTTGACGGGTATCGTTGTCTGGGGGACCATTGCTATCTCGGCGACTTCGGTCGGTATTTCTTCGGCTTCGAGAGCCTTTTTCAGTTCCTCGAAGGCAGCGGGGTCGCAGGTTAGTTCAAAGACATCCCCGGTGTTTTCCATATTGTCGGCGCCGGCGTCGAGGGCAATCTCCAGGAGTTGCTCTTCGTCAACGCCGGCTGTATTGACGGTAATAAGGCCCTTCTGGCTGAACATCCAGTTGACGCATCCGCTGGTACCCAGTGATCCTCCTCTCTTCTCGAAAATCTTCTTTATCTCCGGCCCGGTGCGATTTCGGTTGTCTGTCAATGCCTCTACCATTATCGCGACTCCGCTCGGGCCATAACCCTCGTAGAGGACTTCTTCAAAACTTACGCCTTCGAGGCCGCCGGTGCCTTTTTTGATGGCCTTTTCAATGGTGTCTTTGGGCATGTTTGCGGCTTTGGCCTTATCAATTGCGTATCGCAGCGCCAGATTCGCACTCGGATCGCCTCCGCCATTCTTGGCTGCTACTATTATCATCCGAGCGATTTTGCTCCATACCTTGCCGCGTTTTGCGTCATTTGCGGCTTTTTTGTGTTTTATCCCTGCCCAGTGTGAATGACCTGACATATCATGCTCCCGATTGCAATCCAAACCATAATAAGGAATGCGCAAACCAACATGCGCCGAGCCGTATTATACCTGATATTTCCGGAGGCGCAAGGCCTTTCCGGTAAATTTGCTTGATTGTTTGACCAAGCGGTTCACGCTTAGGACTCTTGCAGAGGGATAATTCTCTGGAGCTTTGTCGAAACGGCAGAGTCGAGGCTGTCATAACTTGCTCCAAGAGCAGCATTTACGAGCAGTTTACTGAAAAAGTGGCATTAAGAAGATTTGCTCTTTTTTTCTTGACCGAGAATTGCCGATACTTTATTATACTGTTGTAAACTACTGATGATGAACCGAATTGTGGGTCGCAGCGTATCATCTGTTTGTTGTTTGATTCGTTTGGAAGAATATAGACCCACTGGGCAGGGATGGGCTTGTAAGTCTTTTCTCTGACGGTAGTTAAGTTGCAAAGACACTGCTGGCATTCGTGGCGGATCACCGGTTGTGGTTAGAAGGCGGGGTTTTGCCGGACGCCAAGAAGTGAATTTAGCGTGAAATGAAATCTGCTTGAAGAATAGCGTTCGCTGATTAGCGAGGGAGTGTTTGAATTGTGTACGAGAATTAGTCAATTGTGGGGCAATGTGGCGTTGCCAAAGTTGGGAACAGCCACAATCGGAGGGCGTTTTGACCTCAAATAGCTGATTCTGCGCCGCTTCAAGAGAAGGATTTCGTAAATCATCGCCATTTCTTTGGGACTTTCCTGCCGGGGAATCTTGCGGTTCGCCTGGTTTTCATCATCATTGGTCGATTTTTGACTCTATGATAATTTCAAGGGAAAGGTGGAAATCATGAATATTCTAATGGGGCTGGAGATGGGGCCAACGACGGTGGCCGGTGCAGTTTTCGTCGGCTTTCTTCTGGGGGGCAGCCTGGTGGCCATTGGTTACCAGATAATCTTACGGGCAAAATCCAAGAGCTTGGAGCAGGATCGGCAGCTACAGATCGACGCGGCCAAAAGGGAGGCCGGAAACATTGTCAAATCGGCTGAGATTGACGCCGCCGCCGCCGCCATCAAGAAAAAGGAAAAATTCACAAACGAGGCTAATAAAACCCGGGCCGAACTGCACGAACTCGAAATGCGGCTGAGTAAACACGAGGATGCGCTTGACCGCCAGGCGGATATGCTCCGGCAGCGGGAGAAAGCCGCCAAGCAACAGGAACAGGAGAACGAAAGAAAGCAACACAACGTCGGCCTTAAAGAGAAACAGTTGACCACGCTGCTGGCACAGCAGAAGAACCAACTTCTGAAGATCACTGCGATGGACATCGGCGAGGCGAAGGAACTACTTCTCAAGCGTCTGGAAGACGAATGCGAACACGAGATGTCGGCACTGATCCAGCGAAAGGTGGATGAGGCCACTGAAACAGCGAACGAAAAGAGCCGCGAGGTAATCAGCACGGCAATTCAGCGTTACGCCGCCGAGCAGACCTGCGAGGCTACCGTCTCTACCGTCGATATACCGAACGACGATATGAAGGGGCGAATCATCGGCAGAGAAGGACGCAATATTCGCGCGTTTGAGAAGGCTACCGGTGTTGACGTGATTGTGGACGACACGCCCGGAATAATAATTGTAAGCGGTTTTAGCCCTGTCAGGCGTGAGGTTGCCCGCCTGTCTATGGAGAAGCTCATCCAGGACGGCAGAATACACCCATCCCGAATTGAGGAACTCGTTGCGCAGACCCGCAAGGAGGTAAATCACAAGGTGCTGCAGATCGGCAAGAGCGCGGCAGTGGAAACCAACGTAAGGGGCTTGAATAATAAGATCCTGAGCATGATCGGCGCTCTGAGCTACCGAACGAGTTTCGGTCAAAACGTTCTTCGCCACAGTGTTGAAGTAGCTTTCCTTTCGCAGGTTATGTCCGACGAACTCGGTCTTGACGGTTCGATAGCGAGGCGTGCCGGCCTGCTGCACGACATCGGCAAGGCAATCGACCACGAGGTCGAAGGGAGCCACCCGGTAATCGGGGTGAATTATCTGAAGCGTTTCAACGAATCCTCGATTATACTGAATGCGGTGGCCGGCCATCACGGTGACATTCCGGCGGACAATCCCTATACTCCGCTGGTTGCAGCGGCTGACGCAATCAGTGCATCGCGTCCCGGCGCCAGAAGGGAAACGCTCGAGAGATACATCAAGCGACTCGAGCAACTCGAAGATATAGCCGGCGGGTTCAAAGGGGTACAGAACGCTTATGCAATTCAGGCCGGGCGGGAAATCCGGGTAATTGTAAATGCCGGCGAAGTGGACGACGAAGCGGCAATGAAAATCGCACGCGACATCGCCAACAAGGTCCAGGATGAAATGACATATCCGGGCGAAATTCAGGTAACGTTGCTGCGTGAGGTTCGATGCATCGAGTACGCAAAGTAGTGAAATCCGGGCAGACCCCGCCGTTTTGCCTAAGCGGCAATCTCTGAAGAAATAGCAGGCTCCAACCGGAGCCAACGCACCAACGGGAGGCCGAGCATGGGCGACGAGATTATAGAACTGCTGGAAAACGCACGTTTCCGGGAAAAAGTGATCGCAACTGTTCGCAGTGTATGGGGCTACGCAGGGACTCTCTACGATAACCCCGACCACGATATGGAGGAGTATGTCGAAAGAGGATTGGGGAGCTTATGGGAAGAGGCGTGGTGGCGAGGAAAGATTTACGGGGAGAATGAGAAGGTAGAAGAGGCCTTCGACAAAGACGTTATTCGGAAGATGCAAAAGCCCTATAGATTGACGCTTCAGGAGTTGGTTGAAGCCTTCTGGGATTTGGTAAAACCAGATGAAAGACACTACACGGAATTCGAAGCCTTCACTTCCGATGACGGCAGCAATCTTTACAAGGCTTACCTTAACCTGGTCAAGAATCGTATTTTGGCCCCCAGGCACTCGAAGCCGTTCAGGATATGCCTTGTTGTGGAAAGCGCAACACCCTATATGCAAGGAGCAATAGCTGGATTGGTGGCTGCAAAATGCCAGGCTGAAGGACTTGAGATACCAGATTGGGCTGGCGAGGAGACAGACAATGAGAAGGGCGTATGGGAGAGAAACGGTATGAGTGTACAACTGGTCCGGGGTAGTTATGCTGAGCCTGGCCCAAGACCCGGTGGCAAGCGCCTATACGAGCTACTTGGACACATCAATGGGAACATGAGCACATTGGCGTGCACCAAGTTAGAGGTGGAGATACCCCCGATTCTGCAGACGGCAGTTAGGTCGATGGATTTGCTAAAGTCCCAGGGATTTAGCCCAGCGTACAAAGTAGCTGATCCCGATATACCTATCGTCTTTGAAAGGGAGATTGACGGTCTTCCGTGGATAGCGGCTGAACTAACAGAAGATGCCAGCGTTTTTATGACGCAGTATTTGAATGCCTATTACACCTCGAGCAAGGAACATCTCAACAGAAGGATACGGAATGCTGTCTGCCTTCTGATAGAATCGGATAACCAACCGAACAACGCTGTCGGTCTCGCTCTGTCGATCAGTGCGATAGAGGCTTTATTAGGCGAAAAAGGAGATAGCATTGCCAAAACACTTGCCGAAAGAGTTGGCGCCTTGTTGGAACCAGATCAGAGCCAGCGCCACAATACCTTGCAATTTGTAAAGCGCTTATATGGAGTTCGGTCAGATGCTCTTCACGGAAGGAAAGTCGCAACAGAAATAGCAGGACGCTTCGATGCTCGTCACTTAGCTGCGGCGGCACTAAGCGCCGTGATTTCTCGACGAGATTTTCTGTTCCGTTCAGGGTATGGGAAAGAAACCCCTGAGAGATTACTGAAGGACCTAGACAAGAGTTTTGCCACGGGACAGCACACTGGAGTCGAAGAATACAACATCCGCGATCTGTGGAAAAGCGGGGCAACAGGGAAGAGGGATAGCAGGTTATGAAGATCAACATTCTATGTATTGGTGACATAGTCGGTCGGCCCGGCAGGCGTATCATGGCCGAGAAGCTGAAGGCCGTAGTGGCTAAGCTGGATATCGATTGTGTGATAGCGAACGCCGAGAATGCTGCCGGCGGGTCCGGCCTAACTCCTCAAATCTACGAGAAGCTGCTGCGCTACGGGGTAAATCTGGTTACATTAGGCGATCATACCTACCGCAAAAGAGATATTACTCCGATTCTCGAGAACGCCGAGAATATTGTCCGACCGGCAAATCTCTCCGAGCACGCCTCCGGCAGACGGGTGGCGACCTTTACAACGAGCAAAGGGCCAACCGTTGGCATTGTTTCGCTGATAGGGCGGATTTTTATGAAGCCGGCCGACTGCCCCTATAACGCCATTGACAGGATTTTGCCGCAACTGGAGCAGGAGGCCGAGATCATAGTCGTCGATGTCCATGCAGAGGCCACAAGCGAGAAAGTTGCAATGGGCTATCATCTCGACGGCAGGGTCAGCCTGTGCTTCGGGACTCATACGCACGTCACGACCGCCGACGAAAGGATTCTTCCCCAGGGTACGGCATATATCACGGACGTCGGCATGACCGGGGCACACGATTCGGTGCTCGGGCGCAAGGTTGAGAATGTCTTAAAGTCGTTTAGAACTCAGATGCCGTTCCCGTTTGAAATAGCCACCGATGATGTAAGAATAAATGCGATCCTGGCCACCATTGACAGCCATACGAAGCAAGCCGAGCGTATCGAGCGAATCAGGATAGATGCGGACGCGCCTGAGACAACCGGCTACGACAGCGACGACGGGAAACCGGAATACTTCAACAACACTTTCTGAGGACCACCAGGCGCGGTTTACATCCGCCGGATTTAGTCGGGCAAGGGCAATTCGTTGCCGGCATTAGTGGGGTTTACCGTCACGCATGCAACCAGGAACCGCACGGCGGACTCTGTGCCCTCTGTAAGGTTTTCAATCTCATCAGTCAGAGGCTTTTTAACAAAGCCGGCCCAAGCCTTTGGAAGATCCTCGTCTATCAAATTATAAATCCCGCCAAGCCGCTGTGGCTCAGGGGCTGGAGGCTCATTTTGATTTAGGGTCAGAAAAAGTGTTCCGAGCAGCGCGGCAACTGCAATACACGCAGCAGCTATCACAGGGCGCGACCGCCAGATTGGGAGCTTGTATGTCTCGGCGGATTGTGCGGGCATCCGCCGCAGGCGGACCAAAACGCGTCGGCCAAAGTCGGCGGGCAGTTCATCGTCGGCGCCTTGGCGGTCCGCCTCGCGACTCAGGCCCTCGCCCAGCGAGAGGCACATCTCGTGAAATCCTCGACAACCGGCACAGCGACGAATATGTCTTTGCATTCTTTCCGACAAGCGGTTGTCGCCGTCCACAGCATTGGAGATCATAAATCTATAGAGCCAACAGAACATTACACACCTTCAACTTTCATAAAAGCCAATGTTTTTTTTGACGATGCCTTCGGGCTCTCCACCTCTTTTGCGGCCATATTTTGGAGCGTCTCGGCCAAGCGGACTCGGGCCCGGCACAGGGTCACCTTGACGCTCACCTGCGATTTGCACATAACCTTTGCTATTTCTCTTATCGGCATATCCTCGGCGTATCTGAGCCATAAGGCCTGGTGCTGATTTGAGGACAGCGTCTGGGCCGTAGCCCATAAGCTTTGCCGCGTCTCTTTCTGCACAATCTTCTGACGCGGCCCCGGCTCGGCGGTCCTTGCCTTCAGAAGCGGCTTCTTGCGACATTGCCGGCGCAACCGGCTGCACGCCAGATTCCTGGCTATTGTGAAGAGCCAGGTCGAAAACTTGTAAGTGCTTCGATAGCGGTCGATGTTCGCATAGGCCCGGATGAACGTATCCTGAACGAGGTCCTCGGCGTCATGCAGATTGTTGGTCTGGTGGCGCAGAAACCTTAGAAGCCGTATGCCGTAGCGTTCGACCAGTTCGGCGAAACTGGCCCGGCAGCCCTGTTGAGACCGCCTCGCCAACTCTTCGGCGCTCAAGGCCTGCAACTCTCCGGGCTGTGGGCCGGAGCTACACTTTATGGGACCGTTGGCTGCCCTTTCTTGTTCTTTTCCGCCTGCCATAGATCTTTCAAGAATTCGAAAACCGATTCGGGGGTTGATTCAAAGTTGACCGTAATCGTCCTGTCAACGTTCGAGATATCCAGTTTCTTGGCCACTTCGGCCAAACTCGGGTGCTCGCTGCCTGCGAGGGTTAGGAATGCAATAATGCCTTCAAGCATCTTCCTAACATTCTGTGCGATTTCTTCAGATTCGGCCCTCAAACTTAGATTCACATAGAATTTACCGTCATTTTCACCAACAGCGACGCCCAATTGGTCGGTCTGCTCGAGCAGCGCTGCTTCATTCTGGTGATCGGCCAGGTCATTTACGGCATTGGCCGCCACCTGGAAGAATGCCCCCTTCCTGGTCAAGATCTCCTGCTTGAAGACGGCGGCGGCGGCGTTCGGCGCCGAACCCGTGAGAACATCTACGGCCTGCTTGACCGCATCAAGGCCGGCCCCCAAAACAACCATATTATCCTTGTAGGCGCATCCGTACATCCTCTGGTCGGGGCCGTTGGGGTCCTCCTTGTTTTCGTCCACCCAGCTATGCACGACTACATCAGCCTGTTTAATTTCTCTGTATTCCGGATTCATCCGAACAAGAGCCACGAGCTTGTCCTTATCGAAGCTGCCCTCGAACAGAGCCACGGCCTTTTCGCGATCGTTGCCTTTTCCATATATCGTCACGTCCCGGATGTCGTCGATCGGGTGAAAAGAGAATATTGTTTGAAAACCCTGCAACTGTTCCTCCAGGCCCTGTTTGTCCAACTCGGCTCGGATGAATCGGCCGAGTTGGGATTTGACAAGCTGCTCTAAATTGAGGTGCGCCACCCAGTCGGCGTCTGAACTGAGCTGACTCTTGAGCAATTGGCCGGCCAACGCCGGGCCCGCCGCCAGCAATACACTCACTGTCAATAGGGTCATTAACTTTCTCATAGTTCAATCTCCTTTTCTTTCAATCCAGCCCAAAAGGTTGCCTGACGGCACTTTCCCGGCTCACAAATCCGGCGTCGCCTTCGATGGCCGGCGACATCGCAGCGTATAACCACCTTGAATCTTACCCTTATTATACGTTGTGGCGGGAGAAATGGTTACAGGCTTTTTGAGCCGACGGACGGCAACAATGTGGAATGATCTGTGCGGCGTCCGGGGCAATCCCCTATGGTGCGTGTTTAGCCGAAGAAGTGCATTGGCGGCAGCTTCGGAGAGCACGGGCTGGAAGCCCATGCGACCACGGCCAGGATGGCCGTGCCGCAAAGAGCTTTCACGCCGCTAAATACGTACCCCGCATGGAGGGATTGGCCGAAAAGGAACAGTTTATTTCGGGCCGGTTTTTAGCGTGCTATTGGTCCGCGGTCGGCGATTATTTGGGCTGCTTGCCGGTCGATTGCCCCTTCGCCATTTCAACCCAATCGGGATTCGAGACAAATGACTCCAATCTCGCAAATTCAGTTCTTATTCGGTCGAGGAGTTGCTCGGCCTGCGAGAGGTCGGCGCGATACGCCATCTGCTCGAGGCGTGCAGCGATTTGCGACAACCGGACGGCCCCTATGTTGGCCGTCGAGCCCTTTATCGCGTGAGCATACAACTTGACGTCTTCGGCATTGCCGGCCTGTACGGCCTTATCCAGCAGTTCCACGCGCTCTCGATTATCCACGACACAGAGCGGCACAACCTCCCTGGCTATATCCTCCTCGACTATTCGACCGATCAGTTGGGCCCATTCAATCACCTCCCGTAAGGGATGGCCTGGCTCATCTTCGCTCTCTTGAGAAGCCGCCGGCTCGAGTGAGTCGGCCTTTTGCACGGCGGCCTCCGAACACAACTCGCCAAGTTCGTCAACAGCAGACTTAACTGAATCAATCTTTTTGTGCATATCTTGGCCTTCCGAAGACAGGTGCTTGCGAATCATCTGCAATAAGCTCTTTCCGTTTATCGGCTTGGACAGATAATCGTCACAGCCTGCTTCGATACATTTCTTGTCGTCGCCCCTCATCGCATTGGCCGTCAGGGCGACTATTGGCGTTGTGAGGCCTCCCCGACGGAGTGCTTTCGCAGCTTCATAGCCGTTCATCTTCGGCATTTGGATATCCATGAATATCAGGTCGAAGGCTTCGGCCAGACCTTTCTCGACGGCCTCAGCACCATCTGCGACAGTTGTCACCTCAAGCCCCATTCGCTCCAGCAATACGTTAACAAGCTTCTGGTTGGTAACGGCATCCTCCGCCACCAAGACTCGACCGGCAAATTTGGACTGGCCATCAGGCTCGGCAATGTCGGCTTGTTCCGGAATCGACTCGTCGTCTGATTCGCACTCGCCCAGAGACGATTCCTTCGCCACATCAACGCCGGCGGGCACTATGAGAGAGAAGACCGAACCTTTACCTTCTTCACTTGCCAGAGAAAGGCGACCGCCGAGAAGCTTCGCCAGTCGTTTGGTGATAGCCAGCCCCAGCCCGCTTCCGCCGAATCTTCGTGTCGTGCAACCGTCCGCCTGCGTGAAGGATTCAAATATTGCCTCGTGCTTTTCGGGCGGGATGCCTATCCCTGTATCTTCAACATCAAAACGAATACAAGGCTCACTATCGATTCTGTGCAAACTGACATGCACATACACGTGTCCTTTTTCCGTGAATTTGACGGCGTTATTTACAAGATTGACCAGGCATTGGCTCAGGCGCACAGAATCGGTGCGTATCCGTCCGGGCAGGGCACCGTCTTCCGTGAAGCCGAATTTTAATCCTTTACCCATAGCCGCCGATCTCACAATGGATTCAACCTTTGCACACAATCTTTTAAGCGAACACTCGGTTATGTCCACGTCGAGTTTGCCGGCCTCGATCCTGGAAAGATCCAAGATATCGCCGATGAGCTCCAATAGATGTTCGCCACTGGCGCGAATCGTCTCTACCCACTCAGTTTGCTCGTTCGTCATGTCTCCGCCGGCCAATACGTCGCTAAAGCCTATAATCGCATTCAACGGGGTACGAATTTCATGACTCATATTCGCCAGAAACTCACTCTTGGCTATGTTGGCCGATTCGGCTTGAGCAGCCAAGCGTTTAGCCTTCGCAGTGGCTTCCATAAGCTGTATGTTAATCTGCTCAGTGTGCTCCTCGGCTTCTCTCAAGGCCACCAGTTCTTTTTTGTCGGTGATGTCATAGACTACTCCCTGACTACCGTTGATCCGCCCAGCGGCATCCTTGGTGGGCGTGGCAAAAAGAGTAACGTATATCTTCTTGCCTTTGGCGGTTTTCAGGGCCAGTTCTTTGGTTTCCACAATTTCTTTCTTAAATTGGCGCAGAAACCAGGCGCGTTTCTTCGGGTTCACCCAAAAGCGCTCCGGCAAAAAAGGGCGACCAACAAAATCCTGCGGACCGGAGGCTTTGAACAATTTCACAAAGGCCGGGTTAACGTATGTCGTATTCGCGTCCGGATCGAGGGCAAAGATGCTGCTGTCGGCGTTTTCCAAGAGTCTAAAGTTTTTTTCCTCGTCTTCTTGCAGTTTTCTTTTTACCGCTTCGAAGATGTCCGTCTGGCTGACAATTCCCTGCAGGGCTTCATTGTCCATAACAACCAACCTGCGAATATTCATTTTCTCCATAATTCTGCCGGCACTAAAGGCAGAATAATTGGACGGTATGCTCTTGACCGGAGACGACATAATATCCTTCATCCTGGTCTCGGCCGGGTCGCGTTGCTCGGCGAGAACCCTTTTCAGCAGATCTCTTTCTGTAAGAATGCCCACAACCTCTTCAGCATTCAGGCCCACAACACACGAGATGTCCCTCTCGGCCATGACTTTCGCTGCTTCGGCCACCGTCGCCGTTTCCTGCACCACGGCTACCTGGCTGCTCATTATCTCGGCGACGTCTCTCCACGTTCCGTATGCCGTCATAGCTCGGACGAGGTCCGTTTGTGTCACCACCCCAACCAATTTGCCCTGCTCCAGCACCGGCAGCCGCCTAATATGGCGGTCACTCATGAGTTTGCCGGCTTCGAGAACGGAAATCTCGGGCGATACAGTTTGCGACAAGACGGACATTATATCGGCCACCGTCATGCTTGTGAAATCCTTCCCTCCAACCGTGGCTCTTTTGAGCATATCCGTCTCAGTAAGGATGCCTGTTACACGCTCTTTCTCCATTACGATTAGGCAGGAAATGTTCCTCTCGGACATGATCTTTGCTGCTGCAACCACCGTTACATTGGCCGATATGGTAGCCACATCCTTGCTCATTACGTCGGCTACCTCCCGCCAAGTCCCAGGGGAAGAGCAACTCGTCAAACAATTCGAAGATACGTTCTTCGTCCCCGGCCCGCCGAGGCGGGTTGGGTCGCTAACCTGCTTTTTATTTCTCATTAAGTTCTCCTGACGATCTACCAATACGCTGCTGACATCGACCACATTTCCGTCAAGATGGGCCTGGAATTTCCCCGGATAGTGTGGGCAAGGGCAGGAACCGCGTCTATGCAACGCTATTGCAGGTCTTATCGGATCCAATTACGATCCGCAGGCTACATGCAGGGAGGAAATTGTCGATTATAGGGCCGAAAAGCTCGGCTGCACGGGCAGAGCGAATGGAAGATAACCGAATCGCTATTGAAGGAAGGGGTTGCAGGCCTTTTCTCGGGCTATCGTTGTTGATGGGCCGTGTCCGGGATAAACGACTGTGCTATCGGCTAAAGGCCAAAGCTTTTCTTTTATGCAGCCGAGCAACTGGGCCATACTCCCGCCCGCCAAGTCGGTCCGCCCGATTGACTCGGCGAACAGGGCGTCATCCGTAAACACAATCCCCTCCTCGCTTGAATATAGACATAAGCCGCCCGGCGAGTGGCCGGGGGTATGGAGCACCTGCAGTCTGACACCGGCTTGCTCGATCCAGTCTCCGTCCTTCAGGACAACATCGGCAGGTTCGGCAGCGAATGGACGCCCCATCAAGGCCGAAAGGTTGGCGTCCGGCTCCAGGAGCATCCGGGCATCGAGTTCGTGGATAAGGACCTTAGTATCGGGATAGCTCTCTCTCAACGCCCCTATTCCTGCAATATGGTCTATATGCCCGTGCGTGAGGACCACCGCAACAGGGGCTATTTCACGCTCGGCGAGAAATGCAATCAACTCTTCTGCTCCGAGACCAGGGTCCACGACAAGGCTTTCCCGTGCTGCTTCGCCGCTTCGCAGCACATAACAATTGGTCTGGTATTCGCCCAGCACAAAGAAGTCAATTACCATTTCGTAACCCCTGTAAAAGGCTCTGAGGCTAACACAAACACCGTTGGCCGTCAATATGCACTTTGCATCGGCAAACAAGCACTTGACCGGCAATATCAATTCTGTTACCCTGCTCGGACATGGACGCATTCAAACGGGCATTTAAGTATGTTTGGCCGCAATGGCGCAGGATTGTAGTCATCTTCAGTGCTGCGCTGGTCGTGGGCCTGCTGTTCTCGTTCAGTATTGCAACGGTCCTTCCGCTCTTGAAGGTTATGATGGGCGAGGAGGGTTTGCACGGTTGGGTAAACAGGAAGATATGTGAAAATCGCTACGAGCTCAAATTCTATGTGGCGGACCGAAGCGAGTTGCTGGACCCGAACAATGTAGAGATCGCCTTTTTTCTGCGCATCGCCGACATCGAAAAGGGTGGCCGCGCCGCCAAGGCGGGGCTGATGCGCGATGATAAGATTGTGGGGGCCGGCAATACTATAGAGGGAAAAGTGCCGTCAAGCACGCTACTTAGAGAACTGGCGAACGTCGAGAGCAACTCGCCGATAAAAATTCGATGCAAGCGGGACGACCAATCCGGAGACCTGTTGCCTATACTACTCCAAGCCCGTGCAGGCAAAAGACCCTTTTATGCCGATAGTGCGCAGTGGCTGCTCAGATACGTGCCGCAGGGACAGACCAAAGAGAGCGCGAAGCAGGCTATAATACTCATCATACTACTGATGCTAATAACGACAATCATCAGATGCATAGCCAGATTCTGTCAGGTCTATGCGGTCCAGAAGCTTATGAACACCGCGGTGGCCCATCTGCGAGAAGACGCTTTCAAACATTCTCTTGATATCCCGGCCGGCTTCTTTGACAGTGAAGGCGCCAATGATACTGTCAGCAGGCTACTCGGAGACATAGGAGTAATCGGGATGGGGATCAAGATTCTCTTGGGCAAAACGCTCCGCGAGCCGCTCAAGGCGATCTCGCTCATGGCGGTGGCGTTGTGGATAGAACCCAAGATGACGTTGATATTCATGTGCGGGGCGCCTATGGCCCTGTACGCCATCAGCAGGCTCGGCAAGAAGATAAAACGCGCAACGAAAAAATCGCTGATGGCCGGGGCGCTGATACTGGGCAAGCTCAAAGAGGCTCTGGGGGCTGTCAAAGTCATTAAAGTTTATAATCGGCAGGACTACGAATGCTCGAATTTCACCAAAATTAATCGCAGGCTTCTCAAACAGCAGTTTCGAATCGCCAAGATTGACGCCTCGACCGGGCCCCTGATGGAGACGCTCGGGATGCTTGTCGGCTCCGTAGGGCTGGTTTTCGGCGCCCACTGGGTTTACAAGGGCCAGATGCAGGCCAGCGACTTCTTCACGCTTCTTATACTTCTGGGCGGCACGGCAGAGTCGGTGCGCAAGGTAAGCGACGTCTGGAACAAGCTTCAGCAGGCCAATGCCGCCGCCGAGAGAGTTTTCGCAGTTGTCGACGAAAGTACAGAGGTCGAAAGCCCGGACGCCTTTGAACTGGCGCCTTTGAAGAATAAAATCGAATTCAAGGACATTGTGTTTTCCTATCCGAGTTCCCCCAGCGCGGTATTGAAGGGAATTAACCTCTCGGTGAAGGCCGGCCACAACGTCGCTATTGTGGGCCCGAACGGATCGGGTAAGACAACGCTGGCAAATCTGATTCCAAGGTTGTATGACCCGCAGAGCGGCCAAATTCTGATTGACGGAAAGGACATCGCTAAGGCCACCCTTTTCAGCCTGCGAGACCAGATCGGACTGGTAACACAAAATGTAACGACGTTCAACGATACTATTGCGGCGAACATCGGCTACGGCAAAGCGGACGCCACTAAAGAGCTAATTGTCGCCGCAGCGAAGCGTTCATTCGCCCATGAGTTCATAGCCCCCCTGCCCGACGGCTACGATACGGTTATCGGCGAACAGGGGGCGGGCCTCAGCGGAGGCCAGTTGCAGCGGATCGTCATCGCAAGGGCAATTTTGAAGAATCCCGCAATCCTGATCTTCGACGAGGCGACAAGCCAGGTGGACGCCGACAGCGAGGCCAAGATTCACAAGGCGATCGAAGAGATAATGCAGGATAGAACGAGCTTCGTAATCGCTCACAGATTCAGCACGGTAATCAGCGCCGATGTGATAGTAGTAATGGACCGGGGCAGGATTATCGCTCAGGGTCAGCACGACAAACTGATAAAGACGTGCTCGTTGTATCAGAGTCTGTACGAAACTCAGTTGGTGAAAGGATAGGCTTAAAACTATGGCTGAACTTGCACGGCAGGAAAAAGCGAACGAACTATTCAAACGGTATCACGGCAATCCAATATTGTCGGGGGCCGATTGGCCTTATCCTACAAACGCGGTCTTCAATCCGGCCGCGGCCAAGTTGAACAACGAGACCCTGCTGCTCGTGCGAGTCGAGGATATGCGGGGTTTTTCGCACCTGACCGTCGCACGCAGCGCCGACGGGTTCACCAACTGGGAAATCGACCCGAAGCCTACCCTCGAGGCCGACCAAAGCTCGCGAGAAGAAAGGTGGGGGCTGGAAGACCCCCGCATTATCTGGCTCGAAGAGCAGAAGCAATTCGCCGTGACCTACGTTTCCTTCAGCGAAGGCGGCCCGGTAGTGTCCCTGGCGATTACGAAGAATTTCAGGACTTTCGCGCATTTAGGGGCCCTTTTACCGCCTGAGGACAAGGATGCGTGCATGTTTCCCCGCAGATTCAACGGGCGCTTCGCACTGATTCACCGTCCCATCGTCCGCGGAGAGGCGCACATGTGGATTAGCTTCTCGCCGGACCTCAAGCACTGGGGAGACCACAGACCCCTGATTATGACAAGGACCGCCTACTGGGATTGTCACCGAGTGGGCCTGGCCTGCCAGCCGATAGAGACACCCGAAGGCTGGATGATATTCTACCACGGCGTCCGCACTACCACCGCAGGAGGAATATACCGTGTCGGAATGGCCCTTCTGGATTTGGATTCACCGTGGAAGGTCCTGCGCAGAGGCGATGAATGGGTCCTGGGGCCGAAGGCGCCCTACGAGCGTATCGGTGATGTCAGCGACGTAGTATTCCCCAGCGGCGCTACGGTCCACAAAGAGACCGACCAACTCAACCTCTACTACGGCGCCGCCGACAGCACGGTAGCCGTTGCAACGGCCAGTCTCAGCGCTTGCATGGACTACCTGATGTCCTGTCCGGGAGTGGCCTCGTAAACTCAGCCGACGGTAAATGGCAAACCCTCACCGGCTTACCGGCTTCGGCCTTACGGTGCTTGGATATGGTCGATTGCAAACTTTGCACGCACCTTTTCGAGTAGCTGCGCCTTCTTCTGAATCCGCCAGACAAGCACGGTAATGGGCTGCCTGTTTCTATCCTTGAAAGTTATTAGTATCCTCCCGAAGCCCATAAGACGTTCGAGAAAATCGCTGGTATCCATCCGGCTGTTGTAGTCCTCCCTGCCGATCTGCTCGCCGGACTCCGTTGGACCCTCCTGAACGTTCATATAATTCGGCGTGATCGTCAAATAGTAGAATAGGCCCTTGAGCCAGGATACCAGAGCCGCCAGCAGGCCTATTATGCCAACGAGCAGATAGACCGTCGCATTCACAGATACGGCAATGCGCTCGAACAACCTCAGAAAGCCTCCAACATAATGGAGCAGGTGCAGCCATAGAAGGAAGAACCCGATGCCAACCAAGCCTATAAGTAATACCTTAATGCTAACGTTATACTCTTCCACGATGAAGTTGAGCAGGAACACAGCAAACCAGACGCCGCCTATAACACTCGGCGAAGCTGAACTGAAAACCCACGAAATCACGGCGGCCAGGAAGGACGCAGCAATCGTGGGAACATAGAGTATTTTCGGCGTCCAGTCGAAAACAATCAGCCAATCGTTGATGTCCGGGTCTTCCC
>JAUVXL010000231.1 GCA_030603595.1 Sedimentisphaerales bacterium | reverse complement strand
CACAACCCAAAACCAAACATTCCCAACCAACCTATTCTTAAAGTACATAATCAACTCCTAAAGAGTCCACCCCTTGCTGACTTTGCTTGCATCCCGATTCGTCGGGGCTGTCTTCTAACTTCTGTCTTCCGTCTTCTGACCTCTGTTTTCTGCCTTCCGGCCCCGGTGCCTTCGCCCAGCTCACTGTCGATTGCCGATACAGCCCCAGCCCCGTATAGAACCGGCAGCAATTGTAACCGGGAAATGCCAAATATGAAATTGGAAATCCTTCTTGCTTATCCAGACAACTTCCGCAATGATACACAAAATAAGGAGACTCGTATGGCAAAAAAACGAACCATCCATAAAAAACGGACCCGCCAGCAAGCTAAGACGGCCCAGCCGGCGCAGGTCCACGAACTCAAAATCACGCTACGCCGCAGCAAGCCCCCCATTTGGAGGCGTATCGCCGTGCCAAGCGACATAAGACTGAGCGACCTGCACGTGGTCATCCAGATTGTTATGGGCTGGACTAACTCGCACCTCCATCAGTTTGTCCTTCGAAACACTCGACCAAGACCAGTGAACGAAGAGCTGCGTTCGTTGGATTTGCTGACACGGTTTGACAGGCCGATGATGTCTCGCGACCGTTGCTGGAGCGACCCGCGAATGGAGCTTGAAGAGGCCGAGGATGAAACCAAAACCAGGCTGTGCGAGCTGGCGCCGGCGGTCAAGAGCAAGTTCATCTACGAGTACGACTTCGGCGACGGATGGGACCACCAGATCGAGGTCGTCAAAATCGGTCCGCCGGCCCAGGGCATAGATTACCCCGTGTGCCTCAAGGGCAAACTCGCCTGCCCTCCCGAAGACTGCGGCGGCATCTGGGGCTATTACGAAATGCTCGAGGCCCTCAAAGCCCCCAAGCACGAACAACATGAAGATATCGTCGAATGGATAGGCGGCCCCTTCGACCCAGAACGATTCGACCTCGTTGAAATCAACGCGGAACTTGCAGAACTGCGCAGCGGAAGAAGCCGTCACCTCTGGGACCCGTATGGTATGTAAGGAACAAATGCAATGACGGGCAAAGAATTCGTTAACCGGCTGGCAAACGACAAATCCGACATTATCCAGCTCTTTCTGGACATTCTCTCCGAAACAGGGGCAAACTACTGCCTGATCGGAGGACTCGCCGTAAACGCCTATGTTGAACCGGTCGTGAGCCTGGATATGGATGTGGTTGCCGAAGCTGAAAACCTCGGGGCCATCTGCCGAGAAGCTCAAAGACATGGCTTGAAGGTCGTACAATTCGAACACAGCATGAACATCACCAGCCCAGACTCCGACCTGCGGATCCAGCTTCAATCAGACCCCCGCTACCAGACGTTCGTTTCAAATGCCCGGCAGAGAGACGTCCTGGGCTATGCGATGAGGGTCGCCGGAATTGAGGATGTCCTGCAGGGAAAGGTCTGGGCATATTCCGACAAGACCAGACGCAAGAGCAAACGCCAAAAAGATCTGGCCGACATCTTTCGCATAATCGAGCAGTTCCCGCAACTCAAAGACAACCTGCCGCAGAATCTCAGGGAAGAGTTGAATGAATAATCGGAACGCAACCTTGGCTACGACTCTCTTCGTTTTTCTTCTTCCGTCAGTTGTTCGTTGAGCGAGCCGGAGCGGAAGCCCTCGAGATCAACGGTTACGAACTCGAAGCCGAGGGATTTTAGCTTTTCGACTATCTGCGAGCGATTCGGCTCGGTCGCGATTGTCTCGATATCGGCCGGATTGACTTCGATGCGAACGACGGTATCGTGATGACGAACGCGAAATTCGGCCAAGCCAAGCGTCCGCAGAAAAGCCTCGGCCTGGTCGATTTGTTTGAGCCGCTGCTCGGTGACCTCCAGGCCGTATGATATCCTCGAAGCCAGACAGGGCGAGGCGGGCTGATCGGCGGTGGGCAGGTTCATTTCTCTGCTCAATTCGCGGATGTCGTCTTTGGTGAGCCTGGCCTCAGCGAGGGGCGAGCGGATCCCGAAGACCTTCATCGCCCGATTGCCCGGCCGAAAGTCGTCGAGGTCATCGTAATTCGCCCCGAAGACAACGTGGTCGAAACCCCGCTCTTTGGCAATATCCAGCAGGGTCTTGCAAAGGTGCGATTTGCAGTGGAAGCAGCGGTCGGCCTTATTAGCGGCGAAGTTCGGGTCGGCAAGCTCGTCCGTATCGACGCTCTGAAACTCGACGCCGATGCTGCGGGCGAACTTGGCCGCCCTTTCAAACTGCCCGCCCGGCTCGGTCGGCCCCACACTCATACACGCCAGAACATTTCCCGCCCCCAGTTCATCGACAGCAGCCTTCAAAAGAAACGTGCTATCCACACCGCCGGAATACGCGACAACGACCTTGCCAAGGCCTTTGAGCGATTGGTGGAGCGAATTGTGTTTCTCTTCAACATTCATCTGCTTAACAGCCCGTCCTCATTAAGTGGGTTTTGGCCAAGCTCGCACCTGATGCACTATCAGGCACAGAGCGTCAGTGTATTATTTGATAGGTATGCTGTCGCTGAATCGCATAAGACCCTCAGCCAGCGCCGGACGCTCGAATATGGTTATGTTTATCAGTGCCCAAATCGCCGCTTTGGCGTCTAATATCTCTGCGATTTTTCCTTCCGGGCCGTCCCATATCTCCTTTATCTCCTCATATACGAGCTTTTTCATCTCTGTTGAAGAAATCTTGTTCAGCTTGGTGCTTAACAGTTCGATGATCGCCTGCAGTTCATCCCTATCCAGCCAGGCGCCCTTACATTGCGGACACCAATCCACTAATATCTTGGAATCGGCGAAGGAGGCCGAGACCAGCCTGGCCCCGTCGCACTTCGGACATGACCGGTTCGACGGCATCGCGTTGGCTTTGCCCGCAGCGTCAACCTCATCGTCCATCCATCGCAGGGTGCGCCAGGAGCCCTTTGTCGCCCTGTCTTTGAGTGTCCTCAGTTCATCTTTATCCAGGAATACGCCCTTGCATTTCGGGCAGCCTTCGACCTTTGTTCGGAAAATCGTATATAGATTCAGCTTCGCGCTGCAAGCCGGACATACGTACTCGGTTTCCGATTCCAATTTAGCGCCCTTGATTGGCGGGACTTCCACGTCAAAATCGGTCTCGCTGCTCTTTCTCTTTATTCGTTTGTGCCAATAGGGCAAGTGGAGATTGTTCACAAACTCCGAGAACCCCTTGCCCTCGACGGGCATTATTTCTTCGAGTTCTTTGTTGATCAGGTCGAGCTCGCCGCCATCGAGCCAGAAGCCCCCGCAATTCCTGCAGCGATCCAAAGGTATATCGCTGCCAATAAAAGATACCTTGTCCAGAGGCGTGTCCTCACATCTCGGGCACTTCTTCGATGATTCGGAATCGTCCTCAATTTTGTCTTTCGAGGAATATTCGATGCTGCCTTCCACCTTGAACGCCATTTTGTCCAGTTCACCGGCATCGAGCCATAAGCTTCCGCACGCCTCGCATATATCGTAGGATATCCGGTCGTTCCTGGTCTGGACCAAATTGTTCATCATTTCAGTATTACAGTTCAAACACTTCATTGGATTCGCCTCTCACAATGGACTATATTCATCTCGGCCAACAGACATCATGGGCATTTTCCTATTCGTCTTATCTCCTACGACTGCAATATCGAGTGATATTCCGCACATGCGATCTCCAGTGATGGCGGTGCCGGTTGTCTCAACGCTTCCTGCCTGCACATGTCATGGAGGCAGTTTACATGTCGTTGACAATCCCGCTCACAATCGAGGCGGGGATACTTGTCATTTTCGTTTACAGTCTTTCCATCCAAATACGCTAACCACGTCTCGATGTTTCGTGCCGGTACAAAGATCGCCACTCGTTCACTCGCTTGACGTCGTTCATTTCCCGCTTTGACGCAGTTGCTTTCAACTTGTTTTATTCGGTCAGCAGCATCCCTTCCGTCGGCATCGATAAGCACAATCAATGCCTGCCCAACCCTGTGCCTTCGTGCGCGGTAATAGGCAAGTTCCTTCACGAATTGTTCCCTCACATACTGCTCAGCCGACCCACGGCCTTTCGGACTGACCTCGACTCGCTGTATCCGGTGGCCCCTGCCCGCTTGCTTAAGAAATCTGCGGGCAAATGCTTCATGCTGCCTGTCTTCGCACAAGATGACAATGTTGACACTACGGCTCACAGTTCCCACCCCCTTGCGATGACCTCAGAAAGCTTCATTCCACCTTCAATCGCCATATCGCGTGAAGGCCGAACGATTGTCACGCCTGATATCTCGCGCCTCAGTACAAGACCCCGGTCGCCACCCAGATAATCGATCAGTTCCGGATGGTGCGAGCACAGCACTGCCTGAGGCACCTGCTCCCCGCACGCATCCGCCAGTTCAATTAGCCATGGTTGAATCTCCGCCAGCGCGATGTAGTTGTCCGGCTCGTCGAGGAACAGCGTGTACCCCTGCCCTGCAGCAGCAAGCCGAACCAACGAATACAAAGCGATTAAGGCCCGTTGACCATCAGAGATCTCATCCAATCGCAACTCGTACCGTTTGCCGAACTGATCGAACATAACCATCAGTGCCCGCGTGTCCAACCCGACCTTCTCCATCCGGATGCCGTAGAAACCGGCGATCACTTCCTTAAGTGCCTCGGTCAACTTGGGCACCAGTTCTTGTCGCTCAAGCAGCACGTGCCGATACCACGCCGAAAAGTTACGGCCATCCCGTTGCACTACTGCGTCCTCGGTTGATGACTCCGTTTCAAAATTGGCTGGATACAGACCGCATACAATCACCTTTCGCATAAATTCAAGGAACTTTGTGAGCTTCTGATTGTCATGTCGGGGGGGCACACGCGCCATCGCGGACTCCGACCAGTCTGCATAGAAGGCCGGTCCCTGCGAGCAATCATCCCGGTACAAATTCACATCGCCAAGATGAAACCTAAACAAAGGGCCTCCTTCTGACTCCAGCGTTTCTAATGCGATCCGTGCCTTACGGTTTGACCGCTCATGCTCGACTTCCAAGCGATAACGAAGTACATCCTCGTCAAGAACTGCGTCAAGTTCGAATACCTGTTTGTCGCGGCTCTGCCACCGGGTGAGGGTCGGCGTTGGAAAGCTGGACTTGTCGTTGACCTTCACTATGCCGGAGACCAATTGACGCAGAGCGAACATCACGTCCAGAACAGAAGTCTTGCCGACGCCGTTAGGTCCAAGCAGGAGCGTCAGGTCCTGAAGCTGGAGTTCAAAGTTCACTAAGCTCTTGTAGTTATCGATGTAGAGACGCTTGATCATCGTAATATCCTTTCAATCCTGCTTTGCTGCGTCGCCCGCGGATTGGCTGATCTTGTTGCTATAGTAGCAGGCATTCCAGCGGTTGTCATTAAAAGTCTTGTTACCGATGAAGTCCATGGTCTTCTCCTCCCAGCCCCTGAACACGTGGTACTCGGCCCTGGGATACTACGACTATTTGCCGCGATCCCTGGCTGGGGAGTTACATAGCCGATGGTGGGAATCGGACCCACAACCTCAGCTTTACGAAAGCTGTGCTCTACCGTTGAGCTACATCGGCGTCTATGGCGGCTATAGTACCGACGATTGCGTGGTTTGTAAAGAGTTTTTGTAACCGTTCACGGGGCAAATATGCTGCCGCCCCCGTGAACGGTTACGAGTTTTTGAGGGAAAGGGCCGGGTAGTCAATCGAAAGAATCACAATGAATCGAGGGGTTTCTCAACGGCCCCGGTGTCCGGAGTTTTATGGTTTTAGCGGAATGATGTCGCCGGCGAGTTGGTTCAGATAGTTTTCGACGTTGGTGTATCCGTTGGCCGCCGGGGCGGCGCCGTCACTGGAGTTTTGGGGATCAAGGCCTTGCGCTTTTTCCCAGGCATCGGGTATTCCGTCGTGATCAGAATCAGGGGGAGGTGCCGGTGCGCCGGCGGCGAGATCGGGCCATGGGCCGCCGAGAGTTTTGGCGCGGTAGGTGCTGGTTTTGTCGCGCACGCTTTTGACG
>JAUVXL010000294.1 GCA_030603595.1 Sedimentisphaerales bacterium | reverse complement strand
GACTGCTTTGGGACGCAGAGTTACTGCAACAGCTTTGAAACTGCGTGAAATGTATATCATCCCCTCGCTGAGAGGCGTATTTGCATGATGATTTATATTTTATGACCATTTTGCGTTCAATTTTATTTGTAAGAGACTAATGTACGGAGGTGCAGACAATGCAAGGCAAAAGAAATGAGCGGAAACCGCTAAGCACGCGACGTGCTTTCCTCAAGTCAACCGGCGTGCTGGCCGCCGGCCTGTCTCTGACGCGGCCGTCCGTGGCCGGAGCAGCGAAGAAAGAAACACTGGCCGTTTCGGGCGGGGCCAAGGCCGTCACATATCCGACCAACAAGCATCGCGAGGCCTATCGCTGGCCCCTGTACGGAGAAGAGGAAGAAAAGGCCGTCCTTCAACTCGTGAGAAACCCGAGTTACGGGCCCATCGCGTTGTTGGAAAAGGATTGGAAGGACTTCACCGGATCCCCTTATGTCAAGGCGCACTGCAACGGCACCAGCGCGCTGACGTCGATGTTCTTCGCCCTGGACCTTCCGCCGGGCAGCGAAATCATGGTACCCAGCTACACGTTTTTCGCCACCATTGTGCCGATGCGGCTTCTTGGCTTGGTTCCTATCTTTGTGGACATCAACCCGCGAACATTGAACTTCGACCTCGATGATGCCAGGAAGCGGTTGACAAAAAAGACGAAGGCCGTACTGCCGGTGCACTGGATCGGTCTGCCCTGTGACATGGATCACATTTGCGACTGGGCCGACGAGAAGGGGCTGATTGTCTTGGAAGACGCCGCTCACGCCCACGGCGCCGAGCTTAAGGGCAAGAAGATGGGCACCTGGAGCAGGATGGGAATCTACAGCTACCAGGCCAGCAAGCCGCTGCCCGCCATTGAAGGCGGGATGGGAATGTACAAAAACAAGGAAGACTACGAGCGGGCAACCACCTTTGGGCATTACAGCCTGCCGAGGGGTTTCCCCAAAGGCAGTGACTATGCCAAGTACCAAGGCACCGGCTTGGGCATGAAGTTCCGGATACATCCCTTTGCTGCGGCCCTGGCCTGCTGCCAGTTGCGGGGACTCGACGAGCGCAACGCCGCAGGCGCAGCGCAGGTCCGCCGGCTCAACGACCGCATCCTGCACCTGCCGGGTCTCTACGAACAAATGTCCGGACGCAACGACGTGAAACGGATTCACTACGCGCATAACATGCTCTTCATCGACGAGGCCGAAGCCGGCATGTCGCGCGAGGCGTGCGTCAAAGCCTTGCAGGCCGAGGGGGTCCGCACCAGCGCTTACAGCTACCGGCTGCAACACAAGTGTCCCCTATATGCAGAAGCGAAGTGGTGGCATCACAAGCCGGTTGTTCCGGAGCTGCCCGGCTCGGAGCAAGCCAACGCCACGGCGGTCCCGCTGCCCTATTTCACCTCCGAAGCGCCCGAATTGGTGGATCAGTACGTCAAGGCCTTCGAGAAGGTATGGGCACACCGCAAGGAGTTGACGTGACCTGGTCAGTATTCCAGGGTTGTTCGGGAGCAAGTAGATGAAAGAAAAGATCATTGGGGTAGCAGTAGTGTGCCTTGCAGTACTGGCTGTTGGTCGGTTTGCTTCTGCTGGGCGGGTAGTGGATTGGTCCTCGAAAGGAGGACATACACAAAACAAGGACAACCTGAAGGACAGAATGTACCTATCCACGCCCGGCGACAGGATCACATTCGGCGTAACGGCTGCGGGCGCAGAGGACTACGAGTGGCAGGTGAACAAGAAGGTCTGCAAGGAGGCCGGCGGCGAACACCATGGTCCTGACTGACTTCGTTCAGGACGAAGACGGCAAGAAGGAATTCACGTATCGCATCACGGTCCAGGCCGGCGGTGCCACGAAAGTTATCACCAGCGTTGACTCCGGCCCGGGCTGGTATCGGCCCGCCCCGAACAAGCCGACCTACACAATCACTGCTGTCCTCGACGGCAGGACCGTAACCGAGGCCGAACTCAAGACCAAAGGTCTCGCCGGACCGCCACCTGATGCGCATTAAGGAATTCAGCCGTCGGACGATGTTGTAGTTATCATTCCACGGCGTCCAGCGCCTTGGTGACGATTTGCTTGATCTCGGAGTCGATGTTTTCGGTGAACGGTCCGGGCAGGAAGAACTTTTGGGCCTCTCCGCCCTCATAGCCGCCTTCGCGAACGATCCGCTTGTCCGGGATATAGGCATCCACGTTGTTCACATAGCCAATGACCATGGCGTGCTTGGTGCTCGCCATCGAACGGAGCATCGGTCCCCAAGGGCTGCAAACCTCCCCTTCCATTCCGAAGATCGTAAGCCGGTTGCCGAGCTTCCAGACTTGCACGTCGTACCGGAAGCTTTCGCTGCGATCGGGCAAGGCCAAAAACTGCCTGGCGACCCAGGTATAGTAGCTCTTCTTCGATCCGGTGTAGGCCTGCTTTTCGATCTCCTCCTTAGACCAACGTTCGCCGTAGCTGAGTTGTCCCGTCACCAGCGAGCAGGCCAACTGACCGCCAAGTGGAATCATCGGCCCCTTTTCAAGATGCGCCAATGCAGCCCGGGCCAGCTTTTCACCCGCCTGCCGCGATCGTTCCGGGTCGGAGGCGAAGACCAGCTTGCCGGTATCGGGGTCCTTGTGGACAACCTTCGCGTCGCCGCCGCATCCCTGGATAAACACGCCCTTGGTGTCGGGCAGTTTGTCGGCCAGGTAATCGCGCACCGCGCCGGGATAATCGGGACTCCATTTCTCGATTTTACCGGAACTGGTCGGGTGGCAGGCGTGGCCGACGGCCACCAGTTGTCGCGGCGACTGGTCGCGCTTGATGCGGAGGATCGGCGTATGGCCGTCAAACGAGCCTTCCGGATACGGGCCCCAGGTGATCTGACCGTCGCGCGGAAGTCGCCGGTTGCAGCCGATGCCGCGGAAGTCGATTGAGCCGTACTCGATGGTGGCGGGCGAGAGATCCTTTAGCGCTGCGTCAACGTTGGCCAGAATCTTGTCTTCCATAAAACCCATGTACCACACGTTCGGGCCGCCGGCGGCGAAGGTGGCATGGAATTGGCCCGCCGGACCCCAATGAGTGTGTGAAGCCGCAAGCACAACGTTCTTAGCCGGGATGCCGTGCTTACGGGTGATTGCCCGGCGGATCGCCTCGGTCATCACGCGTTCAAACCCGGCAATGTCGGCGGCGATGACCACGCCGGTGTGGTTGTCCTGATCGCGCAACGCCACCACCTGGGTCAACAGCGGTGCCAGGGCGCCCTTGGCATATCGTTCCTGACCGAAACCGCGCATCTGAACTTGGCCCGGCGCCGGCGTGATGTCTGCTTCGGCATAACCGACTAACCACGGCCGTTCGCCCGCCTCGCCCGCACGTGCGAGCGGGCACAGCAAACTCACAAGCATTATTACCACCGTGGCCAATAATGATACGTTTCTCATGGCAAGTCTCCTTGAAATTGCGTGTACCTGTTCATAACCATGTATCTACAGCAAAATCCTACCCCAGACAGCGTTCATCTGCAAGTTCAACCATACTTTTCCCAAAAGCGCTTGACGAGGTTTTCCGCATTGCTCAAAATGAAACAGGCAATGCGAAATTCAGCTTGTCGTGCTGTTGCCGTGTTGTCGCAAGGTTGCCGCATCTTGCAAAACACGCAGCAGGAACAGTCGTGTATTGCGAAAGGAGTTCGAAGATGGAAAGAAGGAAAAGCGAAACCGCCGGTTGGATAGAGTTCGGAACAATTACACAGGTGAGCTTTGTTGTCTGTTCAATACTGCTGTTTGCCGGCTTAGATGCGGCAAGTGCAACTGTTATAACAGTAAGTGGCAGTACTTCAACAGATGTTCAGAACGCTGTTAATAAGGCAAGCAGTGGTGATACAGTGTTTATCCCGGCAGGTCGGTACAAGTATACAGAACAAATTGCCTCTTCGAAATAATTTGTGGGTCATTAGATGGCCAAATATTACTTAAAGCATTGTTATGAAAGCAGATACGGCACTTGAAGTACCGTTCGATTCTGGGGCTTATTAAATTCAGCCTGTTATTCTCGGCAAAACAGTT
>JAUVXL010000309.1 GCA_030603595.1 Sedimentisphaerales bacterium | reverse complement strand
TGTGCGATACATTTGCGACCTCCATGTGCAAGCATTTTGGGCGTATTTCTATAATTCCTTTTCACTTGCAATACTATAAGTCATATGTATCGCATTGTAAATACTAAACTTAAATTCTACACAGCAAGCCCTACATAGGCAATTTTCTGAAAGATCGTGCGGCCTACGGGCCAGTGATATGGCTGCTGCTCAATTCGTTTCAATATTTCAACGATCCCGAGCCAAGCTGGATTAAGACCCATGCGACCGTTTCTCGACGCCGATACTCCAGCGCTGCTATCTACGCTCATCTTCTCAAGAAATGACACCGTCAACTGAGCGGGATTTGTGCCATACGGGGCATAAAGCTCAACCGGCACATCCATTTGTTTAGCCCGATTGTAAATCAATGGCCCGACCGTTGCCCACTCCAATTGGCCATTTCCACATCCGAGCGGAGGTATCGCAATCGAAGTAATGCCCCATTGCTTATAGTGCTTGAGAAGATAGTCCAGCCCTTCTTCAACATCTCTTATCTTTGAAAGAGATTTCCAATGGTCTTTGGTCGGGAAGTTCAGGATCTGTTGCCCGAACAGCCCCTTATACAAATAAGGCTTGCCCAATTTCACTTCACCACGAGAGCAATGCCCCTCATAATCCTTGAACATGTCCGGAAAACCTTTTTTGAATTCCAAGGCAATACCTTTACCCATTATGCCAACACAGTTCACAGTGTTGACAAGGGTCTGTGCTTTGGATATCAGGATGTCGCCGATCAGAATCTTCATGTTGGCCTACTCATAGGAAGAATATATCATTTCTAATACATACAGTCAATTGTGTATCGAGCCCTGTAAAACTTGCCAGCGCCTTCTCATTTGCAACATAACCGCCCAAAACGTAATTCGGCTCCACCTTATTGGGGACAAGAACTTCGGCGCACTTCAGCCTTTTGTGCGCGCGTCTTTCATTTTCATCTTGGCTGTTCGTCCAGTATCTGGCAAATAGTTTGTTCTTATCCAACGATTCGATACCCTCCGCCACCGCATAGAACCGAACATAATCAGTTGACGCGTTCCTGTCAGCAACAATCACACCGGGCAAATCCAAGACATCCGCATTGATTCGAAGGACGCAGATTGTATCGTTACGCTCACGCCTTTTGCTGAGCATCGGATTGTGCGCATCAAAGTAGAGGTTCGCGTAGTAATGAAGATGCCCTGCCCCCGGTATCCTTTTGTTGGTCCGTCGTGCCTGAACCGCCTCCATCGCAACCGACATATGCGGTAAGGCAGCAGCAAGCTTGTTCGACAATATCCCACGCTCAAGAATCGACGGGACATTGCCAATCGGTGAAATATAATACAATTCTACAACATCCGACCGGCGCACAACGGCTACTCCTACTAAGTTTTCTGCGCCTTCTGTATTTTTGCCCAGGTGTCTCGGAGGGTTACTGTGCGGTTGAAGATTAGTCTCTCTTTGGAGCTTTCCGTATCAGTGCAGAAGTAGCCTAATCTCTCGAATTGGTATCGGGTCAGCGGCTTTGCGCCGGCGACGGACGGCTCGATTCGGGCTGAGATTGTCTCCAGCGAGTTCGGATTGAGGTTGGCGGTGAAGTCCTGGTCTTCGGGTGCGTCGTCGGGGTTTTCTTTTGTGAAGAGGGTGTCGTACAGTCGCACGTCGGCTCCGAGGGCGTGCATTGCCGATACCCAGTGCAGAGTGGCTTTGACCTTTCTGCCGTTCGGTGCGTCGCCGCCTTTTGTTGCGGGGTCGTATGTGCAGTGCAGTTCGACGATATTGCCGGCGTCGTCCTTGACGACGTCGGTGCAGGTAATGAAATACGCATATCGCAGGCGGACCTCTCGGCCGGGGGCGAGGCGGAAGAACTTCCGGGGCGGGTCCTCCATAAAATCGTCCCGCTCGATATAAAGCTCGCGTGAGAAAGGCACTTTTCTCGTCCTCGCTTCCGGGTCTTCGGGGTTATTGATAGCATCAAGCTCCTCGGCCTGGTCTTCGGGATAATTGTCGATAACCACCTTCAACGGCCGGAGCACCGCCATTACGCGCGGTGAAGTTTTGTTGAGGTCCTGTCGCAGACAGTGATCGAGCAGGGCCATCTCGACGGTGCTGTTGAACTTGTTAACGCCGATCCGCTTGCAAAATTCGCGAATTGCAGCGGACGAATAGCCCCGCCGTCGCAGCCCGCTGATAGTCGGCATCCGCGGGTCGTCCCAGCCGGTGACATGGCCGTCTTGCACCAATCGCAGGAGCTTTCGCTTGCTCATCACAGTATAGCTAAGGTTCAGCCGGGCGAATTCTATCTGCTGCGGATGATAGGCACCAAGCTCATCGAGGAACCAGTCGTACAGGGGCCGATGGTTCTCGAATTCCAGCGTACAAATCGAATGCGTAATCTTTTCGACCGAGTCCTCCAGGCCGTGGGCCCAGTCGTACATCGGATAGATGCACCACTTATCGCCTGTGCGATGGTGCTCGGCGTGAAGAATCCGATACATAACCGGATCGCGCATGTTAAGGTTGGGATGGGCCATATCTATCTTCGCCCGCAGCGTTCGCGAGCCGTCGGGGAATTCGCCTTTCCGCATGCGCTCAAACAGATCGAGGTTCTCCTCGGCGCTGCGACTGCGATGGGGCCCGTCTCTGCCCGGCTCGGTAAGCGTGCCGCGATACTCCCTGATCTGCTCGGCGGTCAAATCGCAGACATACGCCTTGCCCGCCTTGACAAGCTGCACGGCGTATTCATACATCTGCTCGAAGTAGTCCGAGCCGTAGTAAAAATGCTCGCCCCAGTCCCAGCCGAGCCAGTGAACGTCTTCGATAATCGAATTGACGTACTCCTGCTCTTCCTTCTGGGGGTTGGTATCGTCGAATCTAAGGTGGCACGTCCCGTCGAATTCGGCCGCGATACCAAAATTCAGGCATATACTCTTGGCGTGCCCGATATGCAGATACCCGTTAGGCTCCGGCGGAAAACGCGTAACAACGCGCCCGTCCCACTTGCCCGTCTCCAAATCCTCGGCAACAATCGTCCGAACAAAATCAAGACTCGCCTGTGAATCATTTGCGTCCATGTAGATACCACCTTCAGCGTTTTCGTTGTTTCCGGCCAATTTAGCATATTGGCAGCATTCTGTCGAGTTTGTCGTTTCGAGAAGAACGGAGCCGGCAAATCCCCCTGATAAGACTTGGCTTATTGACTTTTGGCCGGTATAATCAAGGTTTTATTATATTGGCTCTCTGAAATAATTTGTGGGTAACAACAGAAGGAATCGCCCCGCCGAGGCGCGTCTGCGACTTCGGCGAAGCTGTTTTAGTCTTTTCAAACACCCCCCAGCCGAAGCCAGATATGGTAAAACGAAAGTGCGGAAAA
>JAUVXL010000081.1 GCA_030603595.1 Sedimentisphaerales bacterium | reverse complement strand
TCATCTAAGTCTGTAATAATTGCGATGTATTTCGCACGAATCCATTCAGTAATAGTTGTATTTGACATAAACTCTATATCGGCCAAATCAAACTGTTAACTGCAATAAATTCGGCAAGTTATTGTTTTACGCCTCCTAACGCCGTCATGAGGAAGCGTTTTGGGCATCGCGGCGCCGCACAACTCAACGATTGTCGCAAACAAATCGATATGTGCGGCAATCTGGGTGATGTTCGTCCCCGGCTTGATACGCCCCGGCCAACGCACAAACAAAGGCACGCGGACGCCGCCTTCGTTGATGCTGCCCTTTCGTCCTTTCATATTCCCGTTGAAGCGGTCGCTGTTGGGACCGTTATCTGTCAGGAACAACACTATCGTATCGTCGGCAAGCTTCAGGTCATCCAGGCGTTTGAGAATCCGCCCGATATTGTCGTCGAGGTTCTCGCACATCCCATAGATGCACGCGAGCTTGTCGTCCAAGCCTCGGGCCTTGTACTTGTCGAAGTATTTATCGGGAACCTGGAAAGGAGAATGAGGGGCATTGTAGGGAACGTAACAGAAGAACGGCCCGGATCTGTTCTTCTCGATAAACCCGATAGCCTCATCGGTGAGAACATCGCTGATATAGCCCCTGCTCTTGTAATTTCGCCCGTTGCGTTCGAGCGTCGTATCGAAGTAGTTGTTCCAATGGCCCGCACAAAAGCCTACGAATTCATCGAAGCCCTGCCCGTTCGGATGATATGGGTAATGTCGGCCATTGTGCCATTTCCCGAAGCAGCCGGTGGCATAACCCGCCCCTTTGAGGGCCTCGGCGATAGTCACCTCTTCGCTCCGCATATTCTCGCGCCCGCGGGTTACGCCGTGCACGCCGGTCCGCAGGTGATACCGCCCGGTCAGTAGGCTCGCCCGCGTCGGCGCGCATACCGGGCTGACGAAAAACCGCTCGAACCGAGCACCGTCGGCGGCAATACTGTCCATCACAGGCGTATTGATCTTGTCGTTGTCGTGCGAACGGATATCGCCCCAGCCCTGATCGTCGGTCATTATCAAGACAACGTTAGGAAGTTTCTTACCCGCCGCGGACGCCGTCCTCGCGCCGCCGCAGCCCGGAAGCACAGCGGAAACACCCGCCGCCAGCGTTAGAGACCCCATGCCCTTGAGAAACTCTCTTCTGCTCTTAGTGCTCATGCTTCAATCGCTCCTACAACCGCTTGACGTAGCAATAATACGCCCCGCGCGACTCGCCCTTATCGTCGATAAACCAGCTCTCCAGACGAGTACTGCCGGCCTTGAGATTTGCCCGAAATTTCACATCGACAGCATCCGTGCCGACCGGTTTGGTCTGATCGAAATCTGCAATCTTGATCCGCGACTTTGTTGCGCCAATTGACTTAGCATTGCCGATAGTCGCATTGATAGCCTTTCCCGCCTCGACGGGCCATCGCCGCAACGCAAACTCATACTCGCCGTCTCGCTCGACTTTAATCGCCCAGAACCCGTTCCCCTTGGCGCCCCCGCGCACCGCGCCCTGGCTCCAAGGCACACGCGGACCGTGCCAATCGTGCGACATCAGCCGAGTCGGATTCTGCTTGTCCGAGCCAATAATGATTTCACAATATTTGTCGAACTGCTCCGACAGATCGGTCCACCACTTTTCATATTCCACCCGCAGTTCCTCAACGACCTTCGGGTGCTCACCGGCGATATCCTTTTGCTGGGCCGGGTCGGCATGGATATCGTAGAGTTCCTTGCCGTTTATCAGCCGCCATCGCTGCGTCATAACCGCGCTCTTTCGCCACTTCTGCGGATGGTCGATTCGCTGAGAGTGAACCAGCAGCGTCCGGTCCCGCCAGCGTCCGGCCTTGTCATTGAGCAGCGGCGCCAAGCTCGCACCGTCGAACTTCACGCCCGTGGGCGCCTTGAGCCCGCACAAATCTATCAATGTCGGCAGCACGTCAATATGCGCGCTGAGCGTCCCGATATCCCTGCCGCCGCCCAGACCGCAGCCGGGCCAGCGAACAAAGAACGGCACGCGATGCCCGCCCTCATACTCCGAGCCTTTTTTGCCCTTCATGCCGCCTGCAGCCCCCGCCGACGTCCCGTTGTCGGTCATGAATATGAGAATCGTATTCTCCTCCAGGTCCAGCTCCTTGAGCCGCCGCATCAGCCGACCCATATTCTCGTCGATATTCGTAATCATACCGTAGAAATTGGCCTGATTGGCCTTGACGCCCTTGTCCAGGTACGGCTTGCTGTATTTTTCAGCCACGTTGTAAGGTCCGTGCGGCGCGTTCGTCGGCACATAGCAGAAGAACGGGTCCGCCGACGGCGGATTGGCCTCGATGAACTTCAATGCCCCGTCGAACCATACATCCGTGCAATACCCCTCGAATTTCTCCTCCTTATCGTTGTGGAAGTACGTATCGTCGAAGTAATCGTTGCCCCAATAGTCCGGCCCCTGCCCGACCCCCCCGCCGCCGTTAATCAATACCTCCCCGAAACCTCTGTCCTGGGGACGGAACGGATAATTGTCGCCCAGATGCCATTTCCCGAAGATGGCCGTCTTATACCCGCTCGCCGAGAAGACATCCGCCATCGTAGTCTCATGCGCGCCCAAAAGCGACCGCCCCATAATCGTATGCCATACTCCCGTCTTGGTCGAATAATGCCCCGTCATCAGCGAAGAGCGAGTCGGTGCGCACGTCGGATCGACGTGAAAATCCGTCAGCCGAATGCTCAGGGCATGCAGCTTATCGAGATTGGGCGTATCAATCAGCTCGTTGCCGTGGCAGCGAAGATCGCCATACCCTTGATCGTCCGTTATCACCAAAACCACGTTCGGCCGATTGCCTTTGCCCCCTCGGCCCGTAGATGCGCGACCGGACAACAAAGCCAGCCCCGCCGCTGCAAGGCCCGCTTTCTTCAAGAAGCTCCGCCGATTAAGCCCCATCCCGCGTTCTACCTGTTCTTCAGACGATCCTCGTGATACTTGCTTTTTCATATTCTTACCCTTTGCTGTTCGACGTTACTCTTACTCTGTCAGTGTTTGTCTCAAAGGTGGTCATTGCGAGGAGGCCGAAGTCGAAGACGCGCCTTGGCGGGGCCGACGCGGCAATCTCAAACCTTATCGAGCGCCGGAGATTGCTTCGTCGTTTCACTTCTCGCAATGACACCCACAATTTCAGCTTTGACAGGCTACTATTAGCCAGCCGCCAATCCACCCATCAAGACGACTGTCCCGGCCCGACGGAGAACTGCGTGAATTCACCCGGATTATACTGCTCTATCACCGCATGAACGTCGTCCACAGTCACAGCCTTGATCGCCTCGATATCGTCTTCAATAGTCCGGTACTGCTCTAGATACGTCCAGTTGAACCCCAGATCGACCAGCCGACCCATCGACAACTCGTTCTTGATGACCAGCGCACTGAGTATTTTGTTCTTGGCCTTTCGCAACTCGTCCTCGCTTACACCATTGTCGGCGACACTCTTGAAAACGCCCCGGACAATATCCATCACCTGCGAGACATTCTCGCTGCCGCAACGAATGTAACTGCAAAAAGCCCCCGTTCCGTCCATCGCTGCAAACTGCATCGCCGCCGCCTCGGCCAGGGCCTTATCGACAAGCTCCCAGAAGAACCGCGACCCGACATCGTCGCCGATAACAGCCGCCAGGAGCGAACCTGCAAATCGGCGATCATCCTGCGCCGACATACCCCCACTCATCAAACATATATGCTCGCGCGCCAGACTGGCCTTCTCGCCCCGCGCGCTCTTGCCGCTCCCGGCGCAATCCTCCAACTTCCTGGCCGAAGCCTGCTCCCGCCATTTGCCGCAAGGCTCCTCGATAATCGAACAGACCTTCTCCCAATCGAAATCACCCGCACAGGCCACTACGATGTTATTCGGCGCATACCGCCTGGCGAAATAGTCCCGCATCTGTTCAGCCGTCAAATCGTCGATACTCTGCTCGCTGCCCAAGACGCTGTGCCCGCACGCATGGCCGTCGAAATGCAGAGACCTGCACCGGTCCATAACGTCAAAGCTCGGCATATCCTTGTACATCGCGATCTCCTCCTTGATCACGTTCTTTTCCATATCGAAGTCGCCGTCACGAAGAGCGGGCCTCATCAACTCGATCCAGAGCTTCGTCACCTCGTCCAGGTATTCCGGAAGCACGGCGGCATAAAAAACAGTATTCTCCTCGCTCGTAAACGCGTTGAACTGGGCCCCGGTCCTGTCGAACGCCTCGTTGACCTCCAGCGCGCTGAACTTCTCCGTGCCTTTGAACAGCATGTGTTCCAGATAATGCGAAACGCCGTTAATCTCACTCGTCTCATCGCGCGACCCGGTCTTAACAAAGAAACCGATCGCTGCCGACTTGGCGGATGTGTTGACCTCACCGATCAGACGCAGCCCGTTATCTAATATCTTCTTCTTAAATTCCATACACGCTCCATTAGCGTTCGTAATAAGTGCTCACAAATCAATCCAAGCCAAATATTCGTGACAGTTAGTATCTGTTGCGGAAAGCCGGTCTAACTATGTCACCCCTGCGAAAGCAGGGGTCTATGGCTTGGAAACTGGATTCCTGCTCCCCGATCGGGGTCGAGGACAAGCTTCGCAGGAATGACAAATGTTGTTTCCGCAACAGATGCCAATTCGTGGTTAATCCCAACATTCGTGTCAACTTGTGCCTTAGGTATTCGTGGTTACTTTCTTCGGGCCGATGGTGACAACCGTAAAATCCTCGAACCTCTTATTTCGCAAAAAGCCGACAACCGAATCGACGCTCGTCGCTTCTACGGCGTCCTTGATCTCGTCAAGGCTTCGCACTCTGCCCAACATGTAATAGTCGCTCCCAATCGCACCGGCCCGGCTGCCCGACGATTCGCTCTGCAGTATCAACGCGCTCTTGAGCCCGACCTTCGCACGGGCCAACTCATCGTCGCTGATGCCGTCGGCAAGCCGGTTGAACTCGCCCGTTATCACATCGAGCGTCTCCTGCGCCTTCTCCGGCGTCGTACCCGCATAGCACATAATGCCCGCGGCATCCTTCAAAGCGTGATACCTCGCTCCGATTGCATAGCACAGCCCGCGCTTCTCCCGCACCTCAGTGAACAGCCTGGCGCTCATCCCGCCCGACAGAACCGAAACGGCCACCCTCGCATTATAGTAATCCGCATCGACCAATCTGACTGCATCGGTCATCAGGCCGATATGCACCTGCGCGCTGTCGTCGTCGATATGCGTATATTTGCCTGCCCCCTGGGGGCCGCCCTTGGAACCGACTTCGACCGCCCCGGCCGGCGCCTGCCGCTTCCGCCGTCGGCGGACAAACAGCCCCTCCAACTGCCTGCAGACGCCATCGAAATCGTACTTGCCCGCAACGGCAAAGATCGTCTGAGACAAATTGAAACGCTCTTTCACAATCCCCCGCGCCTTCTCAGCGCTGAGCGACTCTAATTCGGCGATATCACCAATCGTGCTGCGCCCGAGAGGATGCGGATAGAAATGTTCCCGCAGCTTAATCATAACCTTATGCCTCGGATCGTCGTCCAGAGAATGCACCCCGTCAATCGCCAACTGCCTGGCCGGCTCGAACTCCTCGTCCTGTAAGCTGGGCCGAACCATAATATCGGCATATAAATCCAGCGCCTCGCTAAGGTTGCTCGCTTCCAACGCCGCTCCGAGTGATAAATGAGCGCTGCCGACCGACCCGGCCCGATGCAGCCCTAATCCATCCAGGGCATCGCCAAGCTCTCTGCTGCTCTTATCCCCAGCCCCACGAAAAATCCAGTCGCTGATAACGCTCGGCGCCCCGCAAAACCCCTCTGGCGTCACAGAAGCCCCCGCAGGCAGCATAAAACCGAACGCCACCGACTCAACCGCATCCATCGGCTCGCCCAGAACCACCATCCCATTGTCTAAAATATGCTTATCAAGTCTTGCAGCCATCAAATACGTTCCCTTAGCAATTTTTCAACCATATTACCACATCCCCCCAACTTTGCCCAGAACAACCCCAAAACCCCATTTAGATAATATGTAGGCCATCCTTTTAACGGTTATGATTGGGGTTGTTTCAAAACCAATAGTAACCACAACAGACAGACCAACGGCAGCTTTTCCACCTCACACCTGCCCCTATGGGCCGGATACGCTGCAAGAGCCAATGGCGTGCGCCAGCTTGCCGCTGTTCGCTTCCAGCCATTTGGCTTTGCGCAATATCATTTTGAGGAAGTCCAGGCCTGAGAGGTTTCCGAAGAATCCGGTCGCTACTATCGGCAGGACGGCCTCGGCTATCATTGTCTCTATCATCAGGTCGAGCAACGAGTCTAATTTGTTCTTATCCAATTCGATCACCTCGCGGTATCCGGCCAGGACGCCGATGAGCTTATGTTCATCGAAGTAGTCCGGCCATTCCGCCGGGTTGGGTCGGCCTCCTATGATGGAGAATTGCAGCATCGCGTTGGCCAGATCGGTAATCGGCGGGGCTATCCGCACCGAATCGAAGTCCAGAACGGCGACGATTTTATCCTCGGCAAAGAGCATATTGCCCGGATGCCAGTCGCCGTGGACCACCTGCTCGTCCCACGAATCGAATCCGCACTGATTGACCCGGCTGCTCGAACTATTATACATACTCATCAAGCCCTCAGCCGTGGCCTGCATCTCCTTGTCCGGCCCCGCCAGCCTGTTCGAGCCCAGAGTCTTCAGATGGGCGCGAACGGCGGCAGAATCGTGAAATCCGCCCCGCGGGGGGCTGGCCTCGTAGGCGAAATCCGCCAACTCCCTGTGCAATCTCGCCAACTGCCTGCCCGTATCAAGCGCGGCCTCGGCCGAGCCGTTGTACCGGCTGCCCGCGACGAATTCGAACATCTCGTAGATATGATGATTGACCCGCAAAATCGTGCCGTCTTCATCCCGCGTTCTCAGCAGCGAAGTGGCAGGGTAGCCGTCTTTCGCTAAGTAATTCTGCACCGCATGCGCAAACGCCACCCGATTCAGGTCGTCTTTGCCACGAGAACGCCGCTTCAAAAGGAACTTACCCTTCTCCGACACAAAGACCATCTTAGGCGCACGCCGATTACCCGCCGAAACCGCCTGGGCCTTACGGACCACGCCGATATCATAATGGCTGAGGACTCGAACAAGCTCCTCGGAAGAAAAATGTGCACCGCCTCTCGGCATAAATTCCTTTTCTTGCCAATCGCAACCGCCGACCAACAAAACAATACCCTGTTGGCGACACATAGAGCATACGCTATCACGCCACAACGGTCAAGTGTTTCCTATGTCGGATTTCCTATTTCGGATGTCGTATTTTCCCTATCTCGGAGGTCGGATTGCGCGAAACGCTTCGAGAAGCCGGCATTCAGCATTCACGAGAATCAAGTATCGAGTATCCTGTATCGCGGCCCTTCCACTCTTCGACTGCGCTCAGAACAGGCTCCGCTCAGAACAAGATTGCCTCAAAGGCCGAGGGATCCTCACATACGACCGGTAATTATCTCCCACCACTCATGATCCTTGCCTACTTCTCAAGTAGGTCCCTGGTTACTTCTCAACTAACTAGTAGTCTGTCAAGATCGATTCTGTCAGTTGTCATTCCGCACTTGATGCGGAATCCAGGGGATGCAGACCTGGAATCCAGCTTTTTCGCTCTGGACCCCTGCTTTCGCAGGGGTGACATTGGCAGTTCTTGCTTTCCGCAATAGGAACTAACTACTTGAACACCAGCAAAAGAACTACGACCAGGAAGAATATGGCGGCGACGGTGCTGAGAATCAGAACTGCTACCCGGTAATTGGCAATGGCATCGTCGTCGTATTCTTCCTCGGTATCCTCAACATCCTCCCCGGCCTCAAGTTGCTCGAGCAAAGAAACGTCGAATCTCTTCCTCGCGCGCAACGGCGGCTGACCGTTCTTGAGCGCTTCCAGATCCAGCAGCAACTCCTCGACGTTCTTATATCGGTCCTCTCTCTTCTTGGCCATCATAATCTCAATGACCTCGGAAACGCCCCCCGACAAAGAAGTGTTTATGTGGTCCGGGGGAACGAGCTTCTCCCTGAGATGCTTTCTCATCACATCAGACGAATCCTCGGCCATAAACGGAACTTGCCCGGTCACCATGTGGTAGAACGTTGCCCCTAAGCCGTAGATGTCGGCTCTTCCGTCGATGTCTATTCTTCCTCTGATTTGTTCTGGTGCGATATAGTATGGTGTGCCGTATGCTTTTCCCGCTTCGCTTTGTGCGGTTTTTATGTCTGTTGTTTCTCTTGCGAGGCCCATGTCTGCGAGCTTTACGACGCCATGCTGGTTTATCATTATGTTCTTCGGCTTGACGTCGCGGTGTATGAGTCCGAGGCTGTGTGCGTGCTTTAGTGCGTGGGCGACCTGGATTATGATGTCGAGGGCTTCGGCTTCGGGGAATGGCCCGCTCTTTGTGATATCGTCTGCGATTGTCTTGCCCTCGACGAATTCCATCACGAAATAGTGGTATCCGCCGGCCTCTCCTACGTCGATGGCCTGTACGATGTTGGGATGATTGAGCTTGCCTGCGGCCTGGCCTTCCTTGTAGAACCGCTGGACGTATTCGGGGTTCTCTGTGAAACGCTTGGGCAGGACCTTTATCGCTACGATTCTGTTGAGACTCAACTGCCTTGCCTTATATACAAACGCCATGGCGCCGGCGCCGATCTTGCCGAGGACCTTGTAGCCTGGTATCTTGGTGGCGACGGCCTTGCTCTCTTTTATGTTGGTCTTGAGCCTGTCGGCCTGGGTGGTCGTGACGAAGCCAAGCTCGACCATCAGGTCCTTGAGCACCGTCGGATTGGTCTGGCTTCGGGTCTTGATCTCGGCGATGGCGTGCTTGAGTTCCTCATCTGTGCAGAGACCCTGCTCAATGGCCATTTTGCCAAATATAGTATCGTAGCTTGTTTCCGGTGCTGCCATTCTTCCTGTTAAGATGAACCTATAGGGTTACCAAAACCGAGTAAATCGGCTATTCACAACTCCCACATCCGATAACACCACCCATTCGCGCCAATTATCATCTTAGCCGCGGCCTTGTCAAAGAAAATTTGCTCTAATTTTTAGAAACATCATAACGCTACTGAAATCGACGTTTTGGGGGGCCAAGTTTAATTGAATCCAGCCAAGAACATCGCCACGAAGACAGGAAGGCACGAAATCAGAAGACAGATGGCAGAAGACAGATGGGAAGGCACGAAGGAAAATCGGCCACAGAGTTCTCAGAGGGCAAAGAGAAAAGCATTAGACACTGATACCCAGGGCACAAGTTCACACTGGTTTTGATTTCACTCGGAGAGGAGGACTGTGTCTAAGAGGACGGTTTCCATATATCGGGATCGTCACTTTCCCACAGCCCACGCTGGCGGTGGGGTGGAGAGATGTTTGGGCGGAATAGACGAGCCAGAAGAACTGGGCTTGCCGGGTGGGATAGATTATCGACGGTCAAATATTTATGATTATGGGGCTAAGGCAAGGCAATTTGGATTTTATTTGTTGCGTTGCGTTTTGTTTCCATGGTACAATAACATATAGGAAACCTTGATTTATTAGGATGCTTTGATAGTTAATGGGAGAATAATTGTCTGGGATATTGTGGAAACGTACAAAGATATCCAATTTGAGTTGTGTAAAAGGCAGTATGAGCGGGAGCTTGAAAGGAAAGCCCACTTCACGACTTGGCTTGGCGTATATCTGACAATTAATTCTGTTCTGTTCGGACTCATTTATAAATAAGAAGTACGCAGTACTTGGGTATTCGTGTGTTCTTTTGCAATATTGTTTCATATTAGCAGTAAATGCTATTGGAGTACCGTAGAATGGCAGATGAAAATTCCAATCAAAAGCCGGATAAACCTGCACCGCCGCCACCGCCCCCGCCACCCGAAAATGAGTTTCTAAAGGAAGGGGACAAGGAGTCGAGAGTAAAGAAGTAGAAAAGAGCCAAGTGTACAGAACTGCATGTTTGGTTCAGTGACGCTCTGTTGATAGCTGCGCAGCCAAAGCGTGATTAAGAGTTGGCTCATAGTAAAAGGAGATGTTCTATGCCGACAACAGGAGAAAAGCCCGGAAAGGGCACATACAGATGCCGGAAGTGTGGCCAGGAAGTAACGCTGGATGATAACGACGATACTCTACCCCCATGCCCAAGTTGCGATGGTACTGAGTGGGATTGAGTTGGCTAAGTATCCGGCAGATGAGTGAAAGCCGCGAAAGACGGACCGGAATTAGGCGTCCTCGACGATTTTGATTTCTTCTTTGGTTAGGTTGTAGAGGGTATAGACGAGGTGGTCGATTTTTTTGTCGGTGGCGGTGATTTGTCGCTGGATTTTTGTTTTCTCATCCGGGATTTTGACGGCGGGTAACTGTTTGTGGAAGGCCAACATTCGGTCAACGAGGTTTAGCATTTTGTCGTGGATGGCCTTCTCGTTGGGATTGTCGAAATCGATTGTGCGGATGGGAAGTCGTGTCACGTAAACCACCTTTATTTCGGCGAAGACCTTGCTAACCATCTGAGGGTTTTGTAGTTCGAAGATGTGCTGAATCAGCTTAGAATTCAGAAGGCCAAGGAAGAACGGATATGTCAACTTCGATTCACCGGCTTTGGCTAATTTGATCACATGGCAGGAATTTACGCAAATTGCAGATTGTGTTTCGAGGCAAGACAGAAGGCGGTCATCTGTCCTTCGCATGAGAATTTTGGGGTTCTCAAAGAGTTCTGGTGAGCGAGGTGCAGCGAGCCAAGGGCCGTAATCCACGAATTCGCGCGGCTCTTCCAGGGAATAGCGAGTAATATCGTGCCCTCTGTAGAGGGGCTTCCACGTGAGGGGGCACGTTCCTTCCGTAGAGAAGGGGCGATCTTTCATAGTCGCTTTGGTTTGGGGCGGCGTACCTTTGCCTTTCTCGTACATCTTGACGCCTGCTTTCACAGTGGCAAGTTTGCCGAGAGGTGTGGATGCAAGTACGACTTTTTCAAGCAGAAGTTTGTCCTCAGCCATATTTCGGTAGTCGATCTTGACGAGGTCGTTAGACAGAAAGCCATCGACAGCGCGAGTGTATCGTCGGTTCTCAATGTGAATTTGGACTAAATGCGACTTCTGGGCCTTCTGCTTGTTGGCAACAAACACGAGTGTGTCCACGACCGCATGTTTAAACGCCCATCCGGACTGCCATATCTGAACAATAGTCCACTCGTGGAGCAACATGCTGCGGAAATCGTCGCAGTTCTCAAGATCACAAAAGGTGTTTGGCACAATCAGTGACTCCCAACCGGCTTCTCGAAGCAATCGCATGCTTTGGATCATGAACAGGCAGTAGCTATCTGGGAATTTCCTCGCGCTTGCGAATTTCCGGGTGGAGTAGGAGAGTTCGGTTTCGGAGAACGGAATGCCGTATGGTGGATTTCCGATGACTGCGTCGAATCCTGGGGTTTTTCTTTTGAAGATTTTTGGGAATTCTTGTTTCCAGTCGAATGGGTTGATTTTTTTGTACAATTCTTCGGGAGAGCCCCCCACCGCAGGGGTGGGGGCTAAGTGGTCGAGGTTGTCGAAGAAGTCCGGTGCTATTAGTGAGTTTCCGCATTTTATGTTTTGTGCGAGGTCGGGGAGGGCTCGTTCGTGGAATAGGCGGTATTGATTTTCGAGGGACTGGGCGTTTTCGTCTTCGAGGACTTTTAGGAGGAGGCTTAGCTTTGTTACTTCTACGGCCTGGGAGTCTATATCAACTCCGAAGATGTTGTTTAGGAGGATTCTTTTCTTCTCGGTGATAGTTAGGCGGTAGTTGGAGATTGCCGCGTCGCTTCGCTCCTCGCAATGACGCGGTGAAGAGACCTGGTATATTGGGGGATTCCTTTTCTTTGCCCATCTTTCGGGGTCGTTGGCGGCGTACCAGTCGCGGTGATAGTTTAGGAGGTATGTGTATGCTCCGAGGAGGAATGAGCCTGAGCCGCAGGCGGGGTCGAGGATTTTGATTTTTTCGATTTGTTTTGGTGTTAGAGGTTGTTTATTTTTTATTTTCGATTTAGTGTTTTCGATTGGTTTGGGAAGACCCCCCACCGCAGGGGTGGGGGCTAAATGGGGTTGAGTGGCGGCGGGGTCGTTGAGGAGGTTGGCGACGGTGTTTTTTACGATGTAATCGACGATGTAGGAGGGGGTGTAATAGACGCCGCCGGCTTTTTTGACTTCGGGTTTTTCCTCGATCTTCGCCTGGTGGGCCTTTGTGAGGGTGATTATTCTTCCGAGGAATTGCTCATATACGTTGCCGAGTATTTCGGCGGGGAGGACTGAGAATTCGTAGGGGCATTGGGGGTAGTAGAGGTTGTGGAGTATCCATTTTAGGTCTTTGTCGTCGATGGCGATGTTGGGCGTTAGCTTGTCCGGGGACGTTGCGCGGCCGGGCTCATCCTCGAAGTGGAATAGGCCTGAGTTGTATTTCTGGTCGGCCCTCTCGAATAACTCGCATAGGCGGGGGTATGTGCGGTCGCCGGAGCTTATCCCTTGAAGTTGGGCATATTGCTCGATGCCGCGGTCTTCGCATAATCGGAGGAAGAGGATTCTGTCGATTGTTCGCTGGACGGCGAAGTTGATTTCTCCGACGGAGAGGGACCTGTTTCTCAGGGCGATGGTGCGGGCGAGCATGTTGCGCCACTTTTCTATTTCAGCGAGGAATTCGGTATCGACGGTGGTTGTGCCTCGTTTTCCCTTTGCGGATGCGGCGAATTTGTCGAAGGAACCTTTGAGGATGGCTTCTTTGCTGAAGGTATCGGCGATTTGACTCCAGTTGTCGAGGTACTCTTTGTAGGTATAGTACATTATGCGGGCGGTGCTTGCCCTGTCGGTTTGCTTTGGGCGGGAGAGGCAGTCGTAAACGGCGAACTCCTCGAAGTCGGTCAATATGGAAAGAGGAAGCTTGGCAGACCATGCGTAGCGGCGCAACTGGTAGGCGGGGTGCGGATCGCCCTTGATATTGACGGAGGGTTTTTTTGCTTCGAGGAAGAACTTGCGTGTGCCTCCTATGCGAAAGGAGTAGTCGGGGGCTTTTGTGGCGCCGGAGACTTTTATTGCGTCTTCGTGAATGACGTCCTTGTAGGCGTGTGCGTAACCGGCCTTGTTTGTCACATCCCAGCCGAGCTCGCCGAAGAAGGGGTCGATAAACTCGCGGCGGACCTGGGTTTCGTTGTATTGCTGGGAGCGGTAGGTATCGATGTTGCGATCGAAGGTTTTGACAAGCTCGATTATTCGCGATGGGACGAAAGTCATATTGTCCTGTCTCCATTTCGTTTTGCAGCGCTTAAGGGGCATCAGAGCCGCTACGGGATAGTACGAGAGATGCCGGGGTATGTCAAGAAAGAAAGCGTCGCCGTTCCGGCGGGGGCTAAACGATGGGTGATGAAGCTTGGGGGTGCGCATAAGAAAAGGAGGCATGGGATTTAATTAATGCTTATTTGTAACCCTGCCTCCTTTTGTTGCGTAGTGCCTTTAACATCACTGGGTTCAAATGGCGTAACCGCCGGGCTGCACCCGCAACTTATATATTGTACAAAAATGGCGAGTCAATAGCAAGGAAAATCCTGGTTAGTTCAGGGTCTTTTTAGGGAAAGATGACCTACTTGAAAAGTAGGCAAGGATTCCGCCAGCGGCGGATCTTCGACTGTGGTGGGAGGTATGAGGTGGGAATATGCGGGCCATCACGGTTAAAAACGCAATTGTTGGCTTTTGGATGTTGACAAGGGTTGCGGAAACTCCTATAATAATAGTATTAAGGGTTTGTCTTTGCAAATCTTACGGGCCGGATTATCATCCGCCGAGTCGCTACTGCATACTATTTCAGGGGCGGCGAAGAATAGTAGATGCGAATAGTTTGGAGTCATTAGTTACCATGGCTGAAGAACAATCTGCCGGGCAGACGAAAACGCCGGAGAAAGACCCGGAAATAAACAAGTACTTCAGGGCTGCTATCAAGACGCTCGCAAGCGATATACATCTGAAGGTCGGCCAGCCCCCTAAGCTTCGGCTGTACGGGTATCTGAAAAGCACGACAGGCGGAGCACTGACGGAGGAGCTCATCGAGAAGCTGGTGTTTGAAATCCTGAGTCCGGCACATAGAAAACAATTCGACGAGCACGGGACTCTTGACTTCGCTCACGAGGTTGACGGGAACCATCGGTTTCGGGTGAATATCTTCCGTCAGCGCGGGATGGTAAGCCTGGCTGCGAGACGAGTGAACACAACGATCCCTCCTTTCGAGGACCTGCACCTGCCGCCTATTCTGGAGAGAATAGCCCAAAGCACGCAGGGACTTGTTTTGGTAGTGGGGCCGACCGGTTGCGGCAAGACGACGACAATCGCGTCGATGATTGACTTTATAAATCGGACGCGTTCGTGTCATATAGTTACAGTCGAGGACCCGATAGAGTATCTTTTCAAAGACCGCAAGGCAATTGTCTCACAAAGGGAAATCGGGCTCGACGTGGGGAGCTTTGACGAAGCATTGACTTATCTGATGAGGCAGGACCCGGACGTCGTATTCGTTGGTGAGATGCGAGACGCCAAGACTGTTACTGCGGGGATGCGGGCGGCTGAGACGGGACATCTGGTGCTCGGTACTATGCATTCGTCTAATGCTTCGCAATCGGTGCACCGCCTGTTGGACCTTTTCCCGCAAAGCGAGCGTGATCTGGTGAGGCAAACGCTGGCTTTGGCTTTAAGAGCGGTGGTTAGTCAGGTTTTGGTTCCTTGCTTGAAAGAAGATATCGACAGGATTCCTGCGGTTGAGGTTCTGATCGCCAACGCTGCGGCGAGGAAGCTAATCGCCGAAGACCGGGAGGCGGATTTGCCAAGTGTCATACGCGCCTCACAGCAGGAAGGGATGCAGGATGCCACCTTCAACTTGTGCGAACTGGTCAAGAGCGGTATGATCGACCCGAAAGAGGCGTATAAACACGCACCCAATACCGAAGAGCTCAAGATGGCGCTCAAGGGCATCAGGACGACTGCCAGCGGCATTCTGTGAGAGGTGAAAAGAATTTCGTAACGGAGCGACTTATGCCCAATTTAGTTTTAGCCGCCATCGAGTACGGTGGTTACATATCTGTAGTTAAGCTTGCCGTTTTCGGCGTTTTGTTTCTTCTTTGGATACCGCTTGTTAGCTGGGTGCATGAGGACTCCAAGGCGGTAGATACTAACGATGTTTTCTGGACTGGTCTGGTTCTGGGTTCGGGGGCCGGGGCGATGCTGGTCTGGCAGTTGGTTCCAATCTTTCTGGTTGGGCTGCTGGTGTACATGCTCGCGGTGATCGGGACATCTCTTGCGTACGTCAAGCATCGCAACACAAGAGTAATGGAATTCGACCGCGTTCTTACGGTCGAGCATATCAAGGGGCTTTTCATTAGTCAGGAAGATAAGCTCGAGGCTCTTAGGAGCTTCGTCTTTATCACGGCCAATAGAAACGAAGTGCCGCTTCCGGAACCGAGGACGCCGGATTTTTTCGGGTATAAGATGTCTTACGATCTGCTGAAAGACGCAGCCTGGCGAAGGGCCAGTGACATTCTGTTTTCACCTGCGCCGGAGGAATACAAGGTAACGTATTATGTGGACGGTGCGGCGTTAAAGCAGCCAAGCATGCCGAAAGAACAGGCTAAATTCCTCATTCATTTTCTGAAGAGCGTTGCAGACGTTGACATAAAGGAAAAGCGAAAGCCGCAAAAGGGCACGTTCATGATCTCAAAAGATCAGGAGCATACGGAATGGGAAGTGACCACGGCGGGCTCGACGGCCGGCGAACAGATTCACATCAGGCTATTGACGGTTAAGGATATAGCCAAGCTCGAGGAAATCGGGCTTATGCCGGATCAACTCGAACAGCTTCGCAGATTCCGAGAACTCAAAGAGGGTCTGTTCATCGTGTCAGGGCCGAAGAAGAGCGGCGCAACAAGCACATTCTATTCTCTGCTTCGAAATCATGACGCATTCATCAACAGCATAAATACCATCGAGAAGGTCCCTTCATCCAAGCTGCTGAATATTACGCAAGATGTGTACAGTCCAAGTGACAGCGGGACGACGACCTACGGTAAGAAGCTCGAAGAAATAATCAGGATGGGGCCTGACATTGTTGGGGTTGCCAATTGCGAGGATTCGGAGACGGCCCGGGCAGCGTGCGCCGGGGCCAAAGACGGGAAACTGGTATATGTGCAGTTGGAGGCCGAGAGCGTTATTCAGGCGCTGGCAAAATGGCTCAAACTCGTCGGGGACAGGGGGCTTGCCACAGATGCTCTTCTGGGCATAAGCAACCAGCGACTGCTGCGAAAGCTCTGCAAAGAATGCCGGCAGGCGTACGCGCCCAACAAAGACCTGTTCAGAAAGTTCAGCATCAACGCAGAGAAAACGAAGGCGCTTTATCGGGCGGGGAAGGTCATCTATGATAAGCACGGCAAGCCAAGCGACTGCGAGGGCTGCCAGGGGATCGGATACGTGGGCAGGACGGCTGTTTTCGAGACAATCATTATCAACAAGGAACTTAGAAAAGTTGTCAGGCATGCAAAGTCGCTGCCCGAGATCGGCACATACTTTAGACGAGCAAAAATGCTGTATATCCAGGAACAGACATTGAGGAAAGTTGTCGCTGGGATTACCGCAATAGACGAAATGATACGAGTTCTCTCAACCTCTAAATCGAA
>JAUVXL010000306.1 GCA_030603595.1 Sedimentisphaerales bacterium | reverse complement strand
TCATCTAAGTCTGTAATAATTGCGATGTATTTCGCACGAATCCATTCAGTAATAGTTGTATTTGACATAAACTCTATATCGGCCAAATCAAACTGTTAACTGCAATAAATTCGGCAAGTTATTGTTTTACGCCTCCTAACGGCGGGAATCAGCAGACGGCGTGCGTGGTCGCTGATTTCGACAAGGACGGGATCGATGATTTTGCCGTGGCCGAGCGGACGAAGACTCCTTCGGTTGTGTGGTATAAATATAACGGGAGCGGCTGGGATAAGAGGATAATCGACAACACCCCCTTGAAGCCCGAAGCTGGCGGCGATTGCTGCGATATAGACGGCGACGGCGACCTCGATATTATCTTCGGGCAGGACTGGAGCGGCAACAAGATATGGTGGTGGGAGAATCCGTATCCGGACTTCTCGAAGCCGTGGGTGCGAAGGTACATCAAGAAAACCGGGGCCGCCAAGCATCATGACCAGATAGTCGGTGATTTCGACGGCGACGGGAAGGCGGAGTTGGTTTCGTGGAATCAAAGAGCCAAGGCGCTTCTTTTCTACGAGATCCCGGCGAATCCGAAATCTGTCGAGGCATGGACTTCAACTCCGATCTACAAATGGTCGAGCGGGCTGGAACGTGAGGGTTTTCCCTCGATCAACGTGGATGTCGATTTGGACGGGAAGGTCGATATTGTGGGGGGCGGTCGCTGGTTCAAACATCTTGGCGGGACAAAGTTTAAGGAGAATGTGATCGACGGCGAGATGACTTTCACTCAATGTGCCTCGGGGCAGTTAATAAAGGGCGGTCGGCCGGAAGTTGTGTTCAGCCCGGGCGATATGGACGGCGATGCCAAAATGTACGAATGGAAGCAGGGAAAGTGGACCGCTCGCAAGCTGCGCTATGTGATTCACGGGCATACTTGTGAAATACGGGACATCGACGCCGACGGTAATTTGGATATCTTGATAGGAGAGATGGGCAATCCGGGGGCGGGGGACAATGCGAAGACGTATATATGGTACGGCGACGGCAAGGGCAAACTCGAAGAGACAGTGGCGTCGCGCGGGCAGGGAATTCACGAGGGCAGGCTCGGCGATTTCGACGGTGACGGCGATTTGGATATATTGATGAAGCCGTATAACCACAAGGCGCCGGGGATTGATATCTTGTTGAATATGGGTCCGGCTAAAGGCGCAAAACGTTGACGGCGGAGCTTACGGTGACAGTGATTCGGTGTGCGGTGCACACCCTACCGCTGTCGAATTCCAAGTACGAGAATAGTAGAAAGGGACATCGTCATGAACCGAAAAGTTGATTTCGCGGTATTGAGGAAGCGCGGTGTGTGTTTTCTGATTGTGGTTGGGGTGGTGCTGTTAGCGGGGATGTTTGAGTCGGCGGCTGCGGAGGACTATCACGTCTGGGAGAAGGTCGAGATCACTCTGCGAGCCAAAGAGTCTTATGAGAATCCGTACAAGGAGGTTGAGGTATGGGTCGATCTTAAGGGGCCCGGGTTCGAGAGGCGGTGTTACGGGTTCTGGGATGGGGGGGATGTTTTTCGGGTTCGCGTTATGGCGACTGGGCCGGGGACGTGGCGGTGGCGGAGCGGGTCGAACAAGAAGGATTCGGGGCTTACCGGCAAGAAGGGACGATTCAAGGCGGTTGAGTGGTCCGATGCGGAGAAAGAGGAAAATGCGTGTCGGCGGGGGATGATTAAGGCTTCGGCGAACGGCCATGCCTTTGAGTGGGCGGACGGGACGCCTTATTTTCTTATGGGCGATACGTGGTGGCCTGTGCCGACTTTTCGGTATCGTTGGTACGAAGACGATAAAGAACGGCCGATCGGGCCGAAGGCGGGATTGAAGGATTATTTGAGGTTTCGCAAGGAGCAGGGGTTCAACTGCATTGCGATGATTGCGGCGCTTGGCAACTGGGCCAATGACGATAAGCCATCGGGCCTGAAGATGGCGGATGGGACGGTTCTGCGGTCCGCGTGGAAGCAGGCCGGCACCAACAGCGCCAAGGACATGCACGACGAGGACGGCAATCGGGCGTTTCTGTTTCCGGGGAAGGTTCCGGGGTTCGAGAAGTATTACCCTGATGTAGAGAGGATCAATCCAAAGTATTTTCAGAATATGGATAAGAAGATCGACTACTTGAATTCGCAGGGTTTTGTGCCGTTCATAGAGGTGTCGCGGCGTGACATCGGACAGTGCTGGAAGAAGTTCTATGAGTGGCCCGGCTCTTATACGCGGTACATCCAATATATATGGAGCCGGTACCAGGCGAACATCTGCCTGTTCAGTCCGATTCATTTGGATTGGACGGGGGCAACGATACCTGCGGCGGAGTGGAACGAGGCGGCGAATAAGGTGATTGATAAGTACGGCCATCCGCCGTTCGGGACGCCTGCCGGCACGAATTCGAATCCATCGACGCTACGCAACTTCGGGCATACGGACAAGGCAAGGTGGCTAACGTTCCATCAAATAGGCAACAGGCGGACGCACGATTTGTATCCTTACCTGACGGAGATATTTAATGCCTCGCCGCCGGTGCCGGGGATTAACGGCGAGCCTTATTATGCCGGGATGCTGGATGCCGAGGGCGGGACGGAGAAATCGGCGCTGTATTGTCGCTCGGCGATGTACGGCAGCGTGCTCTCCGGCGGGCTGGGGGGGCATATCTACGGCGCGGGCGGATGGCAGGGAGGCTTGTGGAGCGGGGAGGTCGAGGATGCCTCGCCAACTCCTATCTGGGAGGTCATCAAATGGGAATCGGCGGGGCAGATGCGGCATTTGCGGGACTTTGTTCTCTCCGAAGGCAGGAAGTACCAGAAGCTTGTTCCCGGTGCAGAATTGGTCGAGCCGGGCAGGACGGGCGAGGAGAAATCTTGTATCGGGTGGGCGTATTGCGCGCGGACGGCGGAGAAGGATTTCTTTCTGCTTTACTTCGAGAAGGATTGCCCTGCGGCGAAGGTCTCCGGTGCGGCGGCTGACGGGAAGTACAAAGCGAAGTGGTTCGACCCGAGGAAAGGGCAGTGGGTTGATGCGGGCGTTTTAACTGCGGGCAGTGATGGAAGGATTACGCTACCGAAATTCCCGCCCGATGAAGGCAAGGCGGATGTTGATTGGGGTTTGAAGCTCGTTCTGCAGCCGTGAAACCACAGGCCAAATGGGCGAAAAATGGGGATTTTGGGGGTGCGTTTGGACAGGTGGTTTTTCTGTCGCGGAGCGAACAGAAATGGTCTGCTGGACTGAACCGGAGGGGCGGGGGGATTGGGTTTGATTGGGTTTGTTTTTTCGCATCGGGGAAAGCGGTTTTTTCTCATAAGCCTTTGCGGCAAAGAGGGTTGCGTTGGTTTTGGGGTTAAGGAGATTGGGTTTGTTTTGCACAATGACACCATGATTCGTTGGTAAACGGGGTAAAATAGGAGGTCTGAGAGGAGGCAGGAGACAGGATACGGATCCGGGGCGCCACGGGTGGGGAATTGGGTTTGATTGGGTTTGTTTTTT
>JAUVXL010000193.1 GCA_030603595.1 Sedimentisphaerales bacterium | reverse complement strand
ATTGCGAGCACCTGACCGGATTCTCAGGAGGCATGTGAAAGAAACTCAAATTTCGGAAATGCTGAGATAACATCTTTTTGTTAAAGCACTTACAGATAATATTGTGTCGAATCCGATTTTTTAGTTTCTTAGGAGGAGGCCCACAGTTTCAATCTTGACGGGCTCTCAGTTCAGCAGGCCCATTAAGACCAGCCTGGCTTCCTGCTTGGGCGTGGTAATCTGAGCCTTGAGGGCGCCTTGAGCCTTGGCCAGATCCCCTTTTACCTTGTTCTTAGCGTTACGATATGCGGCAAGCTTGGCCGCAATGGCATCAGATTCTGCCGTAAAACTTCTGAGCAGCCCCTGCAATTCGTCGGCGGCTTTTTGCAGGTCGGTCTTTCCACGCTCGGTTGTTTGGCCCTCTCCTACAAGTCGGTTTCGCCCTTGTCCCGCCTGCATACCCGGATCTCCTCGCCCGCCGGCGCCCATCCCACGGCCGCCGAAACCGCCGGGCATTCCATACATCCCGCCAAGTGCGCCTGAATTCAACTGGGCATTCAACTTAACCACCTTCTCCAGGAGAGGCTGCACAGTCTCCCATTTCTCGTCGGCGATCTCAAGCTGCCTTTTCATACGTTGAACCATCATCCTCTGCATCTGCTCTCGCATCTGTTGGGGGTCTCTTTGCACCCGCCCGGTTTCGCCTGGACGCTGAGGACGCTGCACCCCGCGCTGAGGACGCTGCACGCCTACCCCGCCGGCTCCGAAGAGAGATTGACCTACAAGAACTGTAATCACAACAAAAGCCGCCAAACCAAAAACTACTTTTCTACTAAACATGAGAATCTCCTTAAATTTGCACTTGTTTGCATCCCGACTCATCGGGGTTGATTCTTGCATTCTCCAACTGACCGTTCTTCAAACTTCCAACTGTTTTTCAAGCCGGCCCAATCATACCACCTAAATAGCAAGTAGTCGAGTATGAACTCCGGTTACACAAAGAACCGGGTGTGGCCAGATTTTCCAGCAGGTGATTGGGGTATTCGTCAATACTCGATCATAAGGCACAACACAGCCGCTATCGTCATTGCGAGGCCCCCCTGGGGCCGTGGCAATCTCCCGCTCCACCAAAGGCGGATGTTCCATTTCGAGTCCGCCTCCGGCGGAAGATTGCCGTCCGCCGGTGGCGGACCTACGGCTCCTTCGCAATGACGTAGCGCGTAATGCTTTGTCAGAAAGAATCTTATAGTGTGCCGGAAAAATTAGCCACACCCTCTCCCTTCCGTCGTCCGTCCTCAGTCCTCTTCGCGGCCTATACCGCCCACTCACACTCCCGCCTCGTCTGTCCTCCGTCTTCTGTTATTTATTCCGCGAACGGCAGCAGTTTCGGCAGGACCCGCACCTCTGTGGTGAACTGGTACTGCCCGATCTCGCCTCCGTCGAACGTCAACTCGACGAAATACGCCGTCCACCCCTTCTCCGGCTCGGCCACTTTGCCTATATATCTGTCCTTGCGTCTGGCCTCCAGCGGCGTCCCGGCCCATTTCGCACCCAATACATCGATCCGAAAATCCCGTTTCTCCTCGTTCGTAGCCTGCCAGAGCTTGACCTCTTTCGGCTCAGTCTCGCATTTGACCACAATCGCCCCGTTATCCCGCACCGTCCAGCTAAACTTGGGCCTATCCGCACCCGCGAGTATCGACTTATAAAACGTCGCCACCGCCCCAAACGCCCCCAGATTCAACCCATGCCCGGTATTCGGGAAGTAGCGAAGGTGCTTCTCGCCCGGCAGATCGGCGAAATAGAACTGGGCCGAGTCCGACACAAAAAACTGATCGCCGGCGGAATTGAGCAGGAATTTCGGCATCTTGTACCGCTCGCGGTAGCTGTACGGGTCGATAAACGTCTGCAGCTCCTTGCCCTTCGGCGTATCCAGCCGGTCGAATATCTTGTTCTCCTGGTAATCGTGGATGGCCGGCGCCCAGAAGCCGTATGCGGCGTGATGATGCTTCATCGATTCGCCCATATTCAAAACGTCGATAACGGCCGGGCAAATCGCAACCACCCTCTTATCCACCGCCGCCGTAAGCCAGGTTGTCCACCCCCGTTTGGACGCCCCCGACACGACGAATTTCTCGATTCTTACAGCCCCCTCATCCAAACCCTTCAAATGCGCCTGCACGGTATCCATCGCCCGAACGGCGCTTTTTACCATCGGCAGCAGCAGCGGCCAGGTCCCATCGCCCGTCGCCAAGTATTTATCGAAGGTAAAGGCAATTATCGCATCCTCGGACCTTGCCCTGCCGTCGCCGGCGAAAGTCAAAGGCTGATTCGGCACCATCTTCAGTTCGGCAATCACGGAATTCGTCTGCATCGCCATCATGCCGAGCATCGTATCGACCGAGTCCGGCGGCTCGTCCTTGTTGCTGCTACCGTTGATATACAGCAAAGCGGTATCGCCCTTAGCGTTGTCCGGCTTGATTATCCGCAGCCAATGCCGCCACTGCGTCCTATCGACCTCATTCTTGCTCCGCCAGGTCTGCGAGATCATATCAATCACATACCCGGTATAACCGGCCCCGTCGATGGTCTTGGCAACGGTGTACTTATAGCTCGAATCCGGCTTGGCCACATAATCGTCCAACGCCGTGGCAAAAACAATCTGCGCTATTCCCAAAACCAATACTGCTGCAATTACGAATCGACTTTGCTTTTTCATAACCTACCCTTTCTGTATCACCTGATAATTCCACTAACTGTCATTCCGCACTTGATGCGGAATCCATATCACTCGAAAACGTGGATTCCTGCTCCCCGATCGGGGGTCGAGGACAAGCTTCGCAGGAATGACAATTACCAGCCGAATACTCCACTGTGATTGGCTTTTCTTTCCGTCGTCTCCTTCCTTGCTCAGGCCTTCGGTGGAAAGACTTTTCGCAGGTACTCGCAATCGTATCGGCAGCTTTCCTCGAGGCCGAGTGGCATCTTTACGCCTTCCATAACGAGCCACCCGCGGTAGCCTATATCGTCCATCGCCTTGCGGACCTCCTCGAAGGCGATCGAGCCTTTGCCGTAGAGGTCGTCGTAGTCCTTGGCGTGGAATTCGCATATATGCTTGCCTAATTGGCGAATCTCTTCATAGATATCGTAGCCGGCCTTATTCGAATTGCCCACATCGTAATAAACCTTAATCGCAGGCGAGCCGACCCGCTCGATTATCGCCAAATGCTCCTCGGCGCTGAGCCACGACTCGATAGCGAGAACCACCCCGGCGTCCTCAGCCTTCGGCGCAACCTTCTTGAACCGTTTGACGACTTCGTCGGTTCCCTTGGGGTCATTCTTCAAATCGCCCTTGCCGAAGAACGCCATAAGGATAATGTTCTGCCCCATCGCCTCGGCAACGTCAACCGCCTGCGAGACCCACGCTTCAGTCCGCGGATCGCTCTTGTAGGGCACGTTATTCAAATTACCCATCGCCAGGGAGGCTATCTCCATCTCTTGCCTGGCAGCCTCGGCCAGTATCTTCGCCTGCAAATCCGGATCGAACAACTGCAGGTCCTTCTCCCCGCCGCCGAAATCGACCTGCACCCCATCCAGCCCAATCCTTTTGGCCATCTCAAACGACCCCGGATCGCTCCTCTTGCCTATAGTCCAGTCGCAAACCCCAATCTTAAACCCCTTAGCCGCCCGGCCCCTGCGAAGCGGCGACTTGCAAGAACCGGTCAACACCAACCCCGCCACAACACCGGCGCCTGTCTTCAACACTCGTCGTCGATCCATATATGAACCTTCCATTATCAATACCCTTACCCAAACCGGACACTGGTGGCTCTCCTCACGCAGAAGGTAACCGACCACTGTTCACACCGGCAATCGCTCATTACTACGACTGATGTCTGTTTTCTCTGATGGCCGCAACCCCTGACGTTGTGACGTGTCCGGCCGCACTCTATCAAACAACGATGGTTCGCTCGCTTGACTATCTCCTAAATTTGGGGTATCACCGTACAATTCCTTGACAGCCTGCTGAAATCTCTCAATCGAACCGTTGTGGCGTTCGAGAAACCATTTGGTATGGTTCTTCAAGTAATCCTCCCGAATACTCTTGTCTCGCAAATCAAACGGCACTCTTTCCATCCTCTCGTCAATACTGTCAAATCCTCTAAAAGGCTTGGACAGTCTTTCTTTAGTCATTTTCACATAGTCAGGATTCAACTCAAATCCAACGCAGTTCCTATTAAGTTGCTGGCAAACGCGAAGCGTAGTCCCGCTGCCGGCATAGGGGTCGATCACCAAATCACCTTCGTTGGAAGAAGCAAGCACCATTCGTTCCATCAATCCTTCTGGTTTCTGAGTTGGATGATCCTGACGATTCTCATTGCAGTAGTGAACATGCGAGAATTTCCATACATCGCCGGGATTCGCCCCCCTCATATTATTTCGCGCCCTATAATATTTTTGAGGTACGCGAACAGCATCTAAGTTGAATGTGAACTTCTGTGATTTGTTGAACAAAAGGACATCATCGTGGCGTGGTGAAAACCCGATTTTTTTGCCAATTCCCTGCGTATAATGCCAGCATATCCAACTATTGAAAAACATACCCAGATCCCTGTCCATTATGTCATACAGATACGAAATGAATCTGACTCCCATGAAAACATAAATAGACCCTGTCGGTTTCAAGACGCGATGAGCTTGAGACAACCACATTCTGGAGAAATCCAAATACTCGGCAAAGCCTTTTAGGTCGTGATTGTTGCCATAGTCTTTTCCAAGATTGTATGGGGGGTCAGAAATAATGAGGTCCACACTGCGACTATTCAATGTGGAAAACAACTCCAAGGAATTACCATGTATGATCCGAGTATCACTCATCTTTTATCCATTCGTACTGCTTTGCATAACGATACCATCCATCGAAACCGGTGCGTGATTTTATGCACTTGCGGTCTACCATCTGGCAGAATTCCCAAACACTACGATTCTGCCTTGAGACATAATGTATGTCTCGAACTTGAAGCTGCCCAGTACCGAGGGCTGGATTGTAACTTATGTCTGCATCCGATATATACTTTAGGTCATAAGCGTTGAAGTCAACAACTTCCATGACTCCCATCATCATTTGGGTATTACTGTCTTTCTGGCTGGACACTCTCTGTTCTATGGACAGCACAATAAAGATGAAATCAGGGTCCTTCAGGTAGGCCGTCCTGATTCGCGCAAAAGATGTTATGTTCGGCGATTTTCCGCTACTTTCAATATCCTTACTCGTGGCCTTCACGTCCACATTCGCAGTGACCGATGATTGGCGTTTCTTCTCCCGTTTGAATTGAAGTATGATATCCGCCATATTTAGCCGCTCGCCTGCTTCGACATTTATGAGTTGATATCTGTTCTTCTTATCCTCAAGCACCCCTTCGAATTGTTCAATCGCCCATGCCTCGATGAACGGTCCAGCGATCTTATTTACATTTTCCATTGGAATGCCGCGCCGTAGATTAGTATTTATGATAATTTTGTTGCGACCCCGATCCATAGCATCTTTCATGATGCTTTCGACTGCATCCACGACAAAATCCGAGCATTTCATATAGTCATCTGACTCACGCGGAATTTTGAAAGTCAGGTCTTCATAGGCTCTGCCGGGCATATCATCCTCACACATAGCTTTGCCAGAATTCGAACGTATGCATTGTACCGCGGCCAATAAGATTTGCAAGGAGAATTCCGTAGTGGACAAGCATTAAGTCAGGCCCTCGTGGATCGTTGGCAAAAAGATACTCTCTATTGGAATAAGAGTGGAAGGATGCTGGGTCCTTTGTCCTTGCGCAGGATTACTTGTTGTTTGTTGCCTTGTGATTCTATGTGGTATTTGCCGTAGAATGCTTCTATTCGGTAGATTCCTTTGGGGTCGGCTTTGCCGGTTTTGCTGGTCCACCATTTATTGAATACGAGGTCTCGGTAGGTTTTTGCTGCGGGGGTTGGGGTCCAGTCTCTTTTCCAGAGGGCCGCTTTTGGCCGCCAGTGGGCGCCCTCCCAGAATCCCCACATCAATACTCCCTCAACGGCTGGGTGGGCGAAGCAGATTGTGTAGAAATCTTCGAGGTGTTTGGCCTTTGCCTGCTCGTCATCGGTGGAGAAATCGTATTCCGTTATCTTGATTGGCAGGTTGAATTGGGCGAGGCGGTCGAGGGTTGTTTGGACTTTTTCGGGGTCAACCATCTTGCTGAAATGGCCCTGGCATCCGAGGCCGTCGATCTTGACGCCCTGGGTGAGTGTCTTCTTGATAAGGGCTATGTATTTATCGGCGTTGCGTCCGCCGGATGCAAGGCTACCCTGCTCGTTCAGGTAGAGCATCGCTTTCGGGTTGCCCTGCTTGGCCCAATCGGCCATATCTTTGATTATTCCGTCGCCTAAGTTTCGGCGGTAGAAGTCGCCGAAGATAAGCTCGTTGTTGAGGTCGAACTCCTCGATTCGGCCCTTGAATCTTGAGGTTACGTCCATGGCCCTTCGCTTGACGACTTTGCGCATAGCATCCTTATCGAACTGCTTGACCCAGCCCTGGACGTTGCGGTCGGTGCACCAGAACATGCAGTGGCCTCGCATCACAATATCTCTTTCGGCGCAGAACTTGTAAATGCCCTCGGCGGTGGAATAGTCGAATCCGCCGGTAGCGCTTCGCTCGCAGTTGTGCCATTTCAGGGCGTTTTCATGGACTGCGGCATTGAAATTGGCGGCTAATACTTCCTTGTACTTCACCAGGTCGGCATCGGTCATTCTGTGACGACGGCTTGGCTGGGCCAAATTGTTGCTTATGGCCGTGCCGAACCAGAACTCGTGGCGCAACTGCTCGACCTTGACCTCGGCGCCCGGTTTGGTCTTGACGATTAGCTCGCCCATTCGATGCTCGCGTATCCGAGCTTCTATCGCGTCCGGCTTTAACTTGTCAGATATGGGACTATTCTCGGCCGCCTCGCAAACGACACAGCCCGTAATAATTAGAAGTGACATAACAAGAATTGGTCTGCGGTTCATGTTGGCCTCCTATCGACCAAAGTAAGAACCTGCGGTGAAACCGCAGGCTAAATGTTGATTGTACGCTGCGTTTGTATGTATGTCAAAAACAGCCCGGAGTCTGGATTATTCTACTCAAGCGGCTCTTTGGGGAGACGTCCGAGATTCTTCAGGTAGCGCTCGCGATTGAAAGGTTTCTTGTATTTGAGCGTGTGGTACACTTCCATGGATACGGCCTGGGCTATGTAGATCTTCGCGTCTTCTTCAGAGATGCCCTGTGCGATGAGACGCTCAAAAGTATGCCTGGTCTCTGGAGGGTCATAATCCCTGAGTTGGTTGTCCACGATCTCCAGAAACGTAGCCTTGAGACGAGGATTATGGCCCTGGTTTTGTTCGTTGCTTGATGTCATCTTTTCGACCTCGCTGAGAACTAGAAAAGCTCCTGACCCCAAAACCACAGCAGTGAGCTGTTGAAAAACCCCATAGCAATGACCGGCCAATGGCACGAAAGGCGATTCTCGGTGTCTGGACACGGCCAAACAAGTTTGACCGTGCCACCCTTCGTGGTGAATTTGAACTTTTTCAACAGTCCCACAGTCACGAATAGCAGTCCCTATTGTCGGCGATTTATGCTTTCAGTCCTTTCAGGTTTGCATCGAGTTTTTCGTTTTTGTTTAGGATTTCTTTCCAGGTTACTTTTCTTTGCTGGTATGCTGCTGTTCGGCCTAAGACTGTTATCAGGTTGCTTCTGACGCTTTCGGAGACTGTCGGGTTTTTGTAGTTGCCTTCGGTGATATCCTTGTGGAAGGTTGCGACGTTGGCTACTGCTCCGTCTTTGTAGATTCCGGGGCTGCTTCCGCCTCTGTAGAATGTGTCGCCTTTGCCTCGAATGATTACCTGTCCGCCGTATGCTGTTTCGAGGACTCCTTTGGTGCCGAACATTCTGTTGCGGATTCCTTCGGGCTGGGTTCCGTGGCCGTCGAACTGCTTCGAGCTGAAGGTGATGCCGATGTTGCCGGGGTACTGGAAGAGAAGTGCGAAGTGGTCCCAGCAGGTTCCGACCGGGCGGATGGTTCTGCCGCCTGTGCCTGCGGCCCAGAGGGGTGGCTCGCCCATTATCCAGTTCATCACGTCGAGCGTGTGGATGTTTTGCTCGGTGATGATGTCGCCGGAGATTATGTTGTCCAGGCCCCATGCTCGGAGGCGGGTCTCGGAATCGGTCGGGTTCTTGCGCCATGTATCGTAC
>JAUVXL010000111.1 GCA_030603595.1 Sedimentisphaerales bacterium | reverse complement strand
TACTTATACCAGCAATGCCGCCCAACTGGTTCATCCCGATGACCGTGCACTCAACATGTGAGTTCAAGATCGACCCATTACTTATACCAGCAATGCCGCCCAACTGGTTCATCCCGATGATTTCTCCCTCAAAATAACAATCAGAGAGTGTTGCATCGGAGCGATACATCTGACCCGCAAGCCCCCCTATTATACTTCCTCCGGAGACATAGCCCTCAAAATGGCTCTGAGATATGGTTCCCCTGCCAAACCAACCTGCCACACCGCCTACAATTCCCGCCCCTGATACAGATCCGTCTTCCACCCATGAGTCGGATATGCTCCCGTGCCAAAAATAGCCAACCAATCCTCCCACTCTCTCCGATCCCGAGACGGAACCACCATCCACCCAACAATCGGATATGCTACCATCCGCAAAACAGCCAACCAATCCTCCCACTTTCTCCGCTCCTGAGACGGAACCGCCTTCCACCCAACAGTTAGATATGCTGCCACGAAAAACATAGCCGACAAGTGAACCCCCTTCGTCGCCCGAATTGGCATTTACACTCGGACTGATTACACCCAAGTCCTTAATTTGTCCGCTCACATATTGGAAAAGGCCAACGCAATTCAACCCGTTGCTGTCGTAAGTGAAGTTGGATATCGTATGCCCGTTGCCGTCGAACTCGCCGGCGAAAGAAGTATACTGCACAACCGAGCCTATGATATTGAACTCCGTACCCTCGTAACCGCCCAGGTCGATATCCGCCATCAACTTAAAGTGTTTGTCCCAGTGGTCTTCGTGGTTTCCGATGTCGTTGAGGTCTTCTGGGGTGAAGATTTGGAATGGGTCGTTGGGTTCTCCTGTTCCGCCGGAGTAGTATTCCTCGGCGGCGTTTGCGCATAGGGTTAGCGTTAGGAGGCACGCGAGGCAATGTGCGGCCTTGGCTTTAAGTCCATTTGGCTGCTTCTGATTTCTATACATCAGCGGTTCAATCTCCATAGAACGGCTGGAGTCTCCACAAACCGATGGTATTATAGCGTATCCGGCGGCGTTTGTCCAGGAATTTGTTGATTCTGGGACGTAACATGATTCATTCGATCAGGTCGGGCGAGGCGGTATTCTTGAAATTTCTGAAAATATTTGCAACTTAGTTGCAAATTAGGCGTAGAGGCTTTAGAATTTTCAGTTGTGTAGAAAGTACTTTACGAGCAGATCGGGCTTTGGGGCGATGAGTATATATGGACACAAGAGTTAAGGCAATTATGCTGGAACTAAAGGCGCATGCGCCGTTTACGTTGTTCGGAGCGCTGACCGGGATTTTCTGTATGATTATCTTCAGGAAACTCGAGCACGATACGACCGAGAAGGTGTTCTACGTCTTCCACCCTGCTCACGTGCTGCTCAGCGCGATGGTCACGGCGGCGATGTTCAAGCTGCACAGCGTCAAGCGAAACTTCATCCTGATTGTAATCGTTGCGATTGCCGGCTCGATTGGGATATCGACGCTGAGCGATTCTGTGATACCATACATCGGCGAGGTGCTATTGGGGATGGAGGTCGATGCCCACGGCCACGAGCACACTGCGACACCTGAGAATGAGGGTGACGCTGAGTCAGGTTTTGTCGAGAAGGCGCATATCGGGTTTATCGAGGGCTGGTATATCGTGTTCCCGGCTGCGATTGTCGGGGCGCTTATAGCATATTTTCGGCCGCGGACGAAGTTTCCGCATGCCGGTCACGTCCTGCTCAGCACATGGGCATCATCATTCCACATGCTGATGGCGTTTGGCGGAGATATCCCACCCGTCAAGCTGCTGGGGAGCTTTGTTTTCCTGTTTCTGGCGGTCTGGCTGCCCTGCTGCATCAGCGATATCGTCTTCCCGCTGCTCTTTGTGCATTCTCCGGACGGGTTATGCTGCCGCCACGGCGGGCATAGTGAGGCCGAGCAATGAAATCCGACCTGGATTTGAAGGCCCGGCAGATGCTGAAATCGGCCAGGCTATACTGCACGGCAGGCAGAGTAGGCGTTCTGAAGGCCCTGCTCAAAGCGGACGGCGCCCTTCGGCAGGACCAGATTGCAGAACGATTAGGTAAGAAGCGATTTGACAAGGTAACAATCTATCGAACGCTTGATAGCCTTGTGAAGGTCGGCCTGGTGCATAAGGCATATATCGAAGAAAGGGCCCGGTACTTCGAGTTGGCGCACAATTGCAGCGAAACCCAGTGCCATCCGCACTTCACCTGCAGAAACTGTGGGAGAACACACTGCCTGATGGACATGACTATCCCAGGGGTTAAGAAACGGCACAAGGGTTTTCTGATTCAGCGACAACAGACTCGCCTCGAGGGCCTTTGTCCGGCCTGTGCGTAAAGGGGCAGGATGTGGCCCGACAACGAACGGCAGAAAATTGTTGAGACAGCTATGTCAAAGAGAAGATGCGCCGTGCCGATGGCTTTCAGAGTTCCGGGCAACACGTTTGGCTTCACGTTGGTTGAGCTGTTGGTGGTCATCGCAATCATAGCTTTGCTGATGGGTATTTTGCTGCCTGCACTGGGCAGGGTTCGTCGGCAAGGCAGAAAGATCGTGTGCCTGAGCAACGTGCGACAAATGGGCATCGCCCTGCAGGCGTACATGATCGACAGCGATAACCGATTGCCGCCAAGCTCCTGCAACCTATCCGATCCGAATGAGTACTGGCTGCGAATACTGGCCAAATACACACGGCAGGGCCTGCTGCTGCACTGCCCGGATGATAAGGCCGCTGATTTCGTGGACTGGGACGGGCCCCTCGGCCCGGACATTGACGACTTGCGATGGTCAAGCTTCGCTTTGAATTCACTCCTTGATCCCCATTGTGCCTTCAACTCAGGCAGGTATAACAACGTCATCAACATCCGAAAACCGATGTACTGCATCTACATCAGCGAGTCGCCGTCGTCATGGAAGAATTACGACCATCTGCATCCGGATGGTTGGGGCTCTCTGACCGAGGCGAAGGGACAGGTCGCCTGGGATCGCCACGAGGGCACATCCAATTACCTCTTCGTTGACGGGCACGCGGAGAACCTGAAGATTGAGCAAACCTGGAGTTGGCCCGGGCAATGTTACTGGTATCCTGGCTACGCGCCGGGCTGGCCGCCCGATGACTAATAAGGCACACCAATTAAGGAGGATGTTCCAATGAAATTCCTGAATGTAATGCCGACCATAGTAATGGCTCTGCTGATTTCGCTGCCGGCGTCGGCCGACTGCCCTTTCGACCACTTGCCGTTCGGCTGCAACAAAGACGGTATAGTCGGCACGGACGACGACAAAAAGTTGTTCGTCGATTGCACGCAGAAATACCGGCACAGCGACCCGGAACACAGCGGCGACCCAACCTGGCTCAACTGGTATTACCCAATGTACTACAATGAACGGTACGACCGCTACCAGATCGGCGAGCCAGGCTTTGACAGTATCACAGACGACCAAGACCGACGCCTTGCCGGCGTCCCAGACGTCGATTACAGGATTATGATCGAATGCGTATCTATTACGCCCGGCTTCGCGGCCAAAAACACTGCAATCGGGATTACTCTCGATGAAGCGGGCGATTCGCTCAATCACAGTGTTTTGTCCGATTCTCATCTGCACCTTCAGTATCGCGCGCCTGCCCCGGCCGGCGCCGCCGAGCTGCAGTGGATTACGTATCAGCTTTACGACGCAATCGCCGACGGGAATCAGTACGAGCCGTCCGAACCAATCACGGTTGTCTTCGTCACGAAACCGTTGGCAGGCGACATCGTTGTCGATGGTATAGTAGATATGTTTGATTTGGCGGCTATGGCCCACTATTGGCCGGCGGTCAACGGGGCCAATAGCAACGACTACTATGAGCGCGCCGATGCCGACAGGAACGGTCTCGTGGATTTCACCGATCTTGCAATTCTTGCATCCAATTGGCTGTGTTTCACGGAGTGAAAGAGCAACATATTCTGCGGCATTTCTTCTCGCAGGCATTACAAAATTTAACGCTTAACTGTAAAGATAACCGATAGGGTCTCATAATGCGTACTGTATTTGGCTTAATCGTCTTATTGCTCCTTGCGTTACCGGTCATCACCGGGTGTCAACAGCCCGGGGGCAGCGCTGATGATGGGTTGATTTCCAGCCGGGATGAGATCAGTATCCAGGAGATGGCCGGGCTGCTCGGACTACGAGTCGATGAGACAACCGCTACCCATATTACACTCAAGAACGTGAGCAATACGGTAATGCTCTTCACCTGCTCGGGCGGCAAGGTCTATGTCAACGCCAGGCCGCTTGGCGAGGTCGGTATGGTAAACAGACGCGGGGGGCAGATTTATGTGCCGAGGTCGCTTGTCTCGCAGATACGCTCGGCGATGCGAACATCCGTTCGGCCGGGCGTATCGACTCGCAGGTCATCCGGCTGCGTCGTAATCGACGCCGGCCACGGCGGCAAAGACCCCGGCGCTACAAGCTGCCTCGGATTTCACGAGAAGACGGTCAATCTTGCCGTTGCAGGAAAGGTCGCCTCCCTGCTCAAACAAAGGGGCGTAAGAGCGGTAATGACCCGCAGCAACGATACCTTCATCGAACTCGAGGGCCGGGCCGCAATTGCCAATAGATACGATGCGGATTTGTTTGTGAGCATCCATGCCGATTCTGCGCCAAGTAGTTCCGCCCGCGGTTTCACAATGTACGTGGCGCGCTCGGCCTCGTGGTCGTCCCTCCGCGCCGCCAGCGCGATCGCCAAGTCAATGGCCCGAACCGGCTTGAGCAGTCGAGGAACGCGAAGAGCCGATTTCCGTGTTCTCGTGCACACACAGGGGCCGGCAGTTCTCATCGAATTGGGTTATCTATCAAACAGTAGCGAGGCAAGACTGCTCAGGGACAGTTCATTCCAGAACCGCCTGGCGCAGGCAATCGCAAGCGGGATCAGCAACTTCCTCGCGCGAGCCGTTCTGTAGCTCAGCTTTGCTGCTCTGCCGGGATCGCCATTGACGGCAAACCCTTGAGAAATTGCACTATTGGTCGTTGGACAATCGGACCTTGTGCAGTTAGAATTACCCGTATGAAGTTGTACCCGTTAAAATTCGAGCCTTTGTACAAGCAGCGTATCTGGGGCGGTCGGACGCTTGAGGATGTTTTTAACAGGAAGCTGCCCGTCGGCGAGAGAATCGGCGAGAGTTGGGAACTGGCCGATTTGCCGAACGACAAATCCGTAATCGCCAACGGCGAACTGGCCGGCCGGATGCTCGCTGCTGCTATTCAAAGCTATCCCGGACAAATTAGCGGCGATGCAGACTACTCCGGGCCTTTCCCCCTATTGATTAAACTGCTTGATGCCCACGATCTGTTGAGCGTACAGGTCCATCCCGACCCGCAAACCTGCAGCCGAATGGGCAAGGGCGAGCCCAAGACCGAATGCTGGTACATCATATCCGCTGAGCCCGACGCTTTCATTTACAAGGGGCTCAAGAAAAGCGCCGCCAAAGAGCGGTTTGTCGAAGCACTGGAGAAGGGCACCGTCGCCGATATGTTAGCGAAGACGCCCGTCGAGGCCGGTCAATGCCATTTCCTGCCCGCAGGGACGCCTCACAGTATCGGAGCAGGCCTCTTGATAGCGGAGATTCAGACGCCCTCGGATACGACTTATCGCCTCTTCGACTTCAACAGAGTCGATGCCGCCGGCAATGCCAGAGAGCTGCACATAGAAGAAGCGCTCGAGAGCATCCGTTTCGAGGCGTCGGCCGACGAGCTTGCCGTCACGACCGTCGGACGTCTGGTCGATTGCGAGTACTTCAAGGTAGATAAAGGCCATCAGATCGAAGGCTGCGAGGTGCTCTTGTCACCGGGCATAATGAAGACGCTGATGTTCCTCTCCGGCTGCGGTGTCATAGAGCGAGCGGACGGAGAATCGGTCGCGTTTAACGCCGGCGATACCCTGCTCATTCCCGCCGCTTACGAAGGAGTAATACGATTCGAAGCCGATACGCTGTACCTGACAGTGACTGTATGAGTCCTCGCCAATCAACAGACGCCGAGGCGATACTGTTTACCGGAAGCACCGGATGTCCAAAGCATACACCAGAGCAATGAGTTCCGAGGGTGTCAGGGTCGGGTATATCGCGGTCCTCGCAGTGGCCGGAGCCCTTTACCTGCTCAGTTGCGCACCCGGCGTCCTCTGGCAGGACAGTGGCTTGATTCAATATCGCGTCTGGCACAATGATATAGAGGGCAAGCTGGGCCTTGCGCTGGCCCACCCCCTTTTCTACATAATCGCCATCGTAGCGAAGTATATCCCTCTCGGAGAATTCGGCTATCGAGTAAACCTAACAAACGCCCTTATCTCGGCTTTCGCCGTGGCGAATCTGTTCTTACTGCTGGCGTTGTGGCTGAGAAGCATCCTGCCGGCCGTAGTCGGCGCGATGACACTGGCCTTATCACACACATTCTGGCAGCACGCAGCCATGCCGGAGGTTTACAACCTGAGTATGGCCCTGCTGCTCCTGGAGTTGGTAATCCTCTTTCAGTACGCCAAAACCGAACGGCCCGGTTGGTTATACACTTTGGCCTTTGTCAACGGCCTGGCGATAGCAAACCACATGTTCGCATCGATCCCGCTGGCGTGCTACTTTGTCCTTGTTGTGGTGCTGCTGCTCAAAAGGCAAATCACGGGCAGGCACATCGTAGTCATGGCGTTTCTCTGGATTCTCGGCGCACTGCCTTATGAGTACCTGATCATAAAAGATATCGCCGCCAGAGGCGACTTCTGGCTGACGATGTCCTCAGCGGCCTTTGGCGAGGTTTACAAAGACAGAGTCCTTAACATGTCACTGTCCGGCAGAATCATAAAAGAGAATTTCTTGTGGATTGTTCTCAACTTCCCGACGCCCAACGCCCTGCTTGCATTTGTCGGTATATCGGCCGTACACTCGGCCTGCCGAAAACGCTGGTTCGCAAACATCATACTGGCGTTGACAGCATTATTCCTGCTCTTCGCTTTTAGATACACCGTTGTCGATCGATACGTGTTCTTCATCCCCTTCTACTGCATGGTTTCAATTCTAATCGGCGCAGGTGCATGCAAGATTCTCAGTCGAAGACGCGACAAGATCACAGGCCGGGTGATACTGCTGCTCTGCCTGCTGACCGTTCCCGCATACGTCGCGGCTCCGGCAATTGCAGAGCACTTCAAAGTTATGACCCGTCCGAGGAAGATCCCCTACCGAAACGACTACACATATTTCCTCAGACCGTGGAAGACCGGCTACAGAGGCACGGAAAAATTTGCCGACGAATTCTTCGAGCTCGCCGAGCCAAACGCACTTATCTTTGCCGACTCCACGACGGCGCCGCCTCTGCTTTACACCCAAGAGGTCAAGTCGAGGCGATCCGACGTCAAGATCATATCCTCCATAGGGCACAATGCCGGCGCGCCGCAGTTCAATGAGCAGACGGTTGATGAAGTCTTGGCTGAACGGACGGTTTACGTGGTTTCTCCATCGGAGGGATATTGCCCCAATTTCTTGCTCGAGCGGTGCACTTTCCTGAAGGCCGGACCTGTCTGGCTTGCGATACCAAAATAAGTCGCACAGCGTTCGATAGGCGGCGATATCCGGGCCGTTTATAACTGTCGGCATGAACAAGGGTGCTGCGTTATTGACAACGACTCATCACAAGTATATTGTGTCATCCAGCGAACATTTGAATGGCCGGTCTGTAGTATTAAAAGGGTAAGCCTATGAGCAAAGTTGCCGTCATAAAAACGACACCGCAAAGCGTTCTTGCCGACGTAGGCAGGGTAATGGAACTGGCCGACGTTCGCGGCGCGCTCGATAGCGGAGCAACCACTATTCTAAAGAACAATCTCTCGTGGCACCTGATGTATCCAAGCGCCAATACGACGCCCTGGCAACTCGAGGGTGCGATCCTCGGCCTGCAGAAGGCCGGCTTCGAGGACCTCGTCTGCGTTGAAAACGAAACCGTGGTCACCAGCGCCGAGACGGGAGAGATTCTCAATAAGCAAAGACCCGTCTGCGAGCATTACGGCGTGCCGATAAAGTACAACTTCAAGCCATCCGATATGAAATGGCGGCGGTACAAGCCCAAGACCAAGATGCTCGCACTCGATGAAATTTACCCGAATGGCTTCTGCATACCTGATTACTTCGATGGCAAAAACATCGTCCATCTGCCAACCGTCAAGTGCCATATCTACACGAACATCACGGGCGCCATGAAAAATGCATTCGGCGGCCTCTTGTGCAACAAGCGCCATTACTGCCACTCCAGAATTCACGAGACACTCGTGGACTTACTCGCCATTCAAAAGGAGATCCACAAGGGTATTTTCGTCGTAACCGACGGCACAACCGCGGGCAACGGCGCAGGGCCCAGAACAATGACCCCCGTAACCAAAAACGTCCTCCTGGCCTCCGATGACTGCGTGGCAATCGACGCGGTCTGCGCGAAAATGATGGGCTTCGAGCCTATGGATCATAAGTTCATTCGCCTGGCGCACGAGCAGGGCCTCGGTACGGGCCGAATCAGCGAGATCGAAATCGTCGGCGATGTCGATGTAAGCAAGGAGAACTGGGGATTCGTTACCGGCGACAACGCCGCATCCAGCGTGGGCAAGCTGTTCTGGTTCGGTCCGATGCGATGGCTCGAAAAGCTAATGTTCCATACGCCGATTGTTTATGCTTTCATATTCGCATCGGCGAACTACCACGCCAGAATATGGTATCCTTTCAAAGGCAGGAAGATAACCAACAACTGGCTCAGCAATACACCCTGGGGCAACCTCTTTGCGGATTATGAGCCGGGAACTGGCAAGAGTGTTGAGTTTTGAGTTATAACTAAGAACTAAAAACTCAAAACTAAGAACTTTTTTCGGCCCTGCCGAGGCTACAGCCAGACTTCGGCGACGTAAGCCAAGCACACTCTCAACAGCGAGGTCGAGAAGAGTCCCCGCAGGCTCGGGTCAATCGAGCCGCTCCCATTGCTCGCGGGAAATTCCTGCCTGGCGCAGAACACGGACCAACAACTCACGGCCAACATCTTTTGTGTGTGGATTCGGTATCGTCAGCGAAACATCGTCTTTGAGCATAAACTGGTGTTTCCCGCCCGAGTAAGGCCCGTCAAAACCCACTTCACGCAGGCAGCGAACCAGGTCCCTCCTTGAAATCGGGCCAAATGCGGGCATCAGGCCACGGCCTCTTTCTTCACGGTCAGTTCCACCTCGCCGATCTTCGGTAGCGAGAGGTTCTTGTAGATCCGAAAGAGCAGCCAGTCCTCAAGCGCCTGTTCCAGTTCGCCTCGGCACTCTTCCAACGTCGCAGCATTTGCATACACGCCTCGACAGTCCGGTATCTCTCCGTAGTAGCTGCCGTCATCGGCAAGGATTTCGTAGTGTGCATAGCTCATTGCGGCTTTGAGATACTTCGTGAGCATATCCAAACCTCCATTTATCGACCGTTTCACATAGCTGCTGCTCACAACCAGTCTGTATTATACCGAAATGGCTGCTTGCCGTCAAGTACAATACCCACCCGATTACCCTTTTTGGAAACTCACAAGCCACCTTTTCGAACCTGCCGAGGCTACAGCCAGACTTCGGCGTCGTAGCGGAGCATTGTTAGGTTGTCTTTGAAGCCATCGAAGCGGATGTTTGTCCTTCTGCCGAGGGCCTCCTGCAAAATCCACTTGGGGAAATTGGCGCCTGCCTTGATTGACAGAGGAACGCCGCCGCCGAATCGCGGATTTATCTCGATGAATTTCATTTTATCCTCGCCGTTGAGGAAAAGCTGCAGAGTTATCACGCCGGGCCCGGCCCCGAGTGTCTCCACCAACCTCGCGGCTTCGCTCATAATGTGCGTGTCTTTGACTGCCCGGCCCTTGCTCACCTCGCCTGCCCGCACTTCGATGCGCTTCCGCGGAACAACACAGCGGACCTTCATGTTCATATCCACGTACGCATCGCACGTATATTCGCTGCCGGCGATATACTCCTGGCAGATTGCGTTGGGTATCCTTTTGGCATAGAACAAAAGCTCTTTGCGATTCTTTACAATGGCGTTGCCTCTACTGGCGTAGCCATCCCACGGCTTTAGAAAACAGGGCCACCTCAGCTTCTTTGCGGACAGTGCCGAGCGAATGCTCATAGTAAGCGGAGTATCAAAGCCGTTCTTGAGGAGAAAGCGATATGTTTTCCTCTTGTCCTGGCAAACATCGACGACGTCCGGCGCCGATACAAGCACGCGGCAACCCAGCGCCGCGAACTTCGACTCGTTCTGCGCGAGCAGCTTGATATCCAGATCGACTGTCGGCACTAACAGTTTGACCTCGTAGTGCTTGACAATCGAAAGCAATTGCCCGATATAACCACGATGCGTCGTCGGCTTGGCCAGAATCCCCTTATCGCACAATTGCAGCGCAGGACTCAATTCCCTCTTATCCGTGCCGAGAAAACGGGCCTTGAGCTTCAGTTGCTTCGCAGCGGCTCGGAAACTGTTCAGCAGCGAGACCCGCCTGCCGATACAACTGAACAAGACGCCGACATCGCTCGCTCGCCCCGGCGAACGAGATACAACGCACTTGAAGCCACCTGCAGCCGATTTGGATTTTGCCATTGGTTCTCCGATATCGCTTACAGTCACTACGGCCGAATATACACATATCCATAGTAATTTACTTATCGGTCGATTGTCAAACAAAAATTAGCTGTTTGTCCGACGGTATTCTTTTGACAATTGCCCTGCACAATCCTAAACTGGCTGCTCCTATGAAAGACTGGCAAGAAAAACTCAAAGATAGGGATGTAATCGTCGGTGTTCTCGGGCTTGGCTATGTGGGGCTGCCGCTGGCCCGAGAATTCGCCTTGGAAGGCATCAAGGTGCTCGGTTTCGACATCGACGCGGGAAAAGTCAAGACCCTCAACTCCGGTCGCAGCATTATCAAGCACGTTCCGCACCGCCAGGTCAGGGATATGGTCGAGAGCGGCTGCTTCAGCGCAACGACAAATATGGCCCGCCTCAAAACCGTGGACGCCATAACGATATGCGTTCCTACTCCGCTGACGCAGAACCGCGAGCCGGACATGCAATTTGTGATCAGCAGCACATCCACCGACCACAGCGACTACGACTACGACTGGATTGTCAAGCACTCAAAGCTCGTTGTCGATACGCGAAACGCCACTGCCCTTGTCCGCCGAGGCGCAAGAAGAATTGTTAAGGCTTAGGATTTTTGAAAGGTTGCGATGCAAATTCCGTTGCTGGATTTGAAAGCACAGTATAAGACGTGCAAAGATGAGATTGATCGGGCGATAGCCGACGTATGCGATAGTCAGGCGTTCGCCCTCGGCCCGGCCGTCACGGCATTCGAGGAAAATATCGCCGCCTATTGCCGCTGCAAATACGCCATAGGTGTCTCAAGCGGCACAGACGCTTTGCTTATTGGCTTGATGGCGCTGGAGATCGCCCCGGGCGACGAAGTCATAACTACTCCGTTCACTTTCTTCGCCACGGCCGGCTGCATCGCCAGGCTCGGCGCAAAGCCCGTTTTCGCGGACGTCGATCCGAGTTCCTACAACATCGACCCTGTCGCAATAGAGCGGAAAATCACCGAGAAGACAAAAACGATCTTGCCCGTGCACCTGTTCGGCCAGGTTGCTCAGATGAAGGCAATTACAGAAATAGCCGACCGCCACAACCTCAACATCGTGGAGGATGCCGCTCAGGCGATAGGCGCAAGCCGGGACGGCACTAAGGCAGGCGGTTTCGGAGACTTCGGATGCTTTTCATTCTATCCAACCAAGAACCTCAATGCCTTCGGTGACGGCGGCCTGGTCGTAACCAACAGCGAAGACCTCGCCGAGAAGCTCAAGATACTACGAAACCACGGCCAGAATCCTATATATTTCTACAGGATCATAGGCGGCAACTTCCGCCTCGACAGTATTCAGGCCGCCGTGCTCGATGTAAAGCTCAAGTATCTCGATGATTGGAACGAAAAGCGAAGGCAAAACGCCGCCATATACGATGAGATATTGGCGGATTCGCCCATTACGCCGCCGAAAATAGAGCAGGGCAACATCAGCATCTACCACCAATACACAATTACCGCCCCCGACAGAGACAACTTGAAGGACTTTCTTACAGAGAACGGTATTGGCTCGGCGATATTCTATCCCAAACCGCTCCACCTGCAGAACTGCTTCAAAGACCTCGGCTACAACGAAGGGGATTTCCCCGTCGCCGAGAAACTCTGCTCCGAAGTCCTGTCGCTGCCGGTTTATCCTGAACTGACAGCCGAACAGGCCGAGCACGTTGCCAAGACCGTTCTTAAGTTCTACGAACAGAATTGATGAGAGAGCCTAATTGCTCAAAGCAGATGATAATCCGCCGATCATTCCACCCAACGCAGAATCCATTCGCGATTTTGTCGGCCAATGGTGGGTCGCGCACGTCAAGAGCAGAAATGAAAAAGCCCTGGCTCACGACCTGATTCGAAGGGACATCAGTTACTTCCTCCCGATGAGTTGGAAGGTTCGCCGTCAAAGGGGCAGAACGATCAGGTCGCTCCTGCCGCTCTTTGGCGGCTATCTCTTCTTCTGCGGCGAGGAGAATGAACGAATCGAGTTGCTGCGGACCAACCGCGTCGCCAACCTCATCGTCGTGAGCGACCAACAGACATTGATTGACGAGCTTGCACAGATTGAGCACGCCCTCCGCGCCGGCGTCCCGTTGACGCCCCACAAGTTTGCCAAACTCGGCCAACGCTGCAAAATCACAGCGGGAGCTCTGTGCGGTCTGACCGGTATTGTCGTTAGAACGGGCAACACCGCCCGCCTGCTCTTGCAGGTGGACATCCTCGGCCAGGGCGCCGCCGTCGAGATCGACGTCGATATGATAGAGCAACTCGATTAAGCCGTTTGGCTCGGACGAATAGGAGATAACTATGAAAGATGCTATCAGGCTTGTCGGACTCATCTGCGTAGCTGTGGGAATTCTATATATGCTCAGGCCCGACGTCCCAAAACGCCTGATGGAATTCTTCAAGAAAGGCTCGCGAATGTACCTGGCGGGCATGATACGATTTGCCCTGGCCGTCGTATTCCTCGTAGGCGCCGAGCACTGCCGCCGAAAATGGGTGATAGTCGGCTTCGGTATTGTCTTCCTGATATCCGGGCTGCTCGTCTTCATGCTTGGAGCGAAAAGACTAAGGGTGATGATCGATTGGCTCCAAAGAAGACCCGCCCTGCTCCATCGCTGTCTCGGATTGGTCGCGGGGGTCGTCGGAGCGGCTATTTGCTACGGAGCCTGACGAAATCC
>JAUVXL010000083.1 GCA_030603595.1 Sedimentisphaerales bacterium | reverse complement strand
CTGGTTGGCCTCAGCGCTGCATCCGACAAAGCCAAACCAAACAAATATCCCAACAACCTCGACGATTAAAGCTATCCGCTTCACACTCATAACAACCCCTTTCAAACGTGCAGAACCCTGCTATCCATAACAATCAGGGCTCCCAAGCCCCGTATCGAAACAATTATTGTAAGCCCCAATCAAGAAAAATGCAAGGTGACCAACAGAAAGGAAAAACTCTTGACTTCCCCCGCCCAAAACAGCACAATCGCAGTAGGCGATGGGTGCCTTGATGTGAGAGGTTGCCATTGATGAGCCGCCTGGCAAAGAGGCCAATGATTTTGAGAATCTACCCATGTTCGACATAGAGCCGCTAAAACCCGCTATCAGCCGGCTATGCAGCCGTTTGCAGGTCAAGAGGCTCGACATCTTCGGCTCGGCGGCAACCGACCGTTTCGGGCCGAACAGTGATGTCGATGTGTTCGTGGTCTTCGAGCAGAATGGAGATGGCCTTTTCAATTGCTATTTCGACCTCAAAGAAGGTCTCGAGCGCATTCTCGATAGAAACGTAGACCTGATTACAGCACGATCCGTAAAAAACCCTTACTTCAAGCAACAAATCGAACAAACAAAGAAAAATGTCTACGCCGCCTGAAATACAGACAGGGCAAATGCAATTCCACAACGTCTTGGTCTTTGAGCATGTGGGTTCAGTTTGAACACTCCACGGCCCAAGGGGGCCTTTCTTCAATTTTTCTGTAATTTCCATTTTTTTCTTGAACCCCTGTTACAAGGGCCTATAATGCTCCCCGTAGTGTGGTATCCGACAATCTATAAACCGATACGAGGGAATCGAAACCGTGCGAGCCGATGAGAAAATCAACACGCTTCGTCGTATTCATGAGGAAGCGGACAAAATCCGAAAGCAACTCGATATTAGCCCGCCCGGAGAGGTGCTTTACAGAGCGGAACTCGACCTAATCCAAGATAAAATCGTGCTTGTGGAGGCAGACGGTTTCGGGGGAGCCACAACCAAAGTTGTCGAGGGCAATTACCCTGTGGACTATTTCACGAAGTTTGAAAAGGCATTTGCCACAGAGGAGGAGGCCATCACAGCAGCCGAGGCTGTTGTTCTGGGGAAAGTCATGGCGAGTTCTATTCTCTCAGAACAGAGTTAAAAGATCGCTCACTTAATACGACTGGAATACTCCCGACGGAATTCCTCGTAGACTACCCGCAGTACCTTCTGTCGGTCTTCGGGCTCATCGAAGTTCACTGCCAGTTTTAGTATATCCTGCTTGCTGATGGACTGTATCTTCATATCAATAAGATACTTCTTGACCTCCTTTGAGATGTCGTCGATGACCAAGATCACGTTTCCGTCCTGGAGACGTTCGTTGTCAAAGTTCAATTTGAGTTCCGAATACACATGCTCCGCTTCAGACTTGGTAAGAATCCGCAGTTTCTTCACCTGATACACCACGCCGAAGTTCGTTGACAGGTCTACTCCCTTGTCGTGGGCCGATGTCCGAGTGTCGCGGTAGATCTTGCAGGCAAATTTCTCAAGGTGGATCTTGAGGATGGCAAAACTGAAAACTTCGAAATTAGCCGGATTCTTGTCGATTTGGTGGCGTATCAAATCCACGAACTGCACTTGGTCTTCAGCGTGCACCATGCGTGCCTTTGGACTGCTCAATGAAGGTACGACTCCCAGTCGTTTCTCAATATGTTCCTTAATGCGGGGGGGAATCCATGTACAAAGCGAATCAGCAAAGGTCGTGTAGGGAGCAACTAATTCATACTTGAGGTGTGCTACGGATTTCAGAACGCTGTAGCGTGACATTCGAGTCCCATAAGCGTCATAGTACTTGGCACCGATATGAAAATCGTGGCCAAGAAATTTCTGAAGGCTCTTTACCGTTTCCTCATATGCTCCCTTGATTTCAGTGTCGGAGAAAACTTGTTGAGTTGTCTTTTTGAAAGAACGCAAAAGGGCCAGCGTGACTACTGGCATTATCACCTTTGTCTGAGAATTCTTCAGCATCCTGTCGATTTCATTCTGGCAAAACGACTCGCTATCTGAAGGCGATGTTCTCAGATTCTTTGCCATATTAGTCCTCGAATTCGCAATGCGGCCAGTTGGGTGAGGTTCGTGTCATATGATTCTGCTACCCTATATCTTTTTGCTATTTGCCCGTGTTCTGCCATGTACAAAAGCCCTCAAAGCTCGAACATTCCAGTTCCTAACATTATATGAAAAATCAGGAGAAATGCAACTCGACAATGTCCTTGTCGTTAAGGACGTGGGTTCTTTGGGTGTTTTGGCCGTCGTGGACGCCGACGCCCCAGATTCTGGCGGATTTCAGATTGTCGGCTAACTGGCGATGGATGGTTTGGGCCAAGTCCATCACGGTCGAGCCTATCGGCAGCGTGAAAGGGTCGGTCATATCCGCCAGCTTGCCCGGCGGCTTGGCATAGACGCGGATTATCTCCAGCAGATCAAAAATCTTGCGCATCAGTTCGGCCACCCCCGCTCCCGTCTCGACCGAGACCTCGACGAACTCGAACGGATAATCGCACAGCTCTTTGACCATCCCGAGCGCCCCCGGCTGGGCGATATCCGATTTCGTGCAGATGCAAAACGCCTTCTTGCCAAGAGCGTTGCCCTGCTCGTCACGGGCCGGCGTCTCGCCCCCGGCCAGAAGGCTACGAGATTCGAGATAGTCCAGGCAAACGCTCATCTGCTCGACCACATCGTCGGATAGGTCGATAACAATCGCAATCAGATCGCAGTTGCGATACGCCCCGACCTGCCCCGGCGCGCTGTAATCAGCCGTGATAGGCGGCATATCCACCAATTCGATGGGAACATCCTCGTGCTTCGCCATCCCCGGCGCCGGAGCACCCGTAGCAAACGGAAAATCGGCAATATGAACCTTCGCCTTGGTCAGCGCCCCGACAATCGAGCTTTTCCCACAATTGGGCGTGCCTATAAGGACCACCTGCCCCGACCCGCCGCTGGGCACGTGGAATATATCAACGTGCTTGCCCCCCTTCTTCTGCTGCGCCCCGACGTCCTTGAGCCTGCTGAGCTTCTTGCGCAAATCCGCGCGCATGTGGTCGGTGCCCTTGTGTTTGGGTATCACGCGCAGCATCTGCTCCAACGCCAGAATCTTCTCCTCGTTGGTGGTCGCGCTGCGAAACCACTTGTCAGCCTTAATATATTCGGGTGTAAGATTAGCAGGCATCGTAACTCCAGCCAAACCACAGCCATAGTCCTAACAAACAAGTATTATCCAATCCCACATCAATAACAAGAAAACTCTTTGTGGCACGGCCATCCTGGCCGTGGTCGCACGGGCTTCAAGCCCGTGCTCTGATAGGCCGCTGTCAATGCAGTTCTTCCGCTAAACAAATCCTTGTATCCGCGAAGAGCAGTAAGTCACGGGCGGCGGCCGCTGAGGCCTTAGGGGCATTGGGCATAAGCTCCTCTGCCAAGCCGATTATTCGCATCTTAAAGCCCTATGTGCATTCCGCCTGTTCGCACTGGCGCGAGAAGACAATGGTCCAGGCAGGCATCGTCGCTCCGGGCTGAGCGAGCCGCTGGATTATATCAAGGCCCTGATCGAATCGCAGTCGGCCGACGGAGCGGACTATATCGCGGTCAACCTCGATGCCTTCGGCGAGTCCGACCCCGCCCCGGAACTGCTCGAATTAGTCGATGCCTACGCAAAAATGGACGGCTCACCCGAACCAATGATGCGAGCAATGGACCTTATGGGCCAATTCTGCAGAGACAGCAGAGATTCGTCTTGATTAAGTTGTGTTAGAGCATTAGGAGGCTTATTGCCATTATTAGCATTCCTGCTACTATTCCTCCTATGACGAGGTGGCCGTGGCCGTAGCGGTGGGCCATTGGGAGCAACTCGTCGAGGGAGATATAGATCATAATCCCGGCGATGAATGCCAGCAGAGCCGGCAGCAGTGCGGCGTTGGCGCTGAAAAAGGGCATTAGTATAAGATAGCCTATGATTGCGCCGACGGGTTCTGAGAGGCCTGAGAGGAAGGAATAGAGAAAGGCCTTGTTCTTGTTGCGTGTTGCGAAGAAAATCGGGACGGAGACGGCGATTCCTTCCGGGATGTTGTGGATTGCGATTGCGATTGCGATGAATACGCCGAGCTTAACGTCGCCCAAGGTCGCTGCGAAGGTTGCCAGGCCCTCTGGGAAGTTGTGGATGCCGATTGCCAGTGCGGTCATCAGGCCGGTCCTCATCAGCTTGCCGCTGTCCGGTTGGGCGGTCGGCTCGTCGATACCGGCAAATTCGTGCGGGTTTTCTTGCTCCGGGACGAGCAGGTCGATTAGGGCGATAACGCCTATGCCCACGAAGAAGGCGAGCAGTGCCCAGATTTCGCCCCAGAGTTCGCCGGAAACTTCAGCCAAATCGCTGATTGCAGCGGGCAGCATCTCCATGAATGAGATGTAGATCATGACGCCGGCCGAGAGGCCCAGGGCGAAGGACAAATAGACTATCTTGGGCTTCTTGATAAAATAGGCAATTGCGCTGCCGATACCGGTGGAGAGCCCGGCGATGAGCGTGAGCAGCAGGGCGAGACCTACATTTTCATTCATAAGCAACCCTCTTTCGAGCCGGACAAGACCGGCGCGACGTTTCTGCTGAGTATGTTAATGCCGGCATAGACTGCGGGCAAATGTTTTGTTTCGGATTTTGGATAGCGTATAGCGTACAGCGTGGAGCGTATTGCGAGATTGGGTTTGATTGGGTTTGTTTTTCTTGATCGTGTTGGGGTGGGTTTTTGTCGTAAACGTTTGGAGTACAAGAGGTTGCGTTGGTTTTGGGGTTTTGGGAATTGGGTTTGTTTTTGTATAGCGTGCAGCGTACAGCGTGCAGCGTATTGGGTATCGCGAGATTGGGTTTGATTGGGTTTGTTTTTTCGAGGCCGACAGGGATGAATTTTCTTTGTAATTGTTTGCTGTTGCAGGGGTTGTGGCGATTTCTTGGTTTTTGGGATTGGGTTTGTTTTGCGCGGAAGGGGCTTGGTTGCGTGGCAAGATGGGCTGTGTGGGTGGTTTAGGAGAGTAAAATATGGATTTCCGGTGCGCCGGGATGTGCGTTTTGCTGGGATTTTTGCTTCGATTTTGATGTTGATTACCTCCAATTCTATTCAACATATATATTATACGTCAGGGCGTGTTTTGTGTCAAGTGAATTTTCAGGAATATAGGGGCAAAGTGGTGAAGGGGCATAGGCGCTGAGGGGGCGGATCCCGCCTCGGGGTATCAAAATTGCTTGTTGTTTGCCGGGTGAAGTGGCGATATACTGGATGAAGGCTGTTTGAAATCGATGACGAATTAGAATGGAGAAGGAAGATAGGTGCCTGGGGCCCTAGTTTTTGGCTTTTTGCTCGGCTGCTGAAAGAAGCTGCACTACGGGGACAATCCTGCAGAAAAGCGGGTAGCGAGCGGCCGAGCCCGATAATGGATTTGGGTCGCTTGGGACTATTGTTGCTCTCTGGAAAGTGTGGTATAATGGTTGAGTAGGGATTAAGTTGTGACGGGCGACTCGTGGAAAACGCGGTAATAGGGTTGAGAGGGGAGGTCTGATTTGGTGGATGTTGCTGGAAGCACGGGGATTTGTGGGAATCCGATGTGTTCAGGAATATGGCACACAGTGTTGAAGGGCTTAGAAGTGTTTTATAACTTGTTGTAAACTTCAGAGCTTGGGCATCGTAGAGAATTTAGAATAGTGTATAATATTGAAGAGTAGAAAAGTGAGGCGATTCACTTATGGCCATAGATGAGGTATTTCAAAACCCAACGGTTAAGAGCGTTCATTTCGAGATCCGCTTCCCAAACCTTTTCTATATAGAGCAAAGAATTGGGGACTTACAGACAAGAATCATGGACAAGTTTCCTGAGTCTAAGCTCGTGCTCAGACGACAAGTGGTCTTTGGCGACATTGGCCCTGAAGGAAAGATAGAACTGCCTCATAGTGACGGCGATGCTGGAGCGACTACAAAGGTCTGGACGTTCGCTTCTGGGGAAGGTGTAGAGGTGAACGTGCTAAACAACGCCTTAAGGCTGCACTCCAGTCACCACAAAACGTATAACAGTCCACAATCCACGGAGAAGTTTAGGGACATGATCGCGTATGTACTTAAACAGTTTTTCGAAGTTGCTTCCATACCGCTAATTGCCCGGCTTGGTTTGCGATATATAGACGAATGCCCAATTCCGGCAAAGGAAAACAAGATCTTTCAGAAGTGGTATAAAACGACCTTTCCCTTGGCAAGGTTTGACATTGCAGATGCAACAGAGATGACTTTCAGGACAACCGTGGCGAAAGGCGGATTTTTCTTGCGATATATAGAATCGCTCAATTGTACCAAGGATGTCAATAGTCTAACACTTGATTTTGATGGTTACGCTGAAAAAGTGAAGCCGGAAGATTGTCTCGCCACTACGGACGCTCTGCATGACGTGATCTCTGATGAATACGAAGCTTCGATAGGGCCACCTGTGTTTGGGTACATGAGAAAGGGTGAGGAGGCTAAAAAATGAGTGATCGGCAGGAATCTTTTAATGTTCTGGGTACTGGGGAAGTTCCTTCAGGCGGCGAAACGCGCAGAGGGATTCACAGGAAATCCTTTCTTTTCGGTCCGTATAAGATAGTAGCTATCGTTACGGAAGATGGCAAGCTCGTTGGAATTGCCGAAGTACAGGTGAGCAAAGAATTTCTCTCATTGGAACAGCGAATTGCATCGAGTGGTTCGTATGATGTGGCAGATCTTTATGAGCCTTAGCGCGATATACCATGTTTTATGAAAGTAACCCCCACAAAGTACTCAGATTCGGCGACGTCCTTGAGGGATTTGTACTAAGCGCTACATCAATGAAATCCCCACATGATGTCAAAGAGCGGAGGCAATACGGGATAGATGTGAGAGTACCCCACCACGCAGTAGTTCTATCTCCTTGTTGCTCCATCGGCGATAAGACGTTGGCGTTAAGCCCACTAATAGGGGTCAATCCTGCCTTCTTTGATAATCCTTTTCTGAGAGAAGACTTAACTCGTGTGAACGGCAAGTTGAAACCGGAACAGTCGGTCCCCCCGGAGATCTGGAAAAAACTACCACCCCAGGAAAAGGATCGTCGTTTCGGCGGCAACCGGGAGGGTTACGCTTTTCTTGAGTACTTTGTTTACGAGAAACATGACTTGCTGGACTACTACACAGTTCACAGGCAAGATCGGAATATCGAAACGAATTACTACATGGTGGACTTCCGGCGAATACATAGAGTCGAATGCGACAGAGTTGCGAATCCCAAGCAGGCCCCGCTGGAGGCCAAGGTGTTGGAATTGTCCGTGCAAACGAGGACAACGTTGCGAGCGAAGCTTGCGTGGTATTTTGGCAGACCTGCGCCAGAAGACATGGTCTGAGCGTTGACGTCATTGGAAAAGGTCTGGGCTTCTGGGGAAATTATCACTTCTGGAGTGTCAGCGCTGGTTCGCGCTTTGGGCACGAATAGTTGGGAGCATCGATGGGGAGGATTGGTATGTAAAGGGCGGAGTAAAATCGCGGCGGGGTTAGGGGCGATTTAGTGACAGCGGGGCTGTTGAAAAAGCCTGGAGTTTGTTGTGATTGTTTTGATTAACTAAGGGGGGTTGAGGAGCGAATTTCAGATTTCTGATTTTATCCCGGCGCGGTAGAATTTCGCTGTACTGCGTTTCGGTCAAGATTTTGGCGGTTGGTTGGTTTGGATTTAGTTCTTTTCCTGGCGGTGGGTTTTTGTTAGAAATGGGGTCGGACAACTGGATTTGAGATTACAAATTCAAGATTTCAGATTTGGCTGGTTAGTGGCCCTGCTTTTTGGAGTTGGGCGTACTGACAGTTTAAGATTCAACGACAAGTTTATAGGAGGCGTTAAAATGGAACGAATGGAACGGAAGCTATTAAGTAAATCGAACAGGACGTGGGTTTGGGGGGTGGTTTGGGTGGTTTTGTTGGGTGTTTGTGCGGCTGAAGGTAAGTATAAGGTTGCGGATGGGCCTCTGCTGACCCGGTGGGCTAAGAAGGTTTCGCCTAAGAATGCTTTGCGGGAGTATCCTCGGCCTCAGATGGTTCGCAAGGATTGGCAGAATCTTAACGGGCTTTGGGATTATACTATCGTTGGCAAGGATGTTTCGCAGCCGAGCGAGTTCGATGGGGAGATTCTTGTGCCTTATCCGATTGAATCGGCTTTGTCCGGCGTTATGAAGAAGGTCGGCAAGGATAAGCGTCTTTGGTATCGGCGGACGTTTAGCGTTTCCAAGAAGTGGAAGGCAAAGCGCATCCTGCTGCACTTTGGGGCGGTCGATTGGGATACTACTGTCTGGGTAAACGGCAAGGAAATGGGCAATCACAAGGGCGGGTACGATCCGTTCAGCTTCGATATCACCGATGCACTCAAAGACAAAGGCGACCAGGAAATAGTATTGAGCGTCTGGGACCCGACCAACGCCGGCTCGCAGCCGAGGGGCAAGCAGGTCGTCAAGCCCGGCGGGATAATGTACACGGCAGTCACCGGAATCTGGCAGACGGCTTGGCTCGAGCCGGTCGCCGCGGCGCATATCGAGTCGCTTAAGATCGTTCCTGATGTTGATGGCGAGGCGGTGGTTGTGAAGATGGACGTTGCATCGCCAAAAGGGGCGGCGGCTACGGTTACTGTGCTCGACGGCAAGAAGAAAGTGTCCAGCGGGCAAATCGAGATAACGGGTGGTGGCGGCGACGGCGTTGCGACGCTGAGCATCAAACTGGGCGTAAAAGACGCCAAGCTATGGTCGCCGGATTCGCCTTTCCTTTACGGGCTGAAAATTGCGGTTAGTTGCGATGGCGATGTTACCGACGAGGTTTCGAGCTACTTCGGGATGCGGAAGATCGAGATGAAGAAGGATGAGTCGGGAATAAACCGGCTGTTTCTCAATAACGAGGTGCTGTTCCAATACGGTCCTCTGGATCAGGGATGGTGGCCGGACGGGCTTTATACGGCGGCGACGGACGAGGCGTTGAAATACGATATCGAGGTCCTCAAAAGGTTGGGCTGCAATATGCTGCGAAAGCATGTCAAGGTCGAGCCGGACCGCCTGTATTACTGGTGCGACAAACTCGGGCTGCTTGTCTGGCAGGATATGCCCAGCGGCAATAACAAGAGCGGCGCCGACAAGAAGCAGTTCGAACTTGAGTTGACGCGCGTAATCGGGGCGTTCGGCAACCATCCCTGCATTATTATGTGGGTGCCGTTCAACGAGGGCTGGGGGCAGCACGATACGGGGCGTTACGTCGAGTTGATTAAGGAGCTTGACCCGACGAGGCTTGTCAACAACGCCAGCGGATGGACGGATCGCAAGGTCGGCGACGTCCACGATGTTCATAGCTATCCTGGCCCGGCGGCGCCGCCTAATGAAGAGAATCGCGTAGCGGTGCTCGGCGAGTTCGGCGGGCTGGGCCTGCCCGTTAAGGGCCATACTTGGCAGGATGAGAAGAACTGGGGGTATCGCAGTTACGAGACGCACGAGGCCCTGACCGAGGCGTATGTGAATCTTCTTGGGCGTCTGCGTCCTCTGATTGCCGGCGGGTTGGCTGCGGCGGTCTATACGCAGACATCTGACGTCGAGGTCGAGGTCAACGGGATGATGACCTACGACCGCGATATGATAAAACTCGACGAAAAGAAAGCCGCCGCCGCTGCGAATCGCCTGTATCTGCCGCCGCCAATCATCAAGACGATTGTCCCCACCTCGCAGCAGAAAGGCCGGCAGTGGAAATACACGACGGATAAACCGGCCGACGGCTGGGAGAAGTGCGACTTCGACGATTCGGGCTGGAAGAAGGGCCCCGGCGGGTTCGGCACGGAGATGACGCCGGGCACGGTCGTTCGCACGGAATGGAGCGGTTCGAATATCTGGATTCGGCGGCAGTTCGAGCTGGCCGAGAAGCCCGACCAGGCCAATCTCACCATCCACCACGATGAAGACGCCGAGGTCTATATCAACGGCAAACTTGTAAAAACTCTAAAGGACTACACGAGCAATTACATCCAGGTCGAGCTTAACGCCGATGCGCTCAAGGCCCTCAAGGCCGGAACAAACTGCATCGCCGTCCACTGCCGCCAAACCGGCGGCGGACAATACATCGACGTAGGCCTGGCCAACGTAATAGAGCAACCGGAGAAGTAAACAAAACTCTGGTCCTGTGCTCATAGTGTGAGTGTTGGGCGGATGTGATGTCGGGTTCGGCGGCCCCGTCGGCAAGGAGTGTATAGATGAATCGACGTGAGTTTGTCAAGCTAATGGCCGGCGGTGCGGCGGGGTTGGTCTCTGGTTGTGGGGGGGCTGCCAAGGGCAGCGGTGGCGGGGAAGGCGGTCGGCCTAATATTATTTTGATTATGGCTGACGATCTTGGGTATGGCGATGTCGGGTGCTTTGGGAGTGTGCGGATTAAGACGCCTAATATCGATGCGCTGGCGGCCGGGGGGATGCGGTTTACTGATTATCATTCCAACGGCGCGGTGTGCAGCCCTACTCGGGCGGCGCTTCTTACCGGGCGGTATCAGCAAAGGTGCGGCGTAGATGAAGTCGTCTTCGCCAAAGGGCCTTCGCGACAGACGGGTATGCCGCTCTCAGAGACGACGTTTGCAGAGGTGCTCAAAGGCAAGGGCTATGTAACGGGGATATTCGGGAAGTGGCATTTAGGCTATAACGTCGAGTTCAACCCGGCAAGACAAGGCTTCGACGAATTCCGCGGGTACGTTAGCGGGAACGTCGATTATCATTCGCACTTCGACCAGGCCGGAATTGAGGATTGGTGGAGAAATCTGGAGAAGCGGCCGGAGGAAGGCTACGTTACCGACCTTATCACAGAGCACGGAATCGATTTTATCGAGCGGCATAAGGACGAGGCGTTTTGCCTGTACCTGCCGCACGAGGCCCCGCATTATCCGTACCAGGGCAGAAAAGACCCTGTCGAGCGATTGGGCGACGGGAAGATCGGCGTCAAGACCAAGGCCAAGGCTATCCCGCGCGCCTATAAGGAGATGGTCGAGGTGATGGATGAGGGCATCGGGCGGGTCGTCGAGACGGTTAAGCGATTGGGGCTGGAAAAGAAGACGTTCATCTTCTTCTGCTCGGACAATGGCGCGAACAAGAACGGCAACAACGGGCCCCTCAACGGTTTCAAAGGCAGCCTCTGGGAAGGCGGGCATCGAGTACCGGCTGCTGCATATTGGCCGGGGAGAATAAAGCCGGGAACGATCAGCGACGAGACGGTTTTGGGTATGGACGTATTCCCGACAATGGCGTCGATTGCGGGCGCCAAGCTGCCGGTCGGCCTGGACCTGGACGGCGTCGATTTGAGCGGCGTGCTGTTCAAAGGCGGAACGTTGCCCAAGCGAACCGTTTTTTGGCGATACCGCACACAAGAGGCCGTGCGCAAAGGTCCCTGGAAACTGTTAGTCCAGGGCAATAATACCAGGCTCTTCAACCTCGACGAAGACCTCGCCGAGAAGAAGGACTTGTCCGGCGATAAGCCCGATATAGTCAGGATGTTGCAGGACGAGCTTGCGGCTTGGGAGCGGGGGATCGATTGATTATTGATGATTCATTGTTTAGTTTCTGTTGCGGAAAGCCGGTCTCACCATGTCACCCCTGCGAAAGCAGGGGTCTATGGCGAAAAAACTGGATTCCTGCTACCCGCTTTCGCGGGCACAAGCTTCGCAGGAATGACAAATGCTGTTTCCGCAACAGGAACTATTTAGTTTGCCGCTTCAGCCGGAATGAGAATGCGGGCGGCAGGAGGTTTTGATTATGGCAGGCGAGTTGATTAGTCGGCGTGGGTTTATGAAGGGTTGTGCGGTTGGGGCTTCTGCTCTGGTTGGAGCGGGGCTTGGTTCGCCGCGGGCGTTTGCGGGCGGTAGGAAGCGGCCTAATATTGTTTTGGTGGTCAGCGACGATCACGGGATGGATGCGTTGGGTTGTTACGGCAATGAGGTTATCAAGACCCCGAATCTCGACGGCTTGGCGCGCGACGGGGTTCGGTTCACCAATGCGTTTTGCACTACTGCGAGCTGCAGTGCGAGCCGGTCGGTGATTTTGACGGGGATGTACAACCACGCCAACGGCCAGTACGGCCATCAGCACAGCTACCACCATTTCATTTCCTTCCCCGATGTAAAAAGCCTTCCCGTGCTGCTGACCGAGGCCGGGTATCGCACCGGTCGGATAGGCAAGTATCATGTCGCTCCGGATGAGGTATATAAATTCGATGTGGCGATAGGCGCTAACTCCCGAAGCCCCGTTCAGATGGCTGAGAAGTGCAAGGGCTTTATCGACGCCGACGGCGACAAGCCGTTCTTTTTGTATTTCTGCACCTCCGACCCGCACCGCGGCGGCGGCACAGCTAATGAAGTAGCGACCAGGCCCGACCGGTTCGGCAATAAGGCAAAAGGCGGATATCCGGGCGTTAAGGAAGTCAAGTACGACGCCAAAGATGTGATAGTGCCGCCCTTCCTGCCCGATTCGCCTGAATGCCGCGATGAATTGGCGCAGTATTATCAAGCCGTCTGCCGAGTCGATCAGGGCGTCGGTAAATTGCTAAGCGTCTTGAAGGAGGCGGGCAAGGATCAAAATACCGTGGTAATCTATATTTCCGACAACGGCGTCGCATTCCCCGGCGCCAAGACGACGCTTTACGAGCCGGGCATGAATCTCCCGGCGATTATCCGCGACCCGCGCCTGCGCAAAAAGGGCATCACGTGCGATGCGCTGATCAACTATGCCGACCTCGCTCCGACTATCCTCGATTTCGCCGGCGTCTCGGATACCGGTCGGATGCAGGGGCGATCATTCAAGTCGGTGCTGGGGCAGGAGCATCCGAAGGGTTGGGACGAAACATACGCCTCGCATACGTTCCACGAGATAACGATGTACTACCCGATGCGAGTAGTCCGCGGCAGGCGCTACAAACTGATATGGAACATTGCGCACGGCCTGGATTACCCCTTCGCCAGCGACCTCTGGGCCGCATCCACTTGGCAGGCAACGATAAAACGCGGCGAGAAATACTACGGCAAACGCAAAGTCGATGCCTATCTCCACCGCACAAAGTTCGAGCTATACGACCTGAAGAACGACCCCCACGAAATAGACAACCTCGCCAACGACCCCAAACACGCCAAAACCCTCGCCGAATACAAAGGCAAGCTGAAGGCCTTTCAGAAGCGAACAAAAGATCCGTGGATTCTGAAGTGGGGCTATGAGTAAGACCGAGCCATATAGGAATCAGAAAATCAGTTGCGTTTTACTCTGGATATTGGGAAATGACAGAAAAAGAGCCGGGCTGGCTTAGTCGCGGAAGGGCATTTCACAAAAAGATGCAGGCCGACTGGAAAAAGAACGCTCAAGGTGATATCGAGTCGGAGAAAACGATTACCGAGTTCAGCGGACGCGGAGGGATATAAATAAGATGTATTTGTGGGTAGATGGGTTTGATGGAATACTTTGCAATTCAACTGATAGGTGGTATAATTGGCGGATAGTGCTGAAAGTAATGGTATTTACTAATGATGGAGAGTCACGAAATGGCTACTAAGACCAGCGAGAGAAACACGGGATTTCTTTTCGGCGATTTTGCGATCAGAGGAAATAACAAACGCTTGTTTGTGAACAAGACCAAGTTCATTCAGCTAATTGGGGGGCTAAAAGAAGAAGAATCCCTTTCGGGACTGAGGCGCGCGGTGTCGGATTTGGAGCCTAACCTTCGTAGCGTAAGAAGTGATAGAATAGGGATTCTCAACATCGATAGCAATGGCGATACTATAGAGGTTAGCCAAAAGCACCTTTTTGACCAATTGAATCAAATCGTGGAGTCTCAGACGCTAGAACGTGCCAAGTACTACATTGGGCGCGTGGAGAAGGCAATGACAGAGGTACGGACAAACAGTATCAATGACGTTAATCTTAATCGATGGAAAGAATACGATGATATCCGGACAGATAGCCTATGGGTAATTGGGAAACGAGACAGTACGGGGGTACATACAGCAGGATACTGGGGGAATTTCATCCCACAAATCCCCAACCAGATGGTGAAACGATATTCGAAAAAAGGCGAATGGGTGTTAGACCCCTTTGTGGGTTGCGGGACCACCTTGATTGAAAGTCAAAGACTTGGGAGAAATGGAATTGGGATAGAACGGCAGGAAAGGGTGGCGGAAAAAGCAAGAGAATTGATTGCATCAGAACCTAACAAACATGGCATTGTCAGTAAGGTGATAACCGGCGACAGCACGCAGATAGACTATAAAGAAATACTCGCCAAAATTGAGCAGAGATCAGTTCAACTGCTTGTGATGCATCCACCATATTTCGACATCATTAAATTCAGCAAGGATCCAAAAGACCTGTCCAATGCACCTTCGCTGGAGAGATTTATAGAGATGATGAATATGATTGTTGAGAAGGCCGGCGCGGTGCTCGATAAGGGACGCTATTTTATATTGGTCATTGGAGACAAGTACCCCAAAGGCGAATGGATACCGCTCGGGTTTATGACAATGAACGAGATAATTAAGAGGAATTTCTTACTAAAGAGCATAATCGTGAAAAATTTTGAAGAAACGACAGGCAAGAGAAACCAGAAGGAATTATGGCGGTATCGGGCGCTTGTGGGAGGCTTTTATATCTTTAAGCATGAATACATTTTCATCTTTAAGAAAAAATGACAACTCACGTTTTTACCGTTGATTCAGCAACTTTCAGGATCCGTCTGGATCATATTCTCGCTGTGACTGGTGCAAAGGGCAACCTCATAAACCCAATAGCTTACACAGAGGGACAATCAATAATGAGTAGCAGCGTGGGGCAAAAAAATAAAGCCTTGAGTAATCCAAGCCAGCCCTCACAATCTCCCACAATTGCTCTCATGGCCACTTTGAGCTCGTAGAATGGACGAACCGGGCTTGCCTTGGGGGCGGGGATTGAATTGACTATTGATGATTGATTATTGGCTTATGAGTAAGGCCGGCGGCAAAGCTTGACAATGGTTGGTGTGCGGCTATGATGGGCAGTGAGAATTGACTTGAACTTACCGATCCGTCTTGTCATCCCTGCGGAAGCAGGGATCCAGTGAGGCAGCGGGGCAGTGGATTCCCGCTCCCCGATCGGGGTCGAGGACAAGCTTCGCGGGAATGACAATTGGGCAAGAATGACAATTGGGCGGGAATGACAATTGGGCAAGTCGGAATGCAATACGGCAGTGCCGGAAAGGACAGGCAAATGGCGTTATTGATGGGGTATGACGTTGGCAGTTCGTCTGTTAAGGCGACGTTGATGGATGCCGATACCGGCAAGGTTTTGGCGAGTGCCACTTCGCCGGATAAGGAGTTGGAGATTATCGCCAAGGAAATCGGCTGGGCCGAGCAGCACCCGGATACCTGGTGGGAGCATGTGAAAGAGGCGACTCGGAAGGTCGCCTCTCAAATCCGAAATCCTCCGCAGGACACCTCACGGTGGAAATCCGAAATCCGAAATGTTGAGGCGATTGGGATATCGTATCAGATGCACGGGCTGGTGTGCGTGGATAAGAGCAATAAGGTGCTGCGTCCGTCGATAATCTGGTGCGACAGTCGCGCCGTCGAGATAGGCGAGCAGGCGGCGAGGGACATCGGGCCTGATAAGTGCCTCAAGCAACTGTTCAACCTGCCGGGCAATTTCACCGCCTCGAAGCTCAAATGGGTCAAGGAGAACGAGCCGGACCTTTATGCGAAGATTGAAAGAATCATGCTGCCCGGCGATTATATCGCGATGCGGATGACCGGCGAGATCAAGACTACTCCCTCCGGCCTGTCGGAAGGGATAATGTGGGACTTCGAGGCCGACGAACTGGCCGAATTCGTACTCGATAACTACGGCATCTCGACCGACTTGGTCGCCGATACGGTTGAGACGTTTTCGGTCCAGGGCGAGCTAACAAAGGCTGCGGCTGATGAACTCGGGCTCGCAGCCGGCACGAAGATCAGCTATCGCGCCGGCGATCAACCCAATAATGCGCTCTCTCTGAATGTCCTGGAGCCGGGCGAAGTCGCCGTCACCGCGGGGACATCGGGCGTTGTCTATGGCGTCGGCGATAAGAAGAATTACGATCCCCAATCCCGCGTCAACGTCTTCGTCCACGTCAATCACGCCAAGGCCAACCCGCGCTACGGCGTGCTGCTATGCCTCAACGGCACCGGCATCCTCAATAGCTGGCTAAAGCACAACTTCGTCGGCGAGGGCCTCGACTATCCCGAGATGAACGAATTGGCCGCGGAGGCGCCGGTCGGCTCGGACGGCCTGGTGATACTGCCCTACGGCAACGGGGCCGAGCGAACCCTGGAGAATAAGAACATCGGCGCCTCAGTCCACGGC
>JAUVXL010000170.1 GCA_030603595.1 Sedimentisphaerales bacterium | reverse complement strand
AAACCATCATATAGGTCCCATATGCGGTTTTTTACGCTCTCGAGGATGTCGATCGGGCATCCGCTGACGACGTACGCGTGCCAAGAAAGCGTGTCGTCATCGACGCCAATCCGCCCGATCGGCCTTGGTATAAGATGGTTGGCGACCTTGACGGTGACAGCGACCTGGACGTTATCGTTGGCGGCGCAAAGGGCCCACTGGTCTGGTACGCGTATCCGAGTTGGCAGAAGAGGCAGATCGCCGAAGGTGGCTGGGACGGCGTAAAGGGCGAAATAGCAGACATCGACGGCGACGGAGACGTCGATATCGTCATGGGTGGCGTGGCCTGGTTCAGCAACCCGCGCATCGGAGGCAGTTCCTGGACGATGGTCAGAATCGATCGCCAGAGGGCCCATGACGTGGAAGTCGGGGATATTGATCTCGACGGTCGCCTTGACGTAGTGGCCCGCGATCAGTCCGCCTTCGGAAAGACCGGAAACACGATCTACGTCTACCGGCAGGAAAACCCGCGTTTGTGGAGGAAGCACGAGATCCCGTGCCCTCACGGTGAAGGATTGAAGCTGAGCGATATCGACCGAGACGGCGATCCGGATATTCTCATCGGCGGGCAATGGTTTGAAAACACGCGGGGCACTGCCGTCGGCGGTTGGAGGGAACACGTCTATACACGGGCGTGGACCGAACCGGACGCCAAGGTTGAAATGGCGGATATCAACGGCGACAGTCGGCTGGATGTTGTCCTGACGCCAGCCGAGTTCCGCGGGGAGACATATAAGGTGGCATGGTACGAGGCCCCGGCTGATCCGACCAACAGCAACTGGGCCGAGCACGTTATTGTGCATTCAATCGAAACCGTGATTCACTCCCTGGGCGTGGGCGATTTCGACCGCGACGGCCGCGTCGATGTGGCAATTGCCGAAATGCACCAAGGCGCCGATCCGGACGAGGTCTGCGTCTATCTCAACCGCAAAGGCGGCAGAGCCTGGCAGAAGCAACTCCTTTCGACTCGCGGCTCGCACGACATCGTTGTAGCCGACATCGGAGGCGACGGCGACTTGGACATCGTCGGAGCGAACCATGGCGGACCGTTCTACCCGTTGGAATGCTGGCGGAACGATGTCAATCCTGTTCCAAAGGAGGACTGATCGCGTGTGAAAATCGGGCGGTGACGGTTGCAAAGGGTATTCAGATTTATGGGCTACTGGCAAGTCGAACGAGCTGGCGGTTTGACGACAGGCTCGTCAGCATCAGACAACGGACGTAAAGGCCGAACAAGTGGGCAGCCATAAGAAAACGAGTGCTTATTTCGGATCGCTTACCGTGTGCGCATTGGCCTTGGTTGCCGGGTATGCAAAGGGCGGCGACTACGAAGAAGTGACGGTCCCGATGCGGGCCGGCGTGAAACTGGTCACACGCATATGGAAGCCGGCCGAAGCAGGTAGGTATCCGGTTATCCTAATGCGCGGGTACGGGGCCGGTTTCTACGGGAATCGGCAGGTGCAGTTAACCAAGGCCGGATACGCCTGCGTTGGACAGCAGTGCCGGGGCAAGGGGGGGAGCGACGGGAGGCGGTTCTTTCCCGACGACAAGGACGGGTATGACACAATCGAATGGATCACCGAGCAACCGTGGTGCAACGGCAAGGTGGCGATGTGGGGCGGGTCGTATTGGGCGGCGACACAGTGGCGCGCCGCGGTAGCCCGGCCACCTGGCCTCAAGGCGATCGTGCCAGGCTACATTGATGCGGATCATTGGAAGTACGGTTACCGCAGCCATGGCGCTATTCATCTGAAAATGACCACGCAGAGCAACCGAGCGATCCCCCGCGGCGATTACTCGTTGAAAAGGTGGAAAGAGATGCTTTCGTTCCTCCCGCTGATCGACATGGACCGGCAGTTCCTCGGACGTGAGGACAGGCTGTGGAATGACTACATCACGCATTCGTCATTTGACGACTATTGGAAGCCGATTAGTATGCGCGACGGGGACAAATGGGGCCGGATCGAAATTCCCGTTTACTGCATGGCCGGTTGGCGGGACTATTACGCCGGCGCGGCGCTGGAAAGCTATCACGCGCTGAAAGCGCACGGTAAATCGCCGGACGTGCGGGTCCGCATCGCGGACCATGGACATTCCGGCTCGCCGGATTTCGCTGAGACGATACGCTGGCTCGATCAGCATTTGAAGGGGCGGGACACAGGAATTCTCGACGAACCACCTATCAAGATTCAGGTCCGGCACGGTGGTTGGCGAATGGAATACGAGTGGCCGCTACCGAGCACGCAATTCACAAAGTACTACCTCAATAGCCCAGACGGGTCGCCCACCGGCTCACTCACGACGAAGCTGCCCGGTCTCGAACGGCCTACCAAGTACACCTACGACCCGCACGACCCCGCGCCGACGCTCGGCGCCAACGGCTCCCACTTCGCGGTTCCGGGGCTGATTGTCGCCGGTTCGGTCGATCAGCGTCCGAACGAAGAACGACAGGATGTGCTCGTCTATACCACGCCTGCCTTTACGAAAGACACGCAAGTGATCGGCCCGATTGAGGCGCGACTGTTTGCGTCGTCCTCGGCAAAGGACACGGACTTCACCGTTAAGCTGATCGACGTGCAGCCTGACGGCAGGGCACTCAACGTAACCGAGGGAATCGTCCGCGCCCGCTTTCGCGAGTCTATCTGGCAGGTCCCTGCTTTGATCACGCCGGGACAAATCTATGAGTACCGGATTGAACTTCTGCCCGTTGCGATCATCTTTCGCAAAGGCCACCGTATCCGCATTCACGTTTCCAGCAGTAGTTGGCCGTTGTGGGACCGCAATCACAATACCGGCAATCCGATCGGAATGGACGCAGAAATGGAAGTGGCCGAGCAGACGATCTATCACGACTCACGACGTCCATCGCACATCATTCTTCCAGTAATTCGGGTAGAAGAGATGTCACGATAGCGAAGAGGTATGCAGGGTCGACTTGAAACGTCCGACAAACAAATACGAACTGCAATTGAAAGGATCTGACTATGGCACGTGTCGGCATCACGATGACCCGCAGGGGGTTCTTGCAGAGCGGCGCAGGGGTGGTGACGGCATTCGGTATGCCGTGTGTGGTACCACCCTCGGTGTTCGGTTCGAACGCGCCGAGCAACAGAATTTCTATGGGCTGTGTAGGTTTGGGTGGCATGGGAATGGGCAACCTGAGAGGATTCCTGAACAAGAAGGATGCCCAGATCGTGGCTGTCTGTGATGTTGTCACGTCGGGCAGGGCCGAATACGGTCCGAACGCCAATGGCTACGGCAATAGGGGCAAGGACCTGGGGCGGGAACCTGCTCGAACAACTGTCGATGAGTACTACGCGGCAAGAAACCCGTCAGGGCAGTTTGGAGGCTGCGCCGGTTATAACGACTTTCGCGATCTCGTTGCGCGTGAGGACATCGATGCGGTTGTGGTGACTACTCCGGACCACTGGCACGTGCCAATATCTCTGGCAGCAGTCAGGGCCGGCAAGGATGTATATTGCGAAAAGCCACTGAGTCTCACGATCACCGAGGGGCGCGTACTTGCCGATACGGTTAGGAGTTACGGCCGAGTCCTGCAAACCGGCACTCAGCATCGTTCCAACTCCAGACGTCGCTTCATATGCGAACTCATCCGCAACGGAAGGATCGGCAAACTGCACACAATAAGGTGCAGCATCGGTGGCGGGCCTTCTTGCGGACCTCAGCCAGCCATGCCAATCCCTGAAGGCTTTGATTACAACATGTGGATAGGGCAGGCCCCTTATACGCCATATACGGAGAAACGCTGCCACTATTATTTTCGCTTTATATGGGACTACGCCGGTGGTCAGGTCACTAACAACGGGGTGCACGCATTAGATTTCGTCCAGTGGGCCAATGGCACAGACCTGACCGGCCCGGTCGAAATCGAGGGTCATGGTGAATTCCCGAAAGACGGACTATTCAACACCCCCACGAGTTGGAATATAGAGTACACTTATGGTGACGGTGTCAGACTACTTTTCAGTTCGGGCAAGGGCGGGGTGCGCTTCGAAGGGGAGCGAGGATGGATTCAGAGTTCACCATTCGATGCGCATCCCAAGTCGTTGCTGACAGCGGTCATCCGCCCAGAGGAGATACACCTATATGAAAGCAACGACCATAAGCAGGACTTTCTCAATTGCATCAAGCTTCGCAAAGACCCCATTGCTCACGTTGAGATCGGGCACCGCTCCGCCTCCATTTGCCATCTCGGTAACATAGCAATGCTGACCGGCCGAAAACTGAAATGGGACCCGGATAAAGAGAGCTTTGTCAATGACACCGAGGTGAACCGTATGCTCAGTAGACCAATGCGCAGTCCGTGGCATCTATAGCATCGTATTCGCTGTCATTATTTCAACCTTCCGGCAGCGCGGGTGAAGTGTTTGCGTATGAATTCGACAGGAGTAACCGTTTGGGCATTTCTTGTGTGCCGAATAAGCTGGTCGCTCTGTGGGTCTTGATATTGGACGATGCACCCGATGCCCAGCCTGTCCATTTGCTCTTTGAGGGCGATGCCGAATTTGGGATGATGGACTATCAGGCCCAGCGAGGTCCGCTCGGTCACTCCTTCGTTGGGATAGTTGTAGGTCAGCAGTGCAGGCGGATCTTCTTTGGATAGATGGGTTATCGGCGCGGCCCGCTCGTAGCGTTCGTATGCGTGGGGTGTGTCGATTTCGTCCGGCCCAATGCCATAAAATGGCTCGAAAAAAGGATGACGTTCGAAGTTGGGACGGGGGATGCCTATCTTCTCGGCAAAACGCGGATCATAAGATGACTGGCCGTTGCGAGCTGCGATGCACGTCAGGCGTGTGGACTGACGTGCTATGGGATCGTCGCTCTCTGGATTAGCCAGATCATCGTGAAAGGCCAGCCACATTGAAGTTCCGGCGCCAGCTGAACCGCCTGTGGATGCGACGAGCTTTGTATTAATATTCCACTTGAAGGCGTTGTAACGCAAAAACTGCAACGCTCTGGCACAATCCAGATAGGCCGCCGGGGCCGGGGCGGTGTCGGTCAAGCGATAGTTCAAAGCGGCTATCGAGAAGCCGGCCTCAAGAAGGGACTTGGCTTCGTTGGGATTAAGGTTCTTCTTATCGCCGCCTCGAAATCCGCCACCGTGTATGTAGAGCACCAGCGGAGTTGGTACTGCAGAATTGGCAAGATACAAATCGAGCACGTTCCGCTCGTGTGGACCGTAACGGACGTTCGGGTGGGTCGGCGTTAGAAGGGCGCCGGGCCTGCGCCGGCCGGGTCGCTCGGCGGCGTTCTTGTAGCGGTAGGCCCATACTTCAGTAATACCTCCGTCAAAAAGCTGTTGCCGGTCGCGGCGAACGCAGTTTATGAGCAGGTGGACATTGTGTTCAGGGTCGTACCAGCACGTGGCCCACGCCTCGGTAGTCTGGCCGACAGGCGCCCGGCCTTTTGGATTCATCTTCTGCCACTTCTGCGTCTCAACGTCCAGCATCCAAGGCAGGGCCGTTCGACGATGCTTATCGACTTTCCGAGTAGCCAGGGCAAGGACCAGCATATTGGTTTTGTCGTATGAGAGCGACTGGCAGCGAACGAGGGCTTCGGGTGACTCGATTGGCGTGAGGGTCCGCCCAGGCACATCGAACCTGAAGAAGCCCTTCTTCATTGTGGATATCAAATGGGACTTCCACTGTGGGATGTATGTGGAATAGAATTCGTTCCATCTCAGTTCCTGTGGCGTGGGGCCCAATTTATCCCAGCGGCGTTTGTCGTGGTCGAAGCGGTACATGGCTGCATCGCCTCCGGTTGCTACGATTAAGACGGGTGAATCGTAAGCCGGCTCATAGAGCGACAAGTAATGATGCGCTGTATCTGTTCATGGTAGCGTTCCATTATTGGTTGTCATCGTTCTGAATTGAACGGTCCTCATGAATCTGTTTCGGCCTATGAATTGATCAGTCTCGTCCTCGCGATGTATAGAACGGGGTTATTTGGAAAAGTTGTAAGTTAGAGGTTCCTTTTGGTAAAGTTGTTGGATTCGTTGAAATCGAAAGGAGCATTGACATGGGAACAAAGTCGAAATTGAGCGTGCCGGAACGTCGTAAAGTCGTGCTGTCGCTGTTACGCCGTGAAGAGCCGGCGACGGTGCTTGCTCGGCGGTATGGGATTTCAGAGAACACGCTGTATCGCTGGCGTGACGAGTTTATGTCGGCCGGCGAGGCGGCGTTAGCCAACGGAAAAGGCAAGGCCGACCCTCGAGACCGGCGAATCGCCGAGCTAAAGAAGGAATTAGGCGAACGAGACAAGGTGATCGGCGAGTTGACGATCGCCAATCGTATTCTAAAAAAAACGGCGGACGGGCCGTATTAACCGAAAAATATCGAGGTGAACTCAAGCAGATGGTCGAACAGAACTCCATAGTGCGGATCACCGCTACTCTGACCCACTCTCAAGAACTCTGGCACTCCAACACGTGTAAGTAAGCGAGATACGATGTATCGATGGCACTACTTTGTCTTCTTTCCATTTTGCGAGCGGGGGCGGACGCCGTCTTGTATCCGATCTTTGGCGAACGGGCCATAGCGAGTGGTGTCGAGGACGATGGCGATGTTCTTGGGGCCGACGGCATCACCATATCGACCCGCGGTCTTCCACATAGACAGAAGCCTGTAGGACTTCTCGTCTCCAAATAGGTCTCTTGCGCTTGAGACAATATGTGAATGCTTCTCAAAGCCTACGAATTGCATCTGGCTGAGTGAAAGACGTTGACGATTTGAGGTATACTCGCCGAAATCGTAGGCGGGCTCAGCATCGTATACATTGTAATCCATATATGCCAACGCGACACTTAGCTGCTTCTTCTTCACTTGACAGGCCATAATAGAAGATCCGTTGGATATAACGATGTTATTCCATATTCTGGTTTTGGCGACGCCGCCAGCCCATGCCCCAGCCAGTTGGCCGCAACGCATGAGATTGTCATGGATTTCGGTGCCAGTATTGCCCGCATGCAGTTCGATCTTGCCGTCAAAGACGTTGTCAGAGTGCCGGTCCTCCCTGGTTGTTTCCGTAGAACTGCATCTTGTTGCGAGTGAGATAATTTCGTCGGTAAGTGTTTTTGACACCGAAGTCTTTGTCGAAGACGCCGGCGGTATTGTCATGGATGTAGTTGTCCTCGACGACCACATTCTTTGCACCTTTGCTGTAGACCTTGATCCCGGCGCTGTTGGGGCTATTGCCCTTGACGTTGCGGATAATGCAATGGTGTATGCGAGAGTCAGGAGCTTTTTCTACTCGGATGCCGTCATGATTGTCTGTCGTATCGACGTAGTTGCCGATGACCTCGCAATAGCCGACGACACATCCTTTGGCGCCCATGATAAGAATCCCCTTGGCCCTGTCAGCCATATCGACGACGAAACTCTCCCAAACGATGTAGTCTCTGCCGTTACTGCCGATGGCAGCTTGACCGCCGGACGTGTTGATCTTCACTCTATGTTCGGGAAAGGCCTTGAATGTGATTGGACTGTCCTTTGTGCCAGAATGCGAGGGATTGACTGCCGGGACCGCCCAGTTCGCCGAAGCTCCCACATTGTAGATCCCCTCCTTGACCAAAGCAGTATCTCCGGCCCGAAGAATTCTGGCTGCATGGTTTATTGTCTTCCAAGGCAGAGCCTCGGTGCCCGAATTTTCATCGCTTGCTCTGGCATGGCTTTGATCGACGCAGTAGGTTGCAGGGTGTACCGGCTCGCAAAATGCAAGAGCCAGGCCGGATGCAACCAACCACATCAAGCTGATTCTGATTGCAACTCGAGGCGGATCCTTCGACCGAGGCAGCGCTCGCCAGTCTTGGCTTGTGGGCAGCCTTCTTGTGACGACGGTTTTGATACGTTCAGACCAACTCATATTCGTCTGCTGAGCACATTATTTATAATCGGTTGTTTCCGTGGCACAACAATTGATTATCACGAAATTATGCAACGATGGCAAGCAAGAGAATCGTCAAAACGCACGAGCAGAATGCTAATTCAGGCGTGCAGAATCAGTAAGCGTTCACCCAATTTTGTGGAACAGGTGTAAATTTTAGTAAAAGGCTGTCTTTGTCCGATAATAGATTTATGGATAAAGACACATATATAAAGCAACTGGAAACGGAGAATGCGGAATTGAAAAAGCGTATCGAAGAACTTGAACAGCTTTTGGGAATAAATTCGAAGAATTCGTCCAAGCCGCCATCGTCTGATCTGTTCGGAATGTCCGTTGTATTGCCGAAGCGTAGGCGTAAAAAACGCGGAGCACGAAAAGGCCATGAGCCGCACCTGCGAGAGCTTTTGCCGCAAGAGTTTGTAAAAGAACATTTTCATCTCAAGCCTAAAATGTGTACATGCGGAAGCACAAATATTGAGAAGACCGATGAAGAACCTCTGCGTCATCAGATCGTTGATATACCGCCCATAAGGCCGGAAGTTACAGAATATGTTCAGTGCATATATCGATGTAAAGACTGCGGGGCACTTGTTTACAAACCTTTGCCCGATGATATCAAACGTCAGCATTTCGGTGCCGGCGTATTGGCTATGGTAGCGATTCTTACTGGTGAGCTCAACACAAGCAAGCGTAAGGCGTTGGCGATGATGAACGAGGTATTTTCGGTGCCGATGAGTCTTGGTGGCCTGAGTAATTGTGAGGGCAAGGTAACCGACATACTTCAACAGCCTTACGATGAAGCTGCTGAGCATACCAGAAAACGGGATATTGCCCACGCCGATGAAACCGGCTGGCCAAGAGGTAATCGACAAAAGGGTTGGTTGTGGGCTTTCTGTTGCAGCACTGCGGCGTTTTTTATTGTTCATGCCAACCGCAACCAACAAGCGGCTCGTAAACTGATAGGCGGCTTTGCGGGCAAGCTTGTAACGGATCGTTATGGCGCCTACAATTTTTACGAATTGATTCGCCAGATATGCTGGGCTCATTTGAAACGGGATTTTAAGGCTGTCAGCGAGTCCAAAGGTGAGCTTGGCAAAATAGGCTATGAGCTTTATGGTTTGACAAAGAAGATATTGAAGCTGCGAAAGCGAGTTCGCGATGGAACATTGCAATGGGAAACATTTCAACGCAGAATGCCCGAACTTCAAAAGCGTGTTGAATCGTTGTTGAAAGATGGTGCGAGCTTTGACGGCAAACTGGGCGGTAAATGCCGTAAGATTCTTAAGCACAAGAAGTACCTGTGGACATTTGTGCAAGACCAAAGAGTAGAACCGACAAACAATTTTGCAGAACGGATTGTTCGTCAGGGCGTACTGTGGCGTAAGGAGGCGCAAAATAATAACTTACCGATATTAACTTATTCCAGTCATCGGCTTGGAAGTATTTGGTAGTTCCAATCGCCATGAAACTTATTCCTTTTGATTCTGACATTGGACAACTGTGCATCGGTAACTTTCCGTG
>JAUVXL010000118.1 GCA_030603595.1 Sedimentisphaerales bacterium | reverse complement strand
CTCTGGCTGGAACCATTCACGAGCAACGCAAAGTTGGGCGGAGGCGAGACGTACGGGATATATCAAGCAGGGGAGGGCGTGATGAACCGCTTTGAAGGGGATGTTACTGTTGATGGAATCTTTGACAATACTCCGGGGTACACTGGCACGGCCCAGGATGCGTTGAGTGAGATACTGAATACCAGGAGTGCCGATGGAGAGATCGACCACAGTTCTTTGCCGGTGTTGGCAAGGGCTACAATCAAGCGCGTGGAGAAGACAAATCGTCGGATTGTAGAATATACCGACCCTTCGGGAGAAATTGTCGAAGATGAAGTATACGATATAGAGATCGTGGAAGAAGAGGGCAGGAGCTTAGGCGGGATGATTACTGTGCTGACTGAGGCGGTTAAGGGTCTGAACGAGAAGATCGAGACTCTGCAGACCGAGAACCAAACTCTCAAGGCTCAGATAGCCGCCCTCAAAGCCCAATGATCAGAATGTGGGTTATTTTATCAGTTTTGCGATTTGTTTGAATTTTGGGTGGTCGGCGTCATTTCCAACCTTTCTTCGCATTCTTGCAGTTTAACGGGCAAATCAGCCGTCCCCCAACGCGGCCACGCAAGCAATGGGCTCAAAAAGATACCTCGAACGGCAGGCCCTTCCCATAAAATCCGCTCCGTTCGGACATAGAGGGAGCATTCTCGTTGAAATCGCTGAAATTAGGCCAAACCGCTTGATTTTTGGCCCTATATTTTGGTATAATAATAGTAGGCAGGTATAGGGTTGCGGTGGTGTTGGTGCTTGTATTGAGTTCGATCTGGAAGAAATGAGTAAAGATGCGCTCGTTGATATCAGTTCTGGTTATACTTACGGCCTTGGCGGCCTCTGCGCGCGCCGAGCCGCTCACTGTAATCATCGTAACCGCCGATTCCAACGAATCCGAGCGAGGCTACACCGAATTCATCCAGGACATCTACCGTGGAAACGTCGAGGTGCTAATAGTACCCGACAGATACGACGAGCACCTCGGCGGGAAAAAGAAGCTTGAACTGGAATCCGCCGATCTGATCATTGTCTCCAGAGAGAACACCGACACTGATTACAATGCCGACACCGACTTCTGGAACGACGTGAACGTGCCGATTCTCAACCACAACATCAAGCTTGCCAGGGGCAGCGGGCACGATTACTGGGACTGGCTCGCCGGCGGCGACACGCCCCTCGCACCGCACACGCACTTAGCCGTAGCCGATTCTAACGACCCGATCTTTGCAGGCGTCGATACTTCTTCCGGGGCAGTGGAAATATTCGCAGATCCTGTTGAAATTGACTACTCGGATCAGTCGTCCGCCGGTACCGGCACGATCATAGCCACGAGCGACGGCGATGTGGTTATCGCACGCTGGCTCGGCAACGAGACGGCCTACTACGAGGGGTCAGACTATGCGCCCGGCGGACCACGAGTCTTCTTCGCAATGCCGAAGATGACGTATGAGTTCTTCGAAAATGCAACCGCCCCGGCAAAGCTGATGCTCAGAAATGCAATCCTTTCGCTGCTGCCTGTATATCGCCCCACCGCCGATCTGGACTACGACCGCGACGTTGACTTTCTGGATTATGCAATCTTCGCGGGGTATTGGGGCGATTCCGAATGCATAGGAGTTGTTCCTTGTGCCGAGGCGGATTTCACCGGCGATGCAAACATAGCCGCCGGCGACCTGGCTCTATTTGCCGAAGAATGGCTCGACGGCGCCGACGTTACACCCCCGGAGCCCAACGTTATGACCTGGCGAACCGAGCCGATGACCACCTCGAGGACGTCAATCTATATGGCCGCCGCCGGCGCATCCGATGCCCAGTACGGCCTCGAGTACTATTTCCAGTGCGTATCAGGCGGAGGACCCGACAGCGGCTGGCAGTACGTCAATACGTTCGAGCCGAATACTCTTGCGCCAGGCACAGAATACACGTATCGAGCAAAGGCCCGCGATACATCGAGCCGCCTCAATGAAACCGAATGGTCCAGCCCGGTTACAGTTAGGACATTTGAAATATACTGGCAAATCGCCGATACCTCCGCAGGCACCGCAATCGACGCAAACCTGTTCATAGCAGCCGGCGACGAGATCAACAGACTCTGCATATACGATTCGAGGGACCCCAACTCCACCCCGATCGTTGACTTCAACCTGACGGAATTCTTGAATGTCGAGTCGAGTCACCCTGAAACCGATATCGAAGGAGCCACCTGGTTCAACGACAGAATCTTCTGGATAGCCTCCCACGGTAGAAACAAAGACGGCGAATACTGGTACAGCCGATACCAGTTCTTCGCCACGACCGTCAGCAAGACTTCACCCGACCCCAATATCACCGTGGACGGCAATTACACAGGCCTCATCGATGATCTAATCGCCTACGACTCGATCTACGATTTGGGCCTGGCCGATGCGATAGGGGTCTCCGGCGGACACATCGACCCCCTCCCGATCCCCGATCTCGCGCCAAAAATCGACGGCCTCAACATCGAGGGACTGTGCACCTCAGCCGACGGCAACTCCATATTCATCGCCTTTAGGAATCCGAGGCCCGATGTTAATGATGTCAGTAACGCGCTGATCATTCAGATCAACAACCCCGAAGAAATCGTTTTAAGCGGACAAGCCGCCGATTTCGACCCGCCGATGCTGCTCGACCTCGACGGCCTCGGCATCCGCAGTATGGAATACTCGCCGACCCTCGGCAAATACCTGATCGTCGCCGGCTCACACAAAGCGGGAAGCGACGAACCTCTCCAAATACTCTATTCATACGATATGGGCACCGGCCTGCTGACAATGATAGACGATTTCCCGATCATAACCCCCGAAGCAATGTTCCAATTCCCCGATACTAACGACATCCAGCTATTGAGCGACGACGGAATACTACTAATCGACACCCCCGAAGGCCCCGAACTGAATAAACTGCTCCCAAGAGAACAAAGAACCTTCAGAACCCAAGTGATAACTCCATAAACGCATTGAATGCGGCGCGCAGCAAGTTGTCTATATGTGATTAGCATTCTTTCGTTATTCCCGGCTGGGGCGCGGCGTATATCCCGTTCGGGCCGTCGTGAATCGGGGCGGGGGTTTCGAATGTCATGCTGTCGATATCTTCCACGAATTGGAAGTTGCAGTTCATTATTTGGTTCCAGGTAACAAGCTGTCCTGTGTGGGTGGCGATGCGCCCCATCAGAGCGGCTACTTCGGCCTCGCCTGCCCGGCGGGCCTCGTTGTGAGGCTTATTCCGGCGGATAGCGTCCAGGAGCAGTTGCCACTCGACGTGGTAGGGATTGGGGTCGTTCTTGCCGTACTGCCAAACCATCTGATCCGGGACCATATTCTGGCTCTTATATATCTTGGGCTTGGGCTGGCCGAGTGTGGCCATTATCACGGCCGAGCCCTTGGAGCCGTGGGCGTAATCGGAGTATGTCTGCCAGCAGCCGTTCATGTGGCGCGAGAAGGTAAAGAGCTTCGTGCCATCGGCGAACGTGTACTCGACGGTGTAGTGGTCGAACTGGTTGCCCGCCTGCTGGTAGCATCTGCCGCCGAATCCCTGTGCCGACACTGGCCAGGCGCCCTTCGTCCAGCAGGCCACGTCGATATTGTGGCAGTGCCAGTCGATGTAAAAGCCGCTCGATACCCAAGTGAAGCTGTTCGGGTGCTGGAGTTGGAATGCGACTTCATTGCTGTCTTTCTGGCGGGGCGGGCAGTGGACAGGGCCGTGCACGCGGTAAATCCGCAGGGTATGCACGTCGCCGATGGCCCCATCGTGAATCCTTCGGATCGTTTCCTTGCGAGCCTCGGAATGCCGCCACATAAAGCCTACGCCGACCTTGAGGTTCTTCTTCTCGGACAGCTCGGCTGTTTTGAGCCAGCGACGAACGGCGGGCGAGTCGGTTGCGAAGGATTTTTCCGCGAAAACGTTTACGCCCTTCTTGACGGCGTACTCGAAGTGCATCGGACGAAAGGCTGCGTGGGTGGTTAGCAGCACAACGTCGCCCGGACCGAGACAGTCGATGGCCTTTTTGTAGGCGTCGAAGCCGACGAATCGGCGCTCCGCAGGCACATCGACCTTGTCCTTATGGCCTCTGATTAGATTGTCGTAGCTGGACTTGAGCCGAGGTTCAAAGAGATCGGCCATGGCATAGAGCTTCACGGGTCCGCCTGTGGCGGCGAAGGCATCGGCGACGGCGCCGGTTCCGCGGCCTCCGCAGCCGACCAATGCCAGGCGTATCGTATTGTTCGGCGCCGCGTAAATCCGAGGCAGAGCAACGCCGGCAAGGACAGAACCGGCGACAACCCTCGAACTGTCCGCCAGAAACCGGCGACGAGAAGGCTTGCACGATTCTGTTGACAATGATTTCGATGTCTGGGACTTGGTTTGTCGTTTCATAACTTCTCCTTTGAAAATGCCTTGCAACAGGATGCGCCAACACCATGCAAACGGCCTATCCGATTGCTCATCACGATACGGGGCCGAGTTTGTGGCCGGGGGCGGTTGTGTAGAGGCGTTTTTTTGCTTCGCTGTTGGTGTGGGCCGCGACTATGTTGCCTACGAAGATGACGTGGTCCCCGGCGTGCATGTGCTGCTCGAGGGTGCACTCGAAATTGGCGACGGCGTCGGCGAGCAATACCGAGTCAATCTCGGCGGCTGGGGCCGTCTCGCATTTGAATTCCGCCAGTTTATCGACGTCGCGACCGGACCGTGAGCCGAAGAACAGGGCCGCATCGGCCATTTCGGCAGAGGGATAGGCTATTGTAAAGCACTCGGCGAAGGTTATCACCTCGACCGAATAGTGGGTCTTGGCGACGGCTATCGCCATCATGGGGGGGTCGCCCGAGACAATCATCGTCCAGCCCAGCGTAATCGGATTGAACTTGCCGTTCCGGTCTTTGGCAATGGCTATGACAATCTGCTCTGGGTACTTGGTCTTGATCGCATCGGCGTATTCAACCTGTTTTTGCATTGCTCTTCTCCGTAATTACTCTTATATTCATCAAACGCAAAGATATTGAATATGATAATAATTCCAATGCTGGTTTTAGCAAGGAGAAAGATGTGGATACGATAGGTTTTATAGGCGGCGGCAATATGGCGGAGGCTATGATAAACGGCGTGCTGAAGGCCAATGTATATAGGCCCGGCAAGGTCTTCGTCAGCGATATCCGTGCGGAAAGACTCGAATACCTCAGAGAGCACTACGGCATAAGGACTGCTGAGAATAACGCGGATCTGGCCTCGAACGCCGATATCCTGGTCCTGAGCGTTAAACCGCAGAATATGGCCGACGCGCTGGAGAGCGCCAAAGACACCCTCAAGCCGGACGCCTTGGTGATATCCATCGCCGCCGGGATTCGCACCACCGATATCGCCGCGGTCCTCGGCGATGTGGCAATCGTCCGAGTTATGCCTAATATGCCCGCCTGGGTCGATGAGGGGGCCAGCGTACTCTTCGCCAACGAGAAAGCGCAGGCGAGAGTCGAAATCGCTCGTCTCGTATTCCTTTCAGTTGGCGAAGCGGATGTTATCGAGGACGAAGGTCTGATCGACGCCGTTACCGCGGTAAGCGGCAGCGGGCCGGCCTATTTCTTCCTCTTGCTCGACCGGATGATAGACGCCGCCGTCGAACTCGGGCTGCCCGGAAAAATCGCCCGAAGCCTCGTCCTCCAGACCGGCAAAGGCGCGTGTTTGTTGGCTGAGAAGGTGGCTGAGGACGGTGAAAGCCCGGCGGATCTGGTCAGACGCGTAGCCACTCCCGGCGGCACCACCGAGGCGGCATTCAACGTATTCACCGAGGGCAGCTTCGGGCCAATGGTCAATGCCGCGATAAAAAAGGCCTGCCAGAGAAGCCAGGAACTCTCGCACGGATGAACGCTAAGCGAATAAGGCAATGTTAGTTGACTCATAGAGGAATCGACAATATAGATGCGTGCGTCAAAAGTCCAAATTACAAGCCCCGACCATAAGCTTGTCCCCCAGGGGGGAGGGGATAAAAACGAAGATCATATTCGTCGTTTTCCACTTTTGACGCAGGCCTTAGTATAGGCCTAATCTGCAATTTTGCAGAAATCATGTAGGAATTCTCAGAGGAGTTGAAAAATGAGTACGACGCAAATCGAAAGCAACGTTAAGCTGGAGCTACCGGCCTTCGCGAACGAGCCGCTTTTTGCCGGCTGCGACGATCCGCAGGTTAGAAAGGCTTTTCCGCACGCGATAGCCCAGGTCCGCTGGCAATTAGGCCGAGACTACCCGCTTTATATCAACGGGCGGGATGTCGTTACGGACGAGGTCATCGATTCGATAAATCCCGCCGATCCCGACGAGGTCATTGGCCGTATCTGCCAGGCCGGCACAGAAGAGGTCGAACACGCGCTCACCGCCGCACACAACGCCTTTCAAACGTGGCGCGACACGTCGCCCGCTGAGCGGGCCGAATACCTTGTCAAGGCCGCTCGAATCGCCCGCGAACGGATTTATGAATACTCCGCATGGCAGGTCCTCGAAGAGGGCAAGCAGTGGGCCCAGGCCTACAATGATTTAGCGGAGGGTATCGATTTTCTCGAATACTACGCCCGTGAGATGCTCCGGCTTGGCCAGACGCGGGATATGGGCAGCTACGCCGGCCAAATCAATCAGTATTTCTATCAGGCCAAGGGCGTGGCCGCGGTGATCGCCCCGTGGAATTTTCCGTTCGCCATCGCTTGCGGGATGTGCTCCGCAGCCATCGTCACGGGCAACTGCGTCGTCTTTAAGCCCTCGAACCGGTCCCCTGTGGTAGGCCATCACTTAGTTGAACTTTTCCGCCGGGTCGGCCTTCCGGATGGCGTCTTCAATTACACGCCCGGGCGCGGCTCGGTTATGGGCGATTACTTGGTTGACAGCCCGAAGGTCGGCATTATCGCCTTTACGGGCTCGATGGAGGTCGGCCTGCGAATCATAGAAAGGGCCGGGAAGACGCCGGACAATCAGCTCTCGGTCAAGAAGATTATCTGCGAGATGGGCGGCAAGAACGCTATTATCCTCGACGACGATATCGATATGGACAGGGCCGTCACAGCCGTCCTCTACTCGGCCTTCGGCTATCAGGGCCAGAAATGCTCGGCCTGCTCGCGACTTATCGTCCACGACGCGATTTACGATGCCTTCGTTCCCAAGCTGATTGAAGCGGCTCGGAAGCTCAAGATCGGCCCCGCTGAAGAGCCGGACAACTATATGGGCGCCGTAATCGACCGGTCCGCCCAACAGAAAATCCTCGAATACGTCGAACTGGCGGGCAAAGAGGGCAATATCCTTTATTCGAGCGAGGTCCCGGATAAAAGTTTTTACGTTCCGATGACGATTGCTGAAGGTATTACGCCTGACAATCGCCTCGCTCAGGAGGAAGTCTTCGGGCCGGTATTGGCTGTTATGCGAGCCCGAGATTTCGACGAGGCGCTCGACTGGGCCAACTCAACGAGATTCGCCCTGACCGGCGGCGTATTCAGCCGAAACAGAGAACACCTTGATAAGGCCCGCCGCCAATTCCGGGTCGGAAATCTCTATTTCAATCGAAGCTGCGTCGGGGCGATGGTGCAGATTCAACCGTTCGGGGGGTTTAAGATGTCCGGGGTAGGCACAAAGGCCGGCGGGCCGGACTACCTGCTCCACTTCATGGACCCACGAGCGCTAACCGAGCAACCTTGAGAGGCCCGGCGGCAAGGGGCGTTGACCCGCATCTCCAATTAACCGTAGAGACCACAGCCGGCCTATTCGTCGATGACAATCGCCTCTACGGGGCATTCTTCGGCAGCCTCACGCGCAGTTGCCTCGTATTCGGCCGGGACTTCGTCGCCAATCACTTCGGCTATCACATCGCCCAGGCTGAATACCTCAGGACACGTTTCGCAGCAGAGGCCGCACGCCGTACACGTATCTTCGATTCTAACTTGCATATCAAACCCCCTTTTAACTGACTACCCACCGTCAATAACACGTCGCCACGCTAATCTGGCGCATAACCAAATAGGGTATTGACTGCGGGCTGTCAAGCACCCTTAAAGAAATTTATTCCGCAATTTTTCCGGCCTGCGACGGGCAAAAATCGGCAATTGCAAATGTTTTTCTGGCAAAGGCCGACGGGGGCTGCTATATTGACGGTTTGTCGTGATGTGACAGGCAATCGATTGTGAATCATTACGGCCGGGTCCCATGCAGACCGAGCCCGCGAACCTGGTCAGGCGGGGAACCGAGCAGCCATAAGCGTGTGCTTGGTGGTGCCGTGGCAAACCCGGCCATCTTTTTATTTACTATTTACGATTGTCTATTTGATATTTGAATCATACTTCTGGCTGGAATTCATTATTGACGAACGCCTTTTGAAAGAAAGCCTTGTAGCTCCTCTATTGACAGAGGGCCGGGAACTTACATCGATCTTTATTAAGTCACGTAAGACGACGCGGGCGGGAAAGAATAGTAAATAGTAAATAACAATTAATAAATTCACTATGAGTTACACAGTCTTAGCACGAAAATACCGTTCTCAGACGTTTGACGACGTCATCGGTCAGGACCCTATCGCGCGGACGCTTAAGAATGCTATAAGGACCGACCGGGTGGCCCATGCTTATCTTTTTGCGGGCACTCGCGGCGTCGGGAAGACTACCTTGGCGCGGGTGCTGGCGAAATCTCTGAACTGCCTGGCTGTGGATGAGCCGACCACCGAGCCTTGCTGCAAGTGCGAATCGTGCCTGGCCGTGAATGCCGGCGAGGATATCGACGTTATCGAGATCGACGGCGCGTCCAACAATAGAGTCGATGAAATCCGCGAGCTTCGCGAAAACGTTATCTATCGGCCCGCACGTGCGCGGTTCAAAATCTACATCATCGACGAAGTCCACATGCTGACCACCGGGGCGTTCAACGCACTTCTCAAGACGCTCGAAGAGCCGCCCAGCCATGTGAAGTTCATCTTCGCGACAACCGAGCCTAACAAGGTTATCGCCACGATCCAATCGCGCTGCCAGCGGTTCGATTTCTCCAGCATTACGCCGGCGGTAATCGCCAGGCAACTCGAATTTGTGCTTGAAGCCGAGAAGATCAAATACGAAAACGATCTTGTCCTGCCCCTGGCGAAAATGGCCAACGGATCGATGAGAGATGCCCTCAGCCTGCTTGATCGGCTGATCAGCACCGGGGCCGAGCCGCTGGCTGCCTCGCTGCTCGAAGAGTTTCTCGGATGCGCCGACAGTGAGAAGGTCTGGAACCTCATCGACAAAATCGGCGAGAGCAATGCGGCCGGCACGCTGGAGGCCGCGGATGAGCTTTTGCGCACAGGCACGAGCGAAGTGCAGATCCTCGATTCGCTCGTTGACTATATGCGAGACCTGATGGTGGCAAAATCCGCCGGGGCCGACAGCGAGCTTTTGATACTCACCGCCCAGCAGCGAAAACGGGCGAGCGAACTTGCCGAGAAATTCGACATTGCATCGCTGGTCTACAACATCGCCACGCTCGAAAAGCTCCGCTGGGCCATCAAGAACAGCGATACTGCCAGGGCATTGCTCGAAGCATCGCTGCTGCGATTCGCCCTGAGCGAGCACTTTATGAACGTCGATCAACTCCTCTCGCAGTTGAAGGGCAACCCGGCGGCAAGTGTTAAAAAAAAACATCCCCCCGTAAGTAGAGCCGCCCCCAGCCAAAGACGACAGACGACAGAAGACAGAAGACAGAAGACAGAAGACAGACGACAGACGACGAACGACGGACGACAGACGCAGGATGGGCCAAATGACGTTCAGTCGTTAATAGGCAATTGGCCCGCCGCTCTCAAGCTGATTGCCGACAAGCTCGGCCCAGCAACGGCAGGGTTGCTCGGCGCAGCGGTTCCGAGGCGATTCGAGGGCGGTACACTGACTCTCGAATTCCCCGCCTCGGCAAGAATGCAAAAGCAGATGTGCGAAAGCAACGGCCGAGCCGAGCAAGTCCAAGCACTGCTGAGCGAACAGTTTTCGACGCCGCTAACACTGAGCTTCGAATTAGCCGAGACCCCCGCCCGGACCAAGGCCGAGGCCAAGCAAACAAGGACCTCGGCCCAAAGAAGCAACGAACTAATAAACGACCCCGCAGTAAAAACAGTCCTCCTCGGCCTCGACGCAACCGTAACAGGAATCGAAGAAGACTGACAGCGCCTAAGACCCCTACGTCTTGTCCGTCGCCTCTTGGCTAAGAAAAGCTGCACACAACAAGAGCGCCTCAAGCCTGCAAATTCACACCGTTGCCTGTGGCACAGACAATTCAATGTAGGCGCTTACAGCAAAATTGTCCGTCATTCCGGCAATGAAATCTAACACTATCAAGCTGTCAGGGTCCTGTTCCCTATACTGGCCCTTCATATCTTCTGTTACGAATTGCTTTAACACTTTGCATACAGTTGTGTGGCTCAGGAGTCTTGTCTTATTGCTATTCTCCGTGAAACGCTTGGTTAGCGTCACAAGTTCCATCAATTCATCAAATAAGAACTTGAGAGCGTGCTTGGCTTGCTTCTTGTATCTCTCAGCCGCCTCGCTGTGGTATATGTGTTCGTTATTGAATGCTATCAGTTTATGCAAAAGTTCGGCTTTGCCCTTGCTAATAGAAATATGCTCCTGGCTGCTATTCTCAACCATATCCTCCAAAAATGCCCCGACTATCTCGCCATTGTTGCTCCCCAGAGCTGCAAAAATATCCTCGGGTATCTCTGCTGAACTTATCACTCCAGTGGTTATGGCATCTTCTATATCTCGTCCAACATACACAATCTTGTCAATCAAACGGACTATGCATCCCTCGATGCGTTGTCGGGTTTCCGGCATCCTCTCTTCGTTTGATATTGTCAAGATCCTTGTCGCCCCGGTATGGCTTTAGAGTGCGAGTACTCCGATCTTCACCACAATGCGAGACAATGCCGTCTCTAACCTCCCAAGTCAGTTTCAAGCCGGGCGGCTCCCTGTCAAGCTTCGCTATTTTGTCAACCACCCTCAGACCATTAATCTTATGAGAGAACCCCGGCATTACAGCATGCAAAGCCTTATCTTTGGCAATAATCCCGGTTAGAATCTCCTCTCCTTCGTGACCGAAGGGCGCGTGGCCAATGTCATGACCAAGCCCGATAGCTTCGGCAAGATCCTCATTGAGACCAAGGCTTCGTGCAACCATCCTCGCAGCAGAAGCAACGTGCAAAACGTGTTCCATACGCGTGCAGACGTGATCGTTTCGAGGAAAGAAAAACACTTGCGTCTTGTGACGCAACCGCCGGAATGCTTGCGAATAAATGATCCGATGAACATCCCTTTGGAAGTCCATCCGAATCCGGTCGGGTGCCAAATCTCCGTGCCGACCCTTTGTCCCTATCCTCGCCCCTGAACCGGGGAAAAGCTCTCGTTCTGTTCTTCTCGACTCAGACATGATTTCTCCGCAAAAAGTTTGATGAGAAGTTCTGTAATATCCTCCAGACTCTTACGACTTGCCAAACAATGGCTAACCGCTTCGCCCTTTTCATTTGCCGTTTCAAACCTTGACGAAGCCAACGCACGATCTGACGCTTGAGCTTCGGATATTCTACGGTCAAAAGATCGGGGAATTTCTTTGTATGCCCCGACGAATTCAAAATCAGCCAATCCCATCACCAAAGGATTGCAACTGCCGTGAATAAGTGAACGATCATCACTCTTGAAGATTACAACCGTCTTGTCATGAGACCACGCCATGCCTGCTTCCACCATTGCACCTTCGTCCGGCACTCGCCCATTCATGTTCAGCACTAAGCCATCACAGCGCATAATCTCAAACACATCGAGAGAGAAGATGGCCAAGTTCAGAATCTTCGTCGCTTCGTCAATAGAAACTCCTTGGTCCATTAGCACAGGCAAAAGAACGGCGAATTTCAGACCGTCCTCTTGAGGCAAGAAGACCGAATAGCCCGCATTCTTCAATGCGGCTGCAATAGCCGCCATCTCTTCACGCTCCGAAGGGTTGAATAGCGGGCCTGCACAATAGACTTTATGATCGAGTTTCTCCATAACACCTTGTCCGAATAGCTACCATCTTTATCTAAATCAAGACACCCTATGATATTAGTATCCAACCACCAACTTTACAAGGGAATTTCTCAGGAATTCTTCATCCGACCTTTTTGCAGGTTGACACTATCTCCCGGTCAAATGTAAACTGCTGTTACCAACAGATAATCTGTCCAAGCAAACGAAAAGGCGCAAAGATTATATGAGCACTGCATATACTGAAAGTCTGAACAAACTGATCGAGGAGTTCGGGAGGCTGCCTGGGGTTGGGCCTAAGAGTGCCGAGCGGCTGGCGTTTTATATTTTGAAGGCCAATTCGGCTGAGGCTCTCGGGTTGGCTGAGGCGATTCGGGCGGTTAAGACTAATATCAAGCGGTGCAACGTCTGCTGCGGCCTCTCCGAAGGGCCCCTCTGCCAAATCTGCTCGGACACTCGGCGGGACAAATCCATCATCTGCGTCGTCGAGCAGCCCAAGGACCTTATCAGCCTGGAGAAGACAGGGACGTGCAAGTGGGTCTATCACGTCTTAGGCGGCCATATCGCACCGTTGGACGGAATCGAGCCGAGCGATTTGACTATCGATAAGCTCGTCGAACGGGTCCGCGCCGGCGAGGTAAAAGAAGTTATCATGGCGACTAACCCCAACTTAGAGGGCGACGGCACGAGCCTCTATATCAGTTCGCTGCTTCGGCCGCTCGGCGTCAAGATAACTCGCTTGGCAAGAGGCCTGCCCTCAGGCTCGACAATCGAATACGCATCCGGCAAGATACTGACCGATGCAATAATCGGCAGACATGAAATCGAATAGCACATCCGTCTAACCATATAGAGAATGAGTTCTGCAAAATTGCAGGTTAGGCCTATATTGTTGAAGAAAGTCTTCTTTGTGATTTTCTTCAATAATCGCCTAACGGTATATGAAACAACACGTTATTGTTAAAAAGAAAAAATCAAGA
>JAUVXL010000234.1 GCA_030603595.1 Sedimentisphaerales bacterium | reverse complement strand
CACACAGTCATAGCTGCCTGTATCACCCGGGGTCATTGGACTAATCGTGTAGATAGAGCTGGTCGCACCTGGGATATTGCTGCCATTCTTACGCCACTGATAGCTCAATGGCCCCGCCCCGGTCGCCGTAACGCTGAATGTGGCCGAACCGCCCTCGCAAGCGGCTCGATTGTCCGGACCATTTGTGATCACAGGCGCCGTGTTCACCGTAAGTGTAGCCCCATTGGACGTCGCACTGCCACAGGCGTTAGTGGCCACACAGTTGTAGCTGCCTGCATCACCCAAGCTGACTGGGTTAATGGTGTAGCTCGCACTGGTTGCACCTGGGATGGCGCTGCTATGCTTACGCCATTGGTAACTCAGCGGTGCAGTGCCGGCTGCTGAAACAGTGAACGTGACCGAACCGCCTTCACAAAGAGCTTGGCTATCGGGATGATCAGTGATCGACGGACACTGAACCTGTTCGAATGTTACATTTCCCAGATCAATGTCAGGCCAGGGGATCAGTCCGCGGCCCAATGCGGCGATGCCTGAAGAACTCGCGGCCACCGAGAAACTGACAGTCCCTGCCGCATCTGCATGTATCCGGACGGTCGCAACGCGCGCCCACTGCGGCTCTGTCCCGGCTGCTGTCAGAGAAGAGCCGCCCAATTCGTCGATCCCGCCGGAAATAATTGAGCCTGATGTAAACACGGTAAAGATTCCACCATGATCGATCGACTGGACCGATGCCGCGCTGGAGGGGGTAAAAGTAATATCCGTGTACACTGACGTCAGCCCCGTATTCGTTGCCCCTACATCACTGGCCCAGACCTCAATATAGTAATCCTGACCATTCGGAACAGAGGAGACCGAGATTGGCAGAGTCGTGGTCGTGTCCGAGGACGATGGCGACAGTAGCGCTACGAGAGCTACATCTACATCCGCAGCAATAACGGGTCCGGCAAATACCAAAACCGTCGAGATGATTGTCATAAAGAATAGACGCTGTGCCTTCATAAAGTTTCTCCTCCTACGCTGATCGAATGAGGCTGTTAGTGGATTATTTTCGATCCCATTTGACCGCGTCATAACAGTAGTCCTTCGTGTATAATGAATTACGCTAACAGATTTCTCAATCACAGGGTGGCACCAAGACCGAAGGATCGTCACAGGGCTTGAGCCAACCTGTTGCAAACCAGCTAAGGTCGCCGGGGCCAACAAGGCCATCGCAGTCAAAGTCGCTATCGAGACAAGGAAACGAGCCAGCGCACCCTGAATCGCCGGCGAGGTGGAGCCAGCAACAGGCAAACAACGAAAAATCGCCCGGCCCGATGAAATCGTCGCCGTCAAGATCATAAATGCAAACTGCAGGTTCCCAGCCATTGAGAACAAATTCACCAAGAACCTGGAGCATCTCCCCTGCGTAGGCATAGTAGCTCTCGCCCAAGCCGGAGAGATGTTCCGACACAGTGCCGTCAGAGTCCACCCCCTCCAGCAAAGCTTCTCGTGCAGTGTGAATAGAAGCGTCAATATCCAGGCTCGGGTCGGCCTCTGAAGCGGCAATAAGGCCCAGCGAGCCAAATATCGCATCCTCCGTATAGCCGCTTGCTTCAGCATCTGAGCCATCGGTATTGTGGTCAAACCGCCAATAAAAGCTACCGGTATATGGTTCTCCTGCCGGCGCCTGGTGGCTCATGAGAAGCCCAGGCAGGTCCTCCAGTCTCTTACCGCTCCAGTAAGCTGCCCCTACCCCGGATGGATCAATAAGGGTGCTATCCAGCGAACCTGTGGGCGCCAGTGCCCATGTGGCCACACCTAATGCCAGCACCGGGAAATAAGAGGAGTCGTCATCGACCTTGGCCAGATAGTCAATCAGAGCTTGTCTCCAGATTTGCTTATCTCCGGCATTGACGTAGTAAGCTGCGGCGACGTGGTTGGCGATGTAGAATACGGCTGTCGATGGCTCAGTAAGATCGAAATTAGCGATATAGTCTTCTGTGCCACCCTCGCCAAGCACTATATCGAAGTAGAAATCGGTTAGTACCGTTCGCCAAATATTGTTGGAAGGGTCATCTGATATCTCACTTAAGCGGGATAGAGCAAAGGCCTCGTCACCGAAGAAGTTGCCACCTGCGGAAGAAAGTATATAATCGCCGCCCATTTCAGCGGCAAGCTTCCAGCTAACGTCACCTTCGCCCTCATAGGCGCCGACCAGTCCCGCCACGATTGAGCCTGTGTAGCCGATCTCTAAAGGCCAGCTTCCCGCATCGCCACCGATCTTCGTTTGTTGCTCGTCCAGCCTATCAGCACAGACGTTGATTGCATCGCTAATTGGCAAGGCCCCAAAACACGCTTGGCAGGCTATTGCGACCGGCAATAAGAAACCTGCTACGACGGTCCGAAACTTTGTAAACATTCTGTTCTTTCCGTTATGTTATTCCGCAATATCTTCGCAATGCGAGTCATCCCTGAAGCGTGGCTGTCACCGATACCATTATATGGTTACTGGATGTAGGAAGGAATATCACAACAGAAAACACTGTGTCGCTTGTGCTTCGTTATGCCTGTCTGCCTGTTTTTCGGGCAAACAGGCACAAGAATCCACTTCATCGGCAGAAATTCACTTGAAATACATCCTCCCTGCTGAAAGTGCTGCTTTCCTCATACAGCACTGCATTTCGCATTCTCATTCACCCATCAATTCCTCCTTGAAGACCTTTACGAACATCGCTTCGCTCGGCTTCGCGGTTTTCAATTCAAGTCTCTGATATGTTTGCTCGAGTCAATTATTTCCCTCTGGAATATCTTTCCATGATCTATATCAACGCATTTGCGGAAAGTGTAACTCAGCGGCTGCCCTAAAGTGGAGGCCGAAAAGGACTGCGCAAAGACGGTCTATATGGTATCCTTATAGGCGGGCGCGATGTCGTGCCGATACCCAGTAATACTATCGGGCTAAAACCACCTTCAACTCCACTTTCAACTATCTTCGTGCTTGTACTTTGCAGTGTAAAAGGGTTGAACAAGCTCATCTCGCTCAGCAGCAACTCTTTGGTTGCGTTTCTCGAGGCTGCTGCGTCTGCAGGCGTCACAATAGCGAGTCCTGCAATAATCGCCAACGCTGCCGCACCGGCGAATATCTTGGACGCAATGCCAATCTCACTCTTTCCGCCTCTTATTAACACGCCGTTCATCTTGTCTCCTTGTTTACTGTTGCGTTACTTAAATTAACCGGGCTTCGCCCGGGACTTTTACAATAGCCTCATCCTGTCATCCCCGCGAAAGCGGGGATCCAAGGCCCAAAGACTGGATTCCTGCTTTCGCAGGAATGACAGATTCTCCATATTGCCCATTTCGCCTAAATAACAAATTCCTATGCGCTTAAATTAACCGGGCTTCGCCCGGGACTTTTACAATAGCCTCATCCTGTCATCCCCGCGAAGCTTGTCCTCGACCCCGATCGGGGAGCGGGGATCCAAGGACAAAAGGCTGGATTCCTGCTTTCGCAGGAATGACAGATTCTCCATTTTGCCCATTTTGCCTAAATAACAAATTCCTATACCATCAAGTTAACGCCAAGTATTGATTTTCCTACAGTTTACTAATAGCCTGTCCCTTTGAGCCAGTTGTCAGCAATGATTTTAAAGTCACTAAAATCCACATCTCCATTGTGGTTAAGATCAGAACAATTGCACCAGGAGCATGCGACACAGTCTGAACTGTGCCAGTTATCTGCAAAAGCAGCAAAATCCGGAAAATCTACGCCTCCATCGAGGTTAATATCTCCGGAAATAATCAGTTTGGCAAGGACCGTCAGCATCTCTCCGGCATATGCATAATAGACTCCATCTTCCTGCGAAAGGCGCTCCCAGACCATTCCCCCAGGACCTATGCCGTCCAAGAGAGCGTGGCGCCCGGCAAAGATTGCTTCATCCATTTCCAATGCTGGATCTGCGCCGGATGCGGCAGCCAGTCCGAGTGTGCCGAAAATTGTATCTTCCGTGTAGCCGCTAACAATGCCGCCCGATCCGCCGTCACCATGGTCAAACCGCCAATAAAATATCCCTGCATTTGGGTCGCCGACCGCAATTTGGTGGCTAATAAGGATATCAGGCAATTCAGCCAGAGTCACCAAATTCCAATACGGTTTGCTCGTTCCGGAAGGATCTACGAGCGTAGCATCCAGAGGCCCTGTTTGGGCCAAAGCCCAAGTCGCAACACCGAGAGCCATCACCGGGAAATCCGAGGATTCATCGTCAACTTCGGCGAGCCAATCGATTAGCCCCTGCCGCCATATCTGCCTATCTTCAGCGTCAACGTAGAAGGCGGCAACCGTGTAATGCGCCAGATAGAATACCGCTGTGGACGGTTCCGTACCTAAGAACCAGGAAATATAACCCTCGGTACCATCTCCGCTATTCTTGACATTGTCATAGAAATCGCCCACTGCTGTTCGCCAGGCATTGTTGGCGGGGTCGTCTGCAATCTGACTTAAGCCGGTCAAGGCAAAGGCCTCGTCGCCGTAAAAATTCCCGGATGCGCTCGAGAGAATAAAAGCTCCACCCAATTCGGCGGAGTCTTTGTAAGCACTGTTGCAGGTCTTCTCGTAAGCGCTGGCCATACCCGCCACGATGGAACCGGTAAAACTGGCTTCCGTAGCCCAACTCCCGGCAAGAACTCCGGTTTTTATTTGTTCAACATCGAGCCTGTCAGAAATGGACTCAATCGCCTGTCCTACCGGCAAAGAAGCCGACACAGATGAAACACTGTACGTTAGTAATGGCAGCACAATTACAATCTGGATAATGTACAATCGCTTACGCATCCTACGTTACCTTCCGGTGCATTTCCCGTTTCAACAATAATCTGCTCTAAAACCACAATAATGAAGATCACTGCTGTTAGTCAGACCTATGTTTTCGCCTGATCAGCAGCATTCCCATTCCCAGCAACAGCAGCGAGACCGGCTCGGGAATGGCCTGAAGAACTTCGCCGCCATAGACGTAGTACGAAGCGCCCCCTGACCATATATGTTCGTAAACATCACCCGCTGAATTTACGCCCAAAGCCAGCGCTGTCCTGGCCGCGAGAATGTCATCCGCAGAACCTCCGCTTGCAATTAGGCCCAGAGTGCCAAAGACGGTATCTTCTGTGTAGCCACTCGCCTCGAAACCAACGCCTGGAGCATCATGGTCGAACCTGACATAGAAAGAGCCTGCGTACGCGCCGGAATCCACCTGGTGACTGTCAAGAAGGGCCAGCAAATCGTTGAGGGCCACATCCTCCCAGTAGGCCTCACCGATAAGGCCAAACGGGTCTATCCTTGTCTCGTCCATCGGCCCTGTCTGTGCGAGCGCCCATGTCGCGACACCCAGGCTCTGGACGGGATAGAAAGCTTCATCGTCGGCGACCCTGGAGAGATACTGAATGAGGCCCTCGCGCCAAATCCCTGCGTCCGCCGCCCCGACCATGTCCGCTGCAACCGTATGCTGCGCAACGTAAAACACCGCGTTCGAATAATCCGTACCCTGAAAATCCGCGATGTACGCATATGTATCGCGGCTATCATAGAAGGTCTTCGCCGCGTTACCATAGCTCGGATCGCCCGTAATCGCAGAGACCCTGGCTAATGCATAGGCCTCGTCACCGTAGAAGTTGCCTGCCGCCACATCAAGGATGTGGTCTGCACCGAGTTGCGCCGCGGCGCTGTAATCGACTGAGCCTGTGACTTCGTAGGCGTTCGCCAGTCCCGCCACGATCGAGCCGGTGAAGCCCGCTTCGCCGGGCCAACCTCCGCTGACACCCTGATCAGATACGAGTTGATCTCCTATAGCTTCAACCGCCACACCAATCGGTAGCGCTATGGCGGTATTTGGAACGCTTGCTACAAACAGCACTGCCCCAATAACACTGATAGCCAATAGTAATCTTTTCATAATATTCTCCAATACCTCTGTTCCTCGACATAAGTTTCCACAATCGCTCCACAGG
>JAUVXL010000208.1 GCA_030603595.1 Sedimentisphaerales bacterium | reverse complement strand
CCGTCTGCCGTATTTTTTCTCCTCAGCCCCTGCCGGTTGGGTGAAGGAGCCGAGGAGAAAAAATACTTGATTGGAAAGGAGCAGTAAAAAAAATGTTTGTGAACACGAAAAACCTGTTGACCGGCTCCGGTTCATAGGATTACTCAGAGGTTGAGGCTAATACGTGGGTGCTGATTCACAAGGAGGACAACGCCGGCGGCAAGGCGTTCGCCCGGCTTGTTTTCGCCCGCAGCGTCGATCGGCTCTATCTCTGGGGGACGGGAGGCAAGAAGCCTGCCAGAAATGTCTTCCTGTGCTACGAGTTGGAAAGCCTTGACCCCGGGATGGCGCAATGGCTGCCGGCATTTCCGAAATCTAAGTTGGGCCAATGGACTGCGGAGAAGTACCCTCCTTTTCGGATCTACGGCCAAACAGGCCCGGACGGGCTTAAGTATGACGAAGGCCCGAGGTTGCAGGTGGTCGGCGGCTACAACGCCACAAACCGCGTTCGCTGGTGGGACTTCGACGGAATCAAACGACCCAGTCCGATACACACCTTCAATATGGCCTGCTGGGATTCCAAACGAAATCGAATTGTCTATTACAGCGACGGCTGCACATTTGCTCTGGACCCGGCTGCCAACGCTTGGACCGATCTGGAGGCGAAGAATTACCCTCAAACCTGCCGAACACTTGCTTGGGCAAGCACGTGTTACGACCCTTTGAACGATCAAATCCTCCTGTTCGGCGGCGGCCTTGCCACCAACCCGTCCGGAGGCGCACCAACGTGGCTTTATGATTGCGCTGAAAACATCTGGCGACAGCCGAAGCTAAAGATCGAGCCGCCGTTGCGCTGCAATACGCCCATTGTTTATGACCCTGTCAGCGAATCGATGATTATGTTCGGCGGATATGACCAATCCGCGGCACTTAATGACACATGGGCCTTCGATTGCCGAACAGGCCGGTGGGAGCATCGTCAACCTGAGCTTGCTCTGCCGCCCATGTTTGCGCCTGCCGCAGCTTTGGTTCCGAACGGCGGTAAGATTCTCATTTGTGGAAGCGACGCTCGCAAAATCAAGCTCAATCATCAGTTTTCTACATCGGCTGACAAGGAAACGTGGATCTACGATACGACGAAAAACGTGTGGACGTCGATCAACTCAAACCTCAGACTTGCAGGCTATCGCTGGCTGACCGCTGCGGGTTCGCACCGACATGGCGTGGTTTTCATGGCGGCCTTCGGCCCCGAGCGGCGGACATACGCCTTGAGGTACGATGCCTCGGCTCGGCCTACGGACCTGCCCGGAGCCGAACCGAACACTATTGCGTGGAAATATCCGGAGCAGAAGCAGTCGCTGGAGGAGACGCCGCAACCGGACCTTCAGGCCCACGCCGAGTTTCTCAAAGCGCTTCCCAAGAATAAGTTTGTGGACGCCGGACCGCCGGGCATGTTGATCAGTAAGACATGGTCAACAGCCGTGATTGATACCGACCGCAGTGAGGTAATATATACGGGCGGCGGCCACAGAGCGCTGTACGTTTATGAAAACGACGGGACGCCAGGCAAGGAGAACTGGATACGCCACGGCAACTTGGACAGCACGGGCAAAATGGGACTGAACGGAGCGTGTTTATATGATGTTGACGGCGATGGCGATCTCGATGTGGTCGGTGCGAAATATCGCAGCGATCTTGGCTGGTGGGAGAATCCCGGTCGGTTGGATGGCCGGAGTTGGGAGTTTCATAAGCTGGGAGCCAGCGACGCATTTCTCCACGATCTGATACGCGCCGATCTGGATGGCGACGGCGAAGCAAACGAGTTCGTCGCTACTCTGAACGAGGGTGGTTACTGGTCATCTGAAATCACTATCAAATGGTTCAGACCTTCTGAGAATCCAACTCAGTTGTGGGAAAGCTACATAATTGAAGACAAGAGGAACGAGGGTCGGCCCCACTGTCACGCTGGTCTGGACACAGGAGACGTGGATGGAGACGGAAATGTGGATGTAGCTTTCAGCAACGGGTGGTACGAAGCTCCGGATGATCCGGCCGGCGACTGGATCTGGCACGAGGTGACCGCCACATACGGCATTTCTAACACGCTCTTAAGAGACTTGGACGGCGATACAGACTTTGATCTGATTGTGAGTGCCGGGCACCACGGGAAAGGCGTTTTTTGGTTCGAGTGTCCGCCTAATCCCGAATCCGACACGTGGAACAAACATGAAGTGGACGGTTCGCTTGTCCATCCGGAGGGCCTGGCAGTATTGGATCTCGACTTTGACGGCGACTATGAAATTGTGACGTGCGACCTGGATTTCGACCACTGGGCCGAGCAGGTACATCACGTCTACGTCTATGAGAATAAGGGAAACAACCGCTTGCCAACCTGGAAAAAGAGAAACATCAGCGGCGACTCCTATGCGAGTCACAAGCTGCAGGTAACGGACATCAACCTCGATGGGAAGATGGATATAATAAGTGAGGGATGCGGCCACAAGGTCATTAGCTATTACGAGAATCGCAGCAAGTCTCACCCGCCTTCTCAGACTGAAAAGGTGTCGAACGAAGGCAAGTATATCGGGACGATTCGAAACGATTCCGTCTGGAAGGATACTGACGGGAACGAAATCTGGTGTAATGGCGGGCACATGATTACCGACGGAGACACCTTTTACTGGGTGGGCTACGAAACCAAACCTAGAATGGGTTTCAGGAGCATTAAACTGTATTCATCCACCAATCTGGCGGATTGGAAATTCGAGAACAACATCCTCAGGCCGGAAGGCCCCTTTTCTATCCTTGGCTGGGCCGGGCGACCGGGCCTGCTGCACAATCGTTCCACGGGCAAGTATGTGTTGATTATCGAAGCGGATTCACGACAGTGGGAAAGGCATAAGGTTGGCTTTGCCCAATGCGACACTATCAACGGCGATTATAAGTTCGTTCGATACGTCTATCCGGAGAACGACAGATCAACGGGCGACCAGTCCGTTTATCAGGAGGGAAAAGACGGCTATCTCGTCTGCACCCTCGACAAGTTAATCGATGGCAAGCGATACCTGAATCAGTCCCTGGCAATATTCAAGCTGACGCCGGATTTCCTTGACATCGAGAGAAAGGTCTATGGAGGTGTTGATAACGTCAACGGTAATGCCGCCGTGCATCCGCGTCATCACACCGGACGCGAAGCTTCGCACATCATCAAAGTCAACGACGTTTACTACTGGTTCTCATCCGGATTGCAGGGATGGAATTCCACCCAAACAAAATATGCCGTTTCGATCTCTCTTTCGGGTACATGGTCAAAGCTGAAGGTGCTCCTAACCGATCCGCCCTCCAATGATTCATTCAATACGCAACATGATTTCGTTATTCCAGTAGTTGGCAATGGCACGACAACTTACGTGTATGTGGGGGATAGATACAGTCAGCATCACGGTAAAGGAGCAGGTCGGAATATATTCCTGCCAATAATATGGGAGGATGGCCAACCAGTTTTGATGTGGCGCGAAACATGGAGAATCGACACGGCGAGAGGGGCTGTTGCTATTGAAAAGTAGAACAGATATATTTATATTTGGTTTTGGCCTGTCTGATCACTCTCTTGGCCTGTTGAGAATGATATAGCTTTTCGCCGTTGAAGATTAAGGAACAGCAAACCGTGTTTGGAGAACATTTTATGAATGCCAAGATGTCGCCGTGCTCGTGGTTCATATGCCTATTGGCATTGGCTATCGTTTCCGGCCAATACGCTGAAAGCGCGGCTGAAATCGGCGACTATTGGCAGAATTCGGCTCGTTACTCTATTTGGACAAGACCAAACGGTTTGGCTTACCAAGAGCACAACTGATGATTGTTGAAATCTCAAATTGATGGAGATTAGTTATGGCCCGACAATTGACCACTTTGCTGCTCCTGGGACTTCATGTCTGTGCATGGTATGCCGATCCGGCCTCTGGGGGAGACCAGGAGCAAGCTGGCGCGTCAGTTGAACAACTCGAAGAACTTGAGCGAGAACTTGTCGAAGCTCGCGAACAGGGTAATGACGCAGAAGTGGCGGAAATTCGAACGCTTATGGAGGAATTGAGAGATGCGGCAATGGATGCAGATAGCCCGGGCCGGAACCGAGTCGATTATGATGAAGAGGATGATGAGTTGTTGCGAGCGCGCCTCAAAGAGCTTGAGCGGGAACTTGAAACGGCGCGCAATTCAGGCAATGTGATGGAAGTTGAAGAAATCCAGGAGTTGATGGTGAGGCTTAAAGCCAGGATGCTGGATGAAGAGACTTCAACGGTTCCAAGGGCGGACACAGTCAGAGTCGAGGTCGACAACATATCGAATGTAAAGTTCAGCTCAGCGACCTGTGGTTTCACCCTGATATACTGCGAGACGGCAGGATCGCAACTTGCCGTAATGGAGCCTGCCGGCATTCTTGTGGGCAGTGTGGAAGCTGGTGGAATGATTTCTGTTCTCGTGCCAATAGTGAACGTTGACGGCCCATTCCGGATAAGAGCATCTGCCGAAGTGTGGGGTGACCGCAGTGCAGAAATCAGCCTCTCTCTTAACGAGCCAGGTACATTGTGGTATCGCCTGACAAATACATCAACACCATTGGAGGTTAACGGCTTGCCTGAAGATGACTCCGCCACGCTATCGATTAGAATGAGGAGCAACAAAAGTCAGGCAACCGTTCGGCTCGCCAATCTCGAACTTGTTTCAGGCGAACAGACCTGTCCCATGACGTTGCCAGTCTCGGCCCTGTCTATTGAGAAGTTCCACCGCCCCGAATTGCCTGCAATGCATCCTGGCATCGAACGTGCGCTGATCGAGTGGGACTGGCGCATGCAGGACGGCATCGGCACCGCGCGGGAACGTCGGACGTATGACCAAACTATAGAGGAGACGCTCAAACGAGGTGACACTCTTATTGAACACCTTACACAGACAGGTACTACACCGAATGAAGCTATCTTACGCTGGAATAGGCTGCGGGAGGAATAGCGCCGGCTTCAAGCTTCACCCGGCACGTCTGATTCGGCCTGGGAGGATTTATGGCGACGAGTCCACATTCTTCGACGTAAGATAGTTGTGCAGAATCCCACTGCCGATACCGGCCCCATTGCTTTTGTCAAATGTGTTCCCACCAACAATAGCATAATGCAGCAACAATATATCGGAAGGTTCGCCCGCCCGGCAGGCGGCATCTTCGTGCTTGAGGAGCCCGGCCAATCCATGCAGTGCCGCGAACTCACTCACGGGAGACTTCCCAGAGGGGCATATCAGCATTTGGACGTATCCTACGACGGCAGGCAAGTCCTCTTCTCCTTCTGCGAATTGGACAAGCCGCCCAAAGATGCGTATCAGGGCAATCCAGGCCATTCTTACCACATCTACGAAATCCAGGCAGACGGCAGCCACCTGAGACCATTAATCGTTTCTGATCAGGACGACATTGCTCCACGTTACCTTCCCAACGGAAGGATAGCGTTTGTTTCAACTCGCCGGGGCGGTTACAGCCGGTGCGGCCCGGACTTCGCTCCGTGTCATACACTTACACTCGCCGATGCCGATGGTACGAATCAACACCTTATCTCGTTTCACGAAGTCCACGAATACGATCCGGCAGTGATGAATGACGGTCGCATCGTTTATACACGTTGGGATTATGTGGACAGGGAGGCCAGCCTTTACCAGCAACTGTGGGTCTCGCGACCGGACGGAACGAACCCGGCCATCTATTACGGCAACAGTACTTTCAATCCCATGGCAACATTCGAGCCGCGTGCCGTCCCCGGGTCCAACCGTATTATGGCAATAGCCGGCTGCCACCACTCGATTGCAGCCGGATCGGTGGTGCTGATTGACGTCAAGAAGGGCGTAGATGGACTTGCCCCACTGGAACGGCTTACACCCGATGCACTCTTCCCGGAAACTGAGGCTCGCATTCGAGGCAGACCCGATGTGCCTGAGAAACTGTTGCGACCGGAAGCTCGACGCTGGCCGCACCACACATACAAGAGCCCTTTCCCACTCTCAGAAGACGTTTTTCTGGCAAGCTATAGCTTCGATAGACTTCTTTACATTGAAACCGAGCCCAACCCGGCTAATATGTTTGGCCTCTATCTTGTGGACCGCTTTGGAAACAAGGAATTGATTTACCGCGATCTGAACGTCTCCAGTCTATAGCCGATGCCGTTACGGGCCAGAACGCCCCAGAACCAGTGGCCGGGACAAGATGATTCTGCAGCCTGGGAGGAGGGAACGTTCTACCTGCAGAACGTCTACGAGGCTGATCCGCCGCTGCCGAAGCGTGTCAAAATCACGAATCTGAGAATCATACACGTTTTCCCCCGTACCTCCGAGTTTGAGACATTCCCAATAATTGGCATCCCAACCGCCGCCTGCGGTCGAGAGGTGCTGGGAACGGTGCCGGTAGAGTCTGATGGCTCGGCATACTTCAAGGCGCCCGCCGGCATTGCTCTCGCCTTCCAAGCCCTGGACGAATTAGGGCAGTCTGTGCAGTTCATGCGGAGTATCACCTATCTCCAGCCAGGCGAAAACATTTCGTGTGTCGGTTGCCATGAAAATCGCATGTCGGCGCCACCTAATACGCCAATGGGCCTGGCGATCAAAAGAGCGCCCTCGAGGATCCAACCAGGCCCGGAAGGGTCGAGACCTCTGAGCTACCCCCTCTTAGTTCAGCCGGTTCTTGACAGACACTGCACAAAATGTCATGGCGGCGAACGGACTGAGGGGTACCTCGTTTTGACCGGCGAACTGCCTGAATCAGAGGACGGCGACCGAAGTCCCTTCTCGCTTTCCTATCTGGCACTGGCGCCTCTGGTCAAGTATGCTCAGTGGCCGGTATTCGATGAAGATTTTCGCCGGTCCAATAGTGAACCTATTACCAAGCCCGATTTCTTCGGTTCGCGAAGCAGTCCTTTGATTACCATGCTGCGCGAAAGGCACGAAGGTGTCAAACTCAGTGATAGAGAGTTCGAGCGGCTAATTACATGGGCGGACAATAACGTCCTGTTCTACGGAACGTTCGACCCTGAAGACCAAGCCAGGCAACTCAGCGGAGAACGCATAAAAGGACCGCTCGTTGACTGAGTTCACGCTTTCTGTGCGAGCTAATTCCTGTTCGCGCGATCAGATTGGACAGCCCAGCGATCGGTTTTTGTCTCTGAACCAGACTGACAGCTCTACGGTATATATGGTAGTCCAGTTCCAATGGCACTGTCATGGTTTTTGGGGCTTTGCGCACAACCCAACCAACAATGCGACTTGATTTTTGTGTCCAAGTCGCATATTAATGTTCTTCGGCCTCTCTGGCCGAGATTATATGCAACCTCTCTGGCTTTAGTCCCT
>JAUVXL010000055.1 GCA_030603595.1 Sedimentisphaerales bacterium | reverse complement strand
GCTTGCCAGTGTGGACGGCCTTGCGTTGGGCAGCGTGGCGGACTTGCAATGGGAGCAACGGCTCTGTCCCGGTGACGCCAAAATCTGTTAAGAACTCTATATGACTTGTTCAGCAAGCCCTATGTATGTGATAGAATTATTCACGATCGGCTCCTTTCGGTTGTATGCGGCTCTGTTACCGCAAGGTGATAACCCGCGATTTGTAGTGGGAACATCCCACTCTATCGCATACGCTGATTATCGGCATATGACGACCTCTACACCGCGGGGGCCGGTCGGTCCATATATTCTAAACAGGGGGTGGCGAAAGTTTGTTATTTTTCGGGGGGTTTGAGATTGCCACGTCGCTTTGCTCCTCGCAATGACCGGGTGGGGGGTGTTCGATTTATGATTTGGGGCGCAGTGTGAATTTGTGCAGATTCGTGGGTTACCCGCCTCGCTTCCGGTCGGGGTTTGTTGGGTTTTGTAGCTTTCGTGGGTTACCCGCTCCCTCACGGTCGCGGCTTGTTGGGTTTCGGGCCTTTCGTGGGTACTCTACTTCTTCAGGAAGGCCAGTGCGATAATTAGGACGGCGACGATTATTAGGCCTATTATTGCGATCATGCCGAAGCTTATTCCCATGGTTTGCTCCATACCTTATGCCAGTTACGGTTGAGATCGCTTCTATCTTTCCGACAATAACATGCCTCCTGTGACAACGCCACGTTTTTCTTTATGCGGCCACGAAGACTCGAAAACACGAAGAAAGACATAATAGAGAGGATTTGGATTCAGGTCTGCTGAGAGAATGGAGGAGTTGTTTTGATGCGAGGGGTAGGAGATTGCCACGTCGCTGCGCTCCTCGCAATGACGATTCGTTGAGATTCATTTTCTTTTGCGTGTATTCTGAGAATGCGGTTAGGTGCTCGCAATAACAACTCCCACAATCAAGTTTAACAGACGACTACGGGTCCTTCGCAATGAGGATTCTTGAGTTTTATTTTCTTCTGCATGAACTCTGGCATTTCGCGGCGTGGCGGGAGTTGAGAAGGGAGCGAACCGATAGACTATAAGGCATTTTCCTGCCGTACGACGCAGATTCTTCGCTATCGCTCAGAATGACAAGGGGGTGGCTCAGAATGACAAGCGGGTGACTCAGAATGACAGCGGCGGTTTGGGATGGCCTGGTGAGTGTTTAGTTGATTATGATTTCTTCGAGTGGGCGTTTTGGTACGTGGTGGGTTCCGTTGTGATCTCGGTAGTATTTTATGTTGCCATCCGGCGGGAGGGGTTCGAGAACTATCCTTTCTTTCGGCTTGCCGAGGGCCAATATTAGTAGTATTTCGAGGTGGGCGGGTATGTTCAAGACTTTGCGGAGTTGGTCTCTTTGCACCATAGCAATAATACAACCAGCGAGGTCTTTTTCTGTGGCGCCGAGGGTGATGCTTTGGGCTGCGATGCCGGCGTCGATGTCGAAGGTCTTTTGCAGGGTGGTGTCGCCGAGGACGACGATGTAGGCCGAGGGACGTTCGCCTTCGGGCGGGCCGGGCCAGTCTTCGAGCCAGCCGGCCCAGGTTAGATGTGGAAAGACGAGGGCATTCTTCTCGGGTTCGCACGCAATGATATACTTCAACGGCTGGATATTGCCCGACGAGGCGCTGAGGCGGGCGAGGTCGATAAACTCGACGAGCGCAGCGCGGTCTATGGCGAAGTCCTCGTGGAACCGCCGGCAAGTGCGGTTCTTTGTTATCAAATCCCGTAGCATTGTGCCCTATCGCTGTATGGTCACTGCGAGCAATTGGCCTTCTTTTAAGACGAGCTTTTCATTCAGCGTTATTTCGACGCGTCCGTTGTTTAGTGTGTGTTCGCAGGCGAGGGGCCTTCCGCCGGCCACTACGCTTACCTTGACCTTCTCGAAGTTCTCGGGCGCCTCGAATGCGAGGGATTTGAGGGTGAGGCTGCCCCATTTAAGGTCGATTATCTCGTGCTGGGTCTTGCCCTTTCGCCTCTGGCTGAAGGATCCCCATCCCTCGGCGGCGGTGAATGCTGCTCGGAAATCTTCGGGGGTGATCTTCGGTGCGAATCCGAGGTGTGCCTTTGGGCCGTGGTATTCGTAGCCGGCCAAGTTGGTATATACGCCCCAGCTTGCGAATGCGCGGGCGTAGTGGTCGCCGCATTCGACCTCGTTGTATGGGTTGTGCTTGGCGGGGTGGTAGCGTTTTTGGATGCCGTCGCAAATCGCGAGGGCCTCTTGGACCATTCCTTCGGCGACCATGTTGCCTGCGGCCTGGTATTCGATGCCGGTCCAGATTTCGTTTTTGTAGCGGACTCCGCCTGGCAGGTACTTGCTCTTTGGCCAGGTGCAGGTAAAGAGGCCCGGCTCGCCTTCACGGGCGAACCATCTTTCGGGCTTGTGTTCGACGTTGTACGGACCGATGTTAGGGGCCCAGTTATATTTCCAGATTGATTCGAGGGCCTTTTTGACGTTCTCTGCGGGATAGATATAGCCGAGGCCCAAGAGCTCGGCCCAGCCCTGGCCGAAGAGCTGGTCGGAGAGGCAGCCCTTTTCGTACTGATGCTTGGGGTGCTTGGCCAGATCCACGACTTCGATGAAGTATTCGCCGTCCCAGAGCCTCTCGACGCTAAGCTTGCTGCCGGACTCGAATATCTTTCGGCAGCGCTTTGCGAATTCCGCATCGCCCATGTCTTTGGCCATTTCCTCGCCTGCCCGCAGTGCGGCGAGATAGAGCGAGCCGACGAAGGTGTTGGGGCCCTCGAAGTTGATGTCGAAGGTATTGTGCTGGCTGTTTTCGATGAGTCCGTCGTCGTTGCCGTCTTGTTTGATCGAGAATTGGAGGGCCATTTTGATTCTCGGCCAGTTGCGTTTGAGGAAGGCGTTGTTGGCGGACATTTGATGCTCGCGGTATGCCTTTAGCACTGTTCCGCACTGTCCGTCGGCGGCGTAGGCGCGATTGCTGCGGAAGCCGACCAGGCCGCTGTCGGTATCGAAGCCTTCGCCGAAGTCCTGCATTTCTCTTGCGCTTCTGTTGAGTTCTGGGAAGAGTCGTGCCGGTGCGTGGGCGTAGTTCCAGACGTGCGTGCAGGTGCCGGCGCAGCATCCGACTCCTTCCCATGCCCAGAATCTGCCCGACTTCCACCACTGGCAGGTCCCGGTCGCCAAGTTGCAAACGGTCGAATGCAGTCTGAAGAGGAGCCAGCGAGGCAGAGTGCTGTCCTCGTAGAAAGTTGCGTGCCATTTTTTAGTATCGCCGGCGAGGCGTTTGTGATTGGCGAGGACGTAGTGGGCGACGTCGGATGCGCTGTCGAATCGGTTGGCGTATTCGTGGCCGTTCTGATGGTTGGGGAAGAACCAGGTCAGGGCGAAGGTGAAGGTTCTCTTTTCTCCGCGTGCGAGCTTGACAGTGGGGGTAGCCACGACTGCGCTTCGATCTTTGTTGACGGGATATGCTGTGTTCTCTTCGGCGTGCAGTTTGGCGGCCCATGCTTGTTCGGCGGCCGCCTTGAGAATGCTCCGTGCAGCGGCACGGCCGGCGTCCTTTTCGGCCAAGGCCAATGTCATCGAGCCGAAATCGGGGAGCGTCTCCAGGGGGCCGATCTGCATCTTCACCGGCTGGTCGGAGAGTTCAATCTGGTCGATATTGATGTGCCCCCATCCGCCGGAGACCTTATCGACAATCTGAATCCGGGCGCTCTTGCCTTCGAGCTCCTCGACATCCCAGAAGTGCCATTCGAGCTTTTCATTGCTCTTGCCGATGACGGTGCGGACGACTTTGGCGTCAATGAGGAGGTTCATGCAGGTTTGGCCCTGATGATTGCCGCCTCCGATCAGGAAGTTCATGAATTTGCGCGATATTTTGAATGTCGGCGATGTGAGCGTCCCGTGCGGCTCATCGCCGCCCAGGAAGGTATTGACCAGACCTTTGCCGAGGAATCCGCTAACGGGGTTTTGGCCGGGCAGTGTCCCGGTTGCGGGCTTCTTGCCGAATGCCTCGCCGGCAGCTTTCCAGTCGCCGTAGTCGGGGCCCTCGAAATCGGCGAGGACTATTTTTTTACGTGGGGCGTCTGCTCCTTTTGGAATGGGGGCCTTTTCGGCGGTGTGGACAATTAGTGTTCGGCCTTTTTCATTTACGATTTCGGTTCGACGGTTGGCGTGGACGGCGTTGGCCGAATTGATACACACGGCGTTTTGAAGCCAGCCTAGGACGCTGACATCGACGGGCTTGCGAGACGTGTTTTCGAGAATGATGTGGAAGAGCGTGGCGGGGAGAGCCGAATCCTTGGCGTTTAGGGGGATGAACGGAGAGAAGGTCTCGGTCTCGACCTTGACAGGGAATTTCTTGTCGCTATAGCGGACTATGCCGAGGGGGTATTCGCCTTTGAACTCGACTTTGCCGAAGCTTGCGTCCAGAGGCTTGGCGAGTCCGCCTGCGGCGGAACCGTTTTGAGAGATAACCACGGCGAAGCCTGAATCGACGGGGGATTCGGGTCTGTAAGTGCGGTAGCAGGTTGCGCCGTAGCCGGTGAAGTTGTGCTTGTTGAATATCCACCATTGTCCGAGCGTGCCGTCGCCGCGGAGATAGAGCTGCCCGGCGGCGATGCCGCCCACGGGCATGCCGATTGTCTCGAGGTCTTTGCCGGTCCAGACGTCGGGCTCGCCGCGATTGAACATGCGCTTGACGTCCGAGCGGGAGAGCTTCTTTTCCACGGGGATAACGTGTCCGGCGCGGAGTTTGATCTTTTCAGCCCAACAGTAAATCGTTACGAACAGACAACAAGTTATGTACGCGACTACAAGTAAGAATATTCGGTACTTTCTCATTTTGCGCTCCTTCGTCTAATTTGAGACGATTATTCTGTTTTCCTTTTTGCCGATTATGACTTTGGGTATTGTAACAAGTCCCCATCTATCCGCTATTACTTTTTCTTGCTGGATTACTTTTCCGTTTGAGACGTTGGTCCATTTGTAGGTTTTTTTGGGTTGTGGATAAGGCCACGCCCAAAGAAGAGTTTGAGCGTGCCACCCAACACGTCAAGGGATGCGTTGCGGATTCAGTTTCAAGACAAGCAGCGTCGGTTCGACGATGTGGATGTTGTTTAGTAAGGGTTCGGTGTATTTTATGTCGCCGAATTCTGCTTCGCCGAAGTGGTGCTGCTTGCCTACGTGGTTGTTCCAATCGACGCCCTCTGTTAGGAATCCTTTGTCGCCGTGGTGGTGCTTTGCCGCCGCTCGGAGGATTGTCAGGCCGTCGCTGAGGAACTTTTCGTTTTTAGTGTCGCTGTATGCCTCGAAATATGCAAGAGCGGCCTCGGCGTTTTCCCAGAGGTAGGAAGTGTCCCAGGTCTTCTCCATCCAGAGCAGACCCTTCGTTTGGACGCCGTTTCTATCGTCGGTCATCTTGAACTGGTCGAGGCCCGCGAGGCACTTCTCATAGGCGAACCGGCTGATTCTATCGTCGTCGAGTCCGCCTACGGCGGAGGATGCCTGCCTGAGGACTCTGAAGGCCACGGAGTAGGCCACGTTCTCGTGATGGTCGTACGTATCGTGGTTGATGGAGCCGAAGATTCCTCCGAGGTCCATGAATACCTTGATACGTTTTTTGATTTCGCCGGTATAGTCGGCCAGGCCCTTTTTGGTCAACTCGGTCATAAGCTGGATGATGAATAGTCCGTCGGCGCTCTTCTCGAAGAGTATGTCGGAGTCGCCGTAGGCGTTGTTGGGGTGGTGCTCGCCGGATCGCAGGCAGCGTCGGGGGAACCAGCCATTGGATGTAGGCTTGACATTTCTTTCGATCCACTGCGCGTTTTTCAGGGCAGCCTGGTGCATCTTCTCTTTGCGGGGATTGTCGAGCAGGTCGCTGAAGATTAGTAGTTGATATGCGATTTTTGCCATTGAGCCGGGGCAGAACCAGTTGTTCTTGTGCTGGTAGTTGAGGCAGAAGGTGTTGGTTGTGGTGAGGCGGTAGCCGGTTATGAAGCCCGTCTCGTAGTCGATAAAGCCGTCTTCGAGGACGTGGTCGAGCAGTTTGATCGCCTTTTGGGCGAGTTGCTTATCTTTGGCGTATTTGGCGAAGGCGTATAGTTCGTATGCACCTCCGACGGCGTTAGCCGCCCATCCTGGGCCTTCGAGGTTTCCGAAATCGTGCCAGCCCATTATGTTGCCGTCCATATCGACGAAGCTCGACTTACAGGCCAGGTTGTCGCCAAAAGGGACGAGGGTCCCCTCCGCAAATCGCACTGAATCCTTGACGGAGTCGAGGATAGTATAGGCGGGATTTTCCGGCAGGTAAAAGGCGGCGGCGTCCGAGTCCGCCTGAATGGCGGATTCGAGAAGGATGTAGTCGATTCCGAACATGTACGCTTTGACGGCCTTTTCATTTGCGCCGATGATCTCGACCTTCAAGATGTGCCGGCCTTTCTTGAGGTTGTGGACGCCGAGGTCAATTTGGCCCGTTGGGACTACGCCGTTGTTGAAGAGGTCGATGGGGCCGCCGAGCTTCTTGCCGTCGAGATAGAGCTGGTGGATGCCGTAGTCGATGGCCTTCGTAAGCTGCGTCTTGAGCCTGTAAGTCCCGGCCTTTGCGACCGGAACTGCTAATTCGAGCGTATCGCCGGGCTTGGCTTCAATCCACCACAGGTGAGCTTCGTTACTCCAATTTCCTTCGTATCCACTCATGTCCTGAATGTTGCTATTGCCTCCTGTCTTGGAGAGAACCTTCAGCTTCTCGCCTTCGAGGGCGCCTTTGATGCGGAATACCTTGATCGGCGTCCAGTAGCCAAGCCTCTGGGCCACGGGGACCGGCTCGTATGGGTCGCGCTGGCCGGCCGCTTGGTACCAGTATGCAGTGGCGGCGTAAAGAGTGGGCTTCGAGTTGGGATAATACTTTTCTATGGCTCCTTCGAAAGACTTCTGGAAGGGGATGTTATCGGTGATGTGCCAGCGGTTGACCGAGACGTGGCCCTTGTTGTTCATGCTTATTGTCTGGTTGTGGTAGCAGTTTTGGAAGAGGGTCGGGTTGCACCAGGCGTAGCCGAAGTAGTCTTCGGAGCCTGTGCCGATGGTGGATGGGAATTTTTCGCCATCGACAAAGAACTTCTCATCTCCCTCGCCCCACCATCCGCCTTTGGGGTTCCAGACGTGGAGCATAACGCCGCAGAACCGGCCTCGGCCTTTGGTCTTCAGAATTGTCCAGTCCACGCACCCGGGGGTGTTTCGTCCCGGCTCTTTGGGCATGAATGCATCGCGGTGCCATTTTGCGTGAAACCGGCCGAGGGTCTCGATCGGCTTAGTCAAAGGCGCATAGGTGATCTCATACTTGATTTTTCGCACCTGATCGCCGTCATTGCTCAGCACGAATCTGGCGCGGCTCCTGAACGGCATATACCAGAAACAGTAAAAGCCGTCGTCTGTCATTCCCAACGGCAGCGACGTATATTTATTCACGCCGGGGGCGGTGCCGAAGAAGTCCCCCAAAGGTGCGCAGACGCTCGGTTTCGATTCGCCGTCCCAGTAAATCTTCAAGACCAACTCACGGAGGACGTCGAGGTCGTCGGGCGATTGCAGCATATCCACATTGAACTTCAGAGCCGTTATGGCCTGGGGGTCCGAGGCATCCATGTCGGCAAATCTTGTGGTGGCGCCCGCAGAGACGTTGACCGTTCCCTCATGAGTCTTTTGCCTGGAGCGCTTGCCTGCCGGATCAACTCCGCCCTTCGCCAGAAGCTCGCCGGCCTTATTAAGAGCTTTGGACTCGGCGGCCGAGAGCTTGCGCTTGAATCTCGGCAACACCGTGCCCTTGGGATACGTTGTGTACGTAAAATGGTAGTATCTTCCCCAGTCGCCTTCGCCTACGATCTTGCAGGATTTCTGATAGGGGATTGGGACGTAGCAGTTCTGGCCTCGCGCGGCCATGTGGACGAGGGCCTCGTGGGTAAAGGGCTCATTCTCGCGGTTGAAATATCCTATGAAGGGCAGGTCAACGACAGGCTCGGCGGCGCCGTCGATGTAGATCTTAACGTGGCCCTTGTTGGCAAGAGCGGACCATATTCGCCAGATAACGCCGGGGCCTTCCATCTCGGCGAAGACCTGGGTATCGCCCTCTTTGCGGATGATGCCGCTGCCATCGCCGTTGGCGAACCAGCCGACGTATTTGCCGGATGCCCGGTCGTATTTGCTTGCCCTGTCGTAGCTGGACCACTGTTGGCATGTTTCACCGGGGGCGGGCAGTGTCGCCAACTGCTCCATGTCGGCGAGGCGGTCGATAAGGTCGATGTATGTGAATTCGGCGGCGGCGGATTCGGACGTGAACAAGCCAAAGCCGTACAACAGGCATATTGCAAAGCCAATTTCGATGATTGGGAATACGTGCTTCTTCATTCTACTGTTCTCCAAAAAAGTATGATCGTTACGATTGACGCTTATCGCCGCTTTGGGCATCTGCAAATATACCTGCTCAGGTCTGTCGTGTGCAAGCCAAAAAAACAGGGTGAGAACTCTCTGGGTGTGGCCAGATTTTCTGGCAGGTGATTGGGGTATTCGTCAATACTCGATCATAAGGCACAACACAGCCGCTATCGTCATTGCGAGGCCCCTTTGGGGCCGTGGCAATCTCCGGCTTTCGAGTCCGCCTCCGGCGGAAGATTGCCGTCCGCCGGTGGCGGACCTACGGCTCCTTCGCAATGACGTAGCGCGGAATCCTTTGTCAGAAAGAATCTTATAGTGTGCCAGAAAAATTAGCCACACCCAACTCTCTGGCGAGCCGAGTTGTGCGGGGCATTGAGTATGGCGGGCCTGCAACGAATGTGAGGCGGCCTGCGATTGTACAGGCCGCCTCATTTCGCGGTTATTACAATTTGCACCGAAACCACGCTGGATTAGCACGAATTCGGCGGCTTGGCGTCGGACTTATTGATTTCCGCCACGTTCTCTGGCGGGTCTGCGCGGAGCGCCTGTGCCGGCGCCTCGCGGGCGTCCTTCACCTGTTGTGCCCGGTCTGCGTACTCCTCTAATCGGAGACAGTTGCTGGGCTTGCTTCTGGATGAGGGCGGTGAGACGCTTTGTAGTCTCTACGGCCCCTTCTTTTGTCGCCAACTGGCTAATCGCTCTTAGCTCGCGAAGAGCTTCCATCTGTTCGGGCGTTGCGCGCGGGGGACTGAACTTGTCGAGTTCCGCTCTGAGAGCGACAACCGATGCCTCGCGATCTGCGCGGGCCTTGGCGGATTGCTCTCTGAGCTTGGTTCTCTCTTCTTCGGAGAGATCGCGGTAATTCGTGGGCCTTGCTGCCGAGGAACTCGCTATAGCCGCTTTTAGCTTTGCAAGCTGCCCTTGCATCGCTGTGATGGCCTTGATCTGGTCTTCCCGGCTCAATCGAGTTCGTCCGCCGGCTCTTTGGCGCATCGCAGCTCGCTCTTCCTCGGACATATTCTCGAACCTGGCCCTCATTTGCTCTCTGTATTTTGTCCTTTCCTCCTCGGACATATTCTGGAATCTCTCCCTCATTGCTGTTCTTTCCTCGGCGGACATGTTGCCGAAACCACCCCTGCGGGTCCTCTCGGCGCCACCCTCGGCGGCATAGACGGTCCAGGCGACGGTCAGGGCCACGAGAACGACTGCGATTGAAATTAAGCGCTTCTTCATAACAATAGCCTCCATAAAGAGTTTAAGTAATACGTTTCGGCGTGCGCCCACTACGGGCGTACGCCGGGCATTTTGTCTAATCTAACAGTAAAAAACGCAGAAAAGTAGCGAATCATTGCAAGATTCCCGATTTTTCATAGTTGATGCTCGATATTAGCTGTCTGATACTCAGAGGGCTGCGACCGGTGAGACTCTACGCAGCAACCACAATTCATCGTGATAGTGCTCGAAAAGTCCTCTCGGTTACACTAAAAATTGATTTTCTGCGAAAGGGGCCTCGAAATGACGCGATTTGGAGGGGTTAGCTCGGTGAGATTGCGGTTTTTACTTTGGTTAGGAATGTTGCGATTTCGGTCAGCATTTTTTGTTTGTTGTCGAGGTTGGCTTCTATGAGGCCTACTATCTTTGAGCCTATTATCACTCCGTCCGCCCCTGCGGCGGCTATTGCGGCGGCGTGTTCGGGGCTGCTGATTCCGAAGCCTACGCATACGGGAACGTCGGTCAGCTCTTTGAGCTGGGTAACGAGGCCTTCGACGGTATCTGAGAGTTGGTCGCGGCTCCCCGTTACGCCGAGGACCGAGACCGTGTAAATGAAGCCTGTCGTTTTCGAGGCGATCAGTTTCATTCTTTCGGGTGCGGTTACGGGGGTTACCATGAATACGGTATCGAGGCCGGCTGAGGCGGCGGGGCCGGTGATTTCGTCGGCGGCGTCGATGCTCAAATCGGCGACTAAAACGCTGTTGACGCCTGCTTCGTGGAAATCGACGCAGAATTTTCCCGTGCCGTACTGGTAGATCAGGTTGTAGTACATCAGCAGGCCGATGGGGATGTCCCTGTAATCCTTAACCTGCCGGATGAACCGGCAGGCTTTGGCCATGGTCATGCCGGCTTTGGCGGCGCGGATGTCGGCCTTTTGGATCGTCGGGCCGTCAGCTATGGGGTCGGAAAAGGCTATGCCCAATTCGAGGACGTCGGCGCCGGCGTCGATGGCTGCCTTTACGACGTCAAGAGAGGTATCAAAATCGGGGTCGCCTATTACGAAAAACGGTATCAGGGCCGATCTCTTTTGTGCGGCCAACTCCGAGAAAACTTGCTTGTATGTCTTCATCAATCACAATCCTTATTAGATCACTATGAATAATTTCGAATATCGAATATCGAAATCCGAAACAAATTCAAAATTCAAATGTCCCAAACTTTGTCATTCGGATTTGTTTCGAATTTCGTGCTTCGGATTTCGTATTTTGCGCGGCGTGTCTGACCGCAACTCTAACTTCTAATCACTCATTGGTCTGTGTTTTTCTACTATTCCTACGTCTTTATCTCCTCTGCCTGAGAGGTTTACTATTACCACCTGGTCGGGGTCGAGGTTGCCTTTTTGGCTCAGGAGCCAGGCTAAGGCGTGGGCGCTTTCGAGTGCCGGGAGTATTCCTTCGCATTTGCAGAGCAGCGAGAATGCGTCGAGAACCTCTTCATCCTCGGCGGCGACGTATTCGGCCCGGCCGGTGTCTTTTAAGAGACAGTGCTCGGGGCCGACGGAGGGATAATCGAGACCTGCGGATACGGACTCGGTATCGTGGACCTGGCCTTCCTCGTCCTGGAGCAGATATGCCTTTGCGCCGTGGAGTATTCCGACTCGGCCTGCGACCAACGTCGCGGCGTGGCGGCCTGAATCAACGCTTCTGCCGCCCGCCTCGACGCCGACGAGGCGAACGTCTTTATCATCGACGAATCCCGAGAATATACCTATCGCGTTGCTGCCGCCTCCCACACAGGCGACGATCATATCGGGGAGCCTGCCGATTATATCGAGGGACTGTTGGCGGGCTTCTTTGCCTATCGGCGTCTGGAAGTGCTTGACTATCGTCGGATATGGGTGCGGGCCGCAGGTTGAGCCGAAGAGGTAGAAGGTATCGGTGACGTGGGCGGTCCAGTAGCGAAGTGCGTCGTTGATTGCGTCCTTGAGCGTTCCGCTGCCGCCTTCGACGCCTATCACCTCTGCGCCGCAGAGCTTCATTTTATGGACGTTTACGCTTTGCCGCTCGATGTCGATTACTCCCATGAAGATTTTGGTCTCCATTCCGAAGAGCGCGCCTATCATTGCTGTGGCCAGGCCGTGCTGGCCCGCGCCGGTCTCGGCGATGATCTTGGTCTTGCCCATATACTTGGCGAGCAGGCCCTGGCCGAGCGTATTGTTGACTTTGTGAGCGCCGCCGTGGAGGAGGTCTTCACGCTTTAGATAGACCTTGCAACCGACGTGCTCGCTGAACCTCTTGGCGTAGTAGAGCGGGCTGGGCCTGCCGGCGTACTCTTTGTAGAGCATCGCCAGGTCGGCGACGAAGTGCTCATCCCGGCCGAAGCGATAAAACGCCTCCTCCAATTCCTCCAGTACGGGTATCAGGACTTCCGGGACGTAGAAGCCGCCGTAGTCTCCGAATCTGCCTTTATGTTTCATGTTTAGCCCCTTAGGTGCCTTATGTTGTCGAACAGTTTCTTCATTTTTTCGTGGTCTTTCTTTCCGGGCTCTGCCTCGATCCCGCTGCAGGCGTCAATTCCATAGACTCCGAGCTTGACGGCGTCTGCGGCGTTTTCGGGGTTTATTCCGCCTGCGAGGAAGACCCTTTTGCCGATATGCCCGACGATGTTCCAGTTGAAGGTCAGTCCGGTTCCGCCGTATTTTTCGGGGTGGAAGGCGTCGAGCAGGATGGCGTCGGTGAAGTAGTCCTCGGCGTTTTCGATATCGCTTTGGTCTTTTACGCGCAGGGCCTTCATCGTCTTCACGCCGACGGAATTCAGCGACCGGCAGAACTCAGGGGTCTCGTCGCCATGCAACTGGACCCAGCTCAATTGGCAGAGATCTGTGGTCCGGCGAATTTCGTCCAATGGGGCGTTGACAAAGATGCCGGCGGTATCGACGATGGCGGGCAGCTTGTTGATTATCGCTGCTGCATCCTCGGCGGTCAAGTACCGGGGGCTTGGAGGATAGAAATTGAAGCCCAGAATGTCGGCGCCCATATCCATCGCGGCGACGGCGTCGTCGTAATTGGTGATGCCGCAGATTTTCACTTTTACTATTAGCATTGGTTCGTATGTCGTATGTCGTGTTGCTTGTCACGGCGAGTCGAGAGCAAACGAGTGTGCCGCAATTCACAAATTCACATTCCTATCCCAAGTTTGATACTTCGATTAGTTTTCTCAGGGACTCTGAGGCGTCGCCGTTGGCGATTGCGTTTTGTGCCAGCTCGATTGCGGATGGAAAATCATCGGCCAGGCCGGCGACGATTACCGCGGCGGCGCCGTTTAGTATCACAATATCTTTGCGAGGCCCTATTTCCTTACCAGCCAGAATGTCACGAATAATGGCTGCATTTTCTATCGCGTCACCGGTTTTAAGCTGGTCGATAGAGGGGGTCGCGAAGCCAAGCTCAGCGGGGTTGATTTCTGTGTGAGTAATATCGCCGTCCTTGAGCCGCCGAACCTGAGTGATGCCGAGAGTGCTTATCTCGTCCATACCCTGACCGTGAACCACCATCGCTCTTTTTGCACCCAACATCTTGAGCGTCTCGCATATTCGGTCCAGCAGGGCCTCCTCCGCCACCCCCATCACCTGTGCGACGGCCCCTGCTGGATTTGCCAGCGGTCCGAGTATATTGAAGGCCGTTCTGAAATCGAGGCTCTTGCGAATCGGCTGGACAAACCTCATTGCCGGATGGAATTTGGGCGCGAACATGAACCCGATATGCGCTTCTCTGATGCATTCGGCTACAATGTCGGGACCGGGGTCGATATTTACTCCAAGCTCTTCGAGGACATCGGCCGAGCCGCACTTGCTGGTGATGCCTCGATTGCCGTGCTTTGCTACATAAGCGCCTGCCCCGGCGGCAACAATGGCTGCGCCGGTCGATATATTGAAGGTCTTGACGGTCGCCCCGCCGGTGCCGCAGGTATCGATAAGGTTGTCTATTCCGGCCCTAACAGGTCCGGCGTGGTCGCGAAGCGACTGGGCCAGACCCGCAATTTCAGAGGACGTTGCCCGTTTCATTCGCATCGCTGCCAGAAACGCGGCAATCTGCACTTCCGAGACCTCGCCGTCAAATATGATATCCTGCAGTTCCTTCGCCTTCTCGAATGTGAGGTCGCCGCCGTCCAGGATAATCTCAAGATATTTCGTAATGTTGGCCATTGCCGCTCTCGCTACTCGTTCCTTTTGGATACTGCTATCGACAAAACGTTTTCAATCAGCTTGCCGCCTGCGGGTGTAAGTATGCTTTCCGGGTGGAACTGGACGCCGTATATGGGCAGGTCTTTGTGCTTGACTCCCATAACGACGTCCTCGAATCGGGCGGTTTGTTCGAGGCAGTCGGGGACTTCCACGGCGCAGAGGCTGTGATAGCGGCCTGCCTGAAGCGGGTTTTCAACGCCGGCGAATACGCCCTTTTCATTGTGCGTGACTCTTGAGGGCTTGCCGTGCATCGGTTCGGGGGCGTGGCCTATTTTGCCGCCGAAGTGCCGGACGATAACCTGATGGCCGAGGCATACGCCGAGTATCGGCAGCTTGTCCTTGAAGTGACCAACCGCTTCGAGCGAGACGCCAGCCGAATCCGGCGTACCCGGGCCGGGCGAGATAACGAGCAGATCGGGGTCGAAATCGGCGGCGACGGCCTTTAGGTCGTCCAGCGAAGTGTCGGCGCGATAAACCCTGGCCTGGCAACCTCGCTTGCAGAAATCATCGACGAGGTTGTACGTGAACGAATCGAAGTTGTCGATGAACAGGACTTTTCTATTTGCGGTTTCCATCTTATGTCTTCTTTACATCTCGGATCTTTTAACAAGACCAAAACTGAGTTGTCACATTATCCGGCTTTTTCTGGATTCCCGCTCCCCGATTGGAGTCGAGGACAAGCTTCGCGGGAATGACAGACAACAGATTTCCTTTTATCGGCTCAAACCGGCCTTCTATATTTTGCGCTATTTCGCGCGTATTGCGCGCAGGCAGGAGCCTGCCTTGTGCTGGGTTTCTTCGAATTCTGTTTTCGGGACGCTGTCGTGGACTATTCCTGCGCCGACTCGGACGTATGCTGTGTGGTCGCGGACCTGTAGGCTTCTGATCGTGATGCAGCTATCGAACTGGCCGTCCACGGTGAGATACATCACGGCGCCGCCGTAGTAGCCTCGCTTGGTCTTTTCGAGCAGGCGAATAAGCTTCATCGCTTCTATCTTCGGGGCGCCTGTTAAGGTTCCCATATTCATCGTCGCCAGATAGGCGCTGAGGGCGTCGAGGTCGTCTGCGAGGGCGCCTTTGACATTGCTTACGAGGTGCTGGACGGATTCGTACTTTTCGGCGATGAGCAGTTCCGTAACGACCCTGCTGCCGGAGCGGGCCACTCGGGCAATATCGTTTCGGGCCAAATCAACTAACATTATGTGCTCGGCCAACTCCTTTCGGTCGAGCTTTAGCTCGGCTTCATAGCGGAAATCGGTGTCTTCGTCGATTTTGCCGTCGATTCGGCCTCTGGGTTTTGTGCCGGCTATCGGTCTTATTTCAACCCGCCTCTCGGCGGGCTCGGTCCCGGCGACTCGAAGATTCAGTTCCGGGCTCGATCCCATCAGTATTGTGTTTGGCGTGTTGAGATAGAACATGTACGGCGAGGGATTCAGTACCCGCAGGCGTTTATAGACATCGAGCGGCTCATCCGGGCAGGGCTCGGTTATTGTCCTGCTGAGAACAACCTGGAAGATGTCGCCGTCGATGATGTGCTTTTTTGCGGTTCGGACGATTTGCTCGTATTCTTCCTGGTTGGTGTCGGTCGAGGCCGGGGGGATGTCGCCTTGGAACTTTTGGCCATGAGGCGCATCGCATTGTTCGACGGTTGAGTAATAGTCGAGGCATTCGCCGGCTTCGGCGATTGCGATTTCCGGGTCGTCGTCCGTCAAGATGCAGTTCACTACGCAATAGCCTTTTGAGTGCTCGTGGTCCATTATGAAGATGTTGTCGGCGAAGTACAACTCGTAGTCGGGGTTGTCGAGCAGGTCGGAGGTGCTCTGGGGGAGCTTCTCGAACTGGTCTATGAAGTCGTAGCTCAGGGCGCCGAGCAGGCCACAGGTGATGCGGAAGGGCTTGCTGGCCAGGCTGAAGGCGAATGCGACCGCCCGCAGCACATCCATCTGATTTGTGCTTTTGAGGCGGGTCTGCTCATCGACGAGCCGGTCGATTCCCCCGGGGCCGAGGGTCTGCTTGATTCGGCCTGTGACGGCCTCGTCGGAGGAATCCACGGATTCGCAAAAAGCGAATCGCTGTGGGTCGGAGGCGAGATAGGTTAGCAGGCGTCGGCCGGTGTTGCTCAGGGCCTTTATGGTGAAATCGAGGCCTGTGCCGGTGATATAGAGGGCGGGCCTGGCGGTTCCGAAACTCAGGGCGCCGCTGCCTGCTAAGTATTCGCGGGACTCGAAGAGGCAGCAGTTTTCCGCCCGGCCGTAGTCGCTAAGCCTCGCGAAGAAGTCCATCGGGTCGGCCATATCAATTTCCCGCGTGATCGGGACAATCTGGCCGGGCTTGGCGGAGCGAATTATATGCTCGTAATCTTCCATTTTTTCGTATCGCGTATCCCGTATTGTGTCTCACCCGGTCACTTACGCTCCCGGTTCTTCTGTCTCCTGTCTTCTGACTTCTGTCTTATCGTATATCGTGCGTTGTACTGCGTCAACCGTATATCCTATCGTACATAATCGGCATTGCGGCGGCTGCGGGCCACTTTGGAGACGTAAAAAAAGCAGCCTGCTTCTCCGTCAGGCTGCCTTTTCAAGAACTTCAACAAATTGTGATAAGCAAATGACCGCTCGCCTGCTGGATTTTACGCTGCAGGCCACCACCAGTTAACGGCATTGTTACGATCAATTTGCTTCATAATACTAATATTAGACCATATTCGTCAGGAGTTGTCAATGGAATTTTCGAAAAAATTATCCTCGTGGTGCGGCCGGATTCTCCGCCTACCCCTCAGAATGTCAATCGTGCCCCCCATGTCATGCTGAGCCGAAGGCGAAGCATCTGGCGGAGCAATAGGCAAACCATCAGACTATTGAGCACTCTCCCCCCCGACGAATCGGGATATCCGACTTCGCTGACGCTCAGAATGACAGCAAGGGCGACCTGGATGACAAATGATGGTAACGCCTTGTCATCGTGAAGGTTACGCCGTCCCAGTAAAGTTGGCCACACCCTATTGCTTGTCGTTTGCGAGAGAGAGAATCAATCCGTTTTCACCGGATAAATGACAACCTTGTCCTGATATATCTTGGGCGGGAGCAGGTCGGGCTTCGGATTGGCCAGCATTTCCTCGGTTTGAGCTATTCTCTTTTCCTTGCTTTCTATGGTGCCCATGAGGCCCCCAACTTCGCCAGATAGCGAGAGCCACTGATCGAATAGATCGAAGAAGTCTTTCTCTCGCTGGCGGATCGCCACGGCGGCCTTCCTTCTGGCCTCGGCGCCCTTCAACTCGATTGTCTGCATGATTTGCATCTCTTGGAGCTTCGCGAAGACCTCCTTGGTCCACGCGCCGTCCCGGCTCCAGTAGTCCTGGATCACCTTCAACTTCCCACGAATCCCGGCCAGCTCCACGTCGAGCGTATCGAGCATCTTGCCCATCTCCACTATCGTCTTCTTCGCCTGCTCGACGGCCTCGATATCGGCTTCGAACGGGTGGGCAGATTCCTTGCTCTTGTCGTAATCGGCTTTGGCGGTTGCCCGCAAGGCCTCTTTCCCCGGAAGCAGCCCTTTGGCCTTGGCCATTTCTTCTTGGTACTTTCGGAGTTTAGCGGCGGTCGCGAGGCGTACGAGATTGGGTTTTTCGTTCAGGATCTCGATAAGAGCGTCTATCATTCTTCTGGCGTCGGCCTCGCTGACGGCATACAGGCGGAAAAACTTGTTTTCCGAGTTAGACCCTATGTAAATGTAGTCATCCGTGCTTTCCATGAACTCTCGCTGTTTCGTGGTCATGGCTGCGCCGGCCGAGGTCTTCAGAAAAGATTCCGGCTTGAAGCGTGGCACATATTTGATCCGCACAGAGCCTTCAGCCACATGTGTCGGCCTGATAGAGGCTTGATCGTATGTCGGAGTCGGCTTGCCCCGGATGAGTCGTACCGTTCGAGTCCTCTGCCAGAACTTTTGCTGGTCGCTGATTTCAATCTTGATTTGTGAATCGTTAGGATCATTTGGTTCTTCGGCCGCCCATAGAGCGAAATTACTCGTTAGGATTAGAGCGATAGCTATTTGGCATTTCTTTGAATTAGTCATTTTTCAATCTCCGTTGAGAATCATTCAATTTGCGTTTTTGCTTTGTCTGCCGCCGGCGTGTTGGGGTACGTCTCCACGATCCGGCGATACTGCTGTTTTGCTATAGTCTCGGCATTGGCGTATCCGCCCAAGAAGTCGGCGGCGGCCAACAACTTGGCGGCGTTGCCGGCGTCTGTGATTTTTTGTTCGATTTCGGCGAAAGTCGGTTGGTGTTTCGCGGGCTTCTCCAACATGTTCGTGGCGATTAATATAGCTGAGACAATCAAGACTGCAGCGGCGACGTATCGTAGCCATGAACGCTGGGTGGTTCGGGCGGGGGCGGGGATGCGGATTGTTTCGGGTGTCTTGCTGAGGTTGTCTTGCCAGATTACTTGAGCGAGTTCGAGCGACTTTTGCAGCGATTCTAAAAGTGTGCGGCAGTGGTCGCATTCGGTTAGATGGTCTGTAACCCTGGCTGACTGCTCGGCGGGGAGGCAGCCGTCGGCGTAATCGACGAGCAACTCGGCAAAATTATCGCATGATTCTTTCATTGTGGTTCGAGGCCTCGTTTCTGTAATCTTTTTGCAAGAATCAGCCGGGCATCCCGCAGGCGGCCTCGGACTGTGGAAGCGGGCAAGTCTAATATTGCGGCTATTTCATTCGACTTGAGTTGGCAGAAATATCGCAGGACCAGCGGCGGCAACAGGGTTTCATCGAGTTTTTGCAGGTTTTCTCGCACAATCTCAAGCTCCTCGGCTTGAACAGCCTTTTCTGCCGTCGGCCCTGAAGCCGCATCGCCCTGGCGGCGCATTTTGAGTATTTCGCCGGCATGCCTCTTGAAAGTCCTGCGGCGGCGGTGTTCTCTCAGGCATCGGTTTACGGTGACTCTTATCAGCCATCGAGTGCTCTGCTCCTTACTTTGCGAGTTTGCAGGGCCTTTTAGGGCCTTGATCGATACATCCTGGAGGACATCCTCGACATCCGAGGCGCCCAAACCCATCCCGGCGGCAATTCGCCTCAGCCGAGACTGCTGGGCCAGGAATATGTCCACCATATTAAGCTTCGATGAGCGTTCGCCGGCTGTGGGGTCCATATACCCTTCATAATCAGCGATCTGTTCGTTCACAGTTCGTTTCCATCCCGAGTCAACTCCGTTCATCTATAAGTATAATGCGGCAGGGATGCAAAGTGTTGGCGAAAAATTAGACTTTTTGGCCAAGAATCCGAACCTGCCCAAGAGAGAATCTGAGCATGAATTTCCGCATTTTTGGCCGTTTATGCAGGGAAAGACGTTCAAAATGAGGATAGATCCAGGAGATACAGTCCGATACAGCCCTTTTAGAAGAGGATTTGACAAGGAAAAACATGGCTAACATCTTGCTTTTTTCTCCCGGTTAGCGTATAGTAGAAGCATAGAAAACGTAGAAGATGTAACAATTTGGGAGACATAGTTAATTTAACTAAGAGCCCCCAAAAATCACTGTGATGTTAAGGAAATCTTTGATGGGAGGCCTACGATGAGGAAGGCGATTTTAGCAAGTATTGTTGCGCTGGCGACTCTGACAGGCGCTTCGGCCCAAGCGACGCAGGTATGGGAGGTGCCCTTTCCGTACTTGACCATTCAAGAGGCGATCGATTATGCCAGTGACGGCGATACGGTCGTCGTGCATCCGGGGACTTACACCGGCGAGGGCAACTGCGACATTGATTTCCTCGGCAAGGCGATTACGGTCCGAAGCGAAGACCCCGAAGAGCTAGGCATCGTCGCCGCCACCGTTATTGACTGCCAGGGCTCAGGCGAAAGTCCCCATCGCGCCTTCATATTCCAGACTTCCGAAGACGCCAACAGCATCTTAGACGGCTTTACGATTCTCAACGCCTACATACGTATTAACGGTGCCGCCTCGTCGGACCCCGAGACTCCCGGAGAGGACGGACAAGACTCCATGGGCGGAGCGATATGCTGCACCGGCACAAGCCCTATTATTCGCAATTGCATCATAAACAACTGCGTCGCAGAGGGCGGCGCCGGCGGAGCCGGGGCCCCCGGACAGCCCGGCGTGCCCGGAGACCCCGGAGATCCCAACGATCCTAACGATGACATTGATCCAATTCCTCCGACCCCGGGCGGGCTAGGAGGAAACGCCGGCAGCGGATACGGCGGAGGCATCGCCTGCGACCCCAATAGCGGTCCGACGATTCTCAACTGTAAATTCAACCTCTGTAATGCTCTGGGCGGAACCGGTGGCAGCGGCGGAACCGGTGGAATATCGCCAGACCCTAACGAGCCTAATGCGCCTGGCGGCCAGGCAGGTGTTGCCGATGCGAATGCATGGGGTGGGGGAATATGCGTTGCTTCCGGCAGTACGGCAACGATCACCGGCTGCACTTTTGTCGATTGCAACGCAATGGGAAATGGAAACGGCATGAGCGGCGGTGGCGGAGTGTATTACGGAATAGGCTATTCGGGCGACATCGACGCGGACATGACCAATTGCACGGCGCTATACGGCGGCGGAGTCTGCTGCGATGCCAATTCCACTCTTGCGATTGCCGGATGCTCGATCAACGGAGGCACCGCAGGCGCAGGCGGCAATATTTACTGTGAACCCAACTGCATACTGGAAATCAGCGACTGCAACATCAACGACGGCTACGCCTACTTAGGCGGTAGCGTTTTCTGCGCGCCTGAGTCCACCGTGACAATCTACAACACGAATATACTGAACAACTACGCACCTTTATACGGCGGCGCAATCGCCTTCTCCTCAGACGGAGATCTTACGCTCATCAACTGCGACATTAGTTCAAACACTTGTGAAGGCGCCGGCGGCGCAATCCTCTACGAAACAGGCGGAACGCTCATGCTGCGAGGTTGCAACGTCGCAAACAACAGCTCCGGCGAAGGAGCCGGCGGCGCAATATTCGCCGGCAATCTGACCGTCCAGTTCGGGGCAACCGTGGCCATCAGCGAATGTAACATCATCGACAATACATCGCTGTACGGGGCCGGACTTTGCCTCATCAGTGCAAAGTCCGCCGTATCCGACTCCACCATCAGCGGCAATATCGCCGAGTACGGCGGAGGGGCATACTTGTATGTCAGCGATGTCAACTTCACGAAGTGCACCATAAGCGAGAATGTTGCCGCGACAAATGAATATTGTTCCGGCGGAGGAGTGTACTGCCTCGACAGCTCAACGAGAATCAAAGACTGCGTTATGACAGATAACCAGGCCCAGGGCTTCGGCGGTGCCGTCTATGTCGTCGGGCCCAACCTGCCCGGCGGCGCCCAGGAATTCACCAACTGCCTGATAACCCAAAACACCGCCGGTCTCGACGCCGCAGGCCTGTCGTTCAATGTTGACGCCACGGCCGTCGTAAGCAACTGCACGCTGGCCGAGAATGTTGTAGAGGACGCCGAGGGCAGCGGCGGAGCCATCGCCTGTTACGACGCATACGCCCTGGTAATAAACAGCATCTTGTGGAACAACGTTGCCGCCTACGGCGCAGAGATCGCTGTCGGCGACCCGTTGGAGCCCTCCAATCCTCCCGCAGACGTTACGGTTGCCTACAGCAACGTTGCAGGCGGCGAAGAATTCGTACACGTAAGTCCGGGCTGTGTGCTGAATTGGGACGCAGGCAACCTCGATGCCGATCCGCTATTCACAAGCGGCTACCACCTCAGTAATACCAAGGCCGGAGACGATGTCAGCAGCCCGTGCGTCGATGCAGGAAGCGACCCGGCGGAGGTCTTGGAACTCAACAGATATACCACGCGAGTCGATTCCGGCCCTGACGCGGAAATCGTCGATATGGGCTATCATTACAGATTCTCAAAAGCCCTGTGTGACTGTGATGGCGACGGCATTGTGGATATGCTCGACCTTGCGATATTGTACTCTTATTGTCTGGACGATCACTGCTAGATGTCATAAGATTGCTAGGGGGCCGATACGGATTTGGAGAGAGATGTTGACTTGTTTGATTTTGCCACCTGCGCCGAGCTTTATGCCCCGGTTGACAAGACGCCTCCAACGCCCAACCCGAGCTTATGGGAAACCGAGCCCAGCGTATATCCGCAAATTCCAGGCTCGGTTCTAATGCGGGCGGCGGCGGCAACTGATGAAAACGGGGTGGAGTATCGCTTCGTATGCACCGCCGGCGGCGGACACGACAGCGACTGGCAGAATTCGGTGCTGTATATCGACGGGGGCTTGCGTCCGGGCACATATACGTACAAGTGTCAGGCGCGCGACAAATCGCCTCAGCAGAACCGGACCGAATGGTCAACAGAGGTCTCGGCAACCGTCGAGTAAGGACTTGTAAATAAATTAGGTTTCGTTTTTGGCTGAGCGAGGACAAGGCTGGCAAGGAAGCAAAACGCAGGCCTACTGGTTGGTAGTCCGAGTTTTGCTGACACCGCTAGCCGAAGCCACAGCCAGCCAAAAATGGAAGA
>JAUVXL010000182.1 GCA_030603595.1 Sedimentisphaerales bacterium | reverse complement strand
TGTGCCTTTAAACTTTTGCTTGTTTCTCTTTCTAATCCGCGTCTTCAGCGTAATCAGTGATTATATCTTTTGTTTTTCTTCGTGCTCTTCGTGCCTTCGTGGTTCAAATCTCCTTTTGGTTGCGGCTATGCTGCTCCAAGTAAATCCGTGTCTGAACTTCTTGCCTTTGTCCCCTTTTCAAAAATCCGCGTTAATCCGTGAAATCCGTGGTTAATCCATCCTCTGTATCTTGGGTGCCAGTGTCAATCCCTGTCATAGAAACAGGAATTCACTTGACATCAAACTAAAAATATGGTACAATACACATCAAACTAATGAATACTACAAGATAAGGAGCCTAAAATCATAGCAACGAAACCCCAAATTTATGCCATAGGTGCTTGTGCCCTGGGTAGTTTATCCCGTGAGATGGGTTCTTACCTGCCTACCTGTGCCTTAGGTATAAGGCAGCTATCTCACCGGGACCGCCCAAAACCCCCAAATTACCTCCTGCCTTGCTTGTATCCCGACACCTCGGGGTTGTGTCTTAGTGGCCAAGACCCGCGCTCTACACTTGTAGAGAAGCCTCTACAAATCGGACTTTTTCCGCAAAACAAACCCAATTCCCAAACCACCAAAAACAACGCAACCTCTTATAGCACAAAACCTTACGTAAATAACCCGCTCCACAGAAATCAAAAAAACAAACCCAATCAAACCCAATTCATCCCGCCGCAACCTCCTGCATACCGTCTCTCGTCCGTCGTCTCTCTTCTGTCTTCTGTCTTCCGTCTTCCGACATCCAACACCTGTCCCGATGCCCTTTCCCGGCGCGCCGGGACGATATCCGAGATACGACATGCGACATACGAAATACGAAACTCAATATCCTATCGCGCAGCCGTCTTTTCTTGGGTCGGACCCGCCGAAGTACCGACGCGGATTCGCCTCGCCCCAGATTCCCTGGTACCCGCCGAAAGAGCCTACCCCTTGCCTTACCTTGTGCCCCATCTCCGCCAGTTTCGCCCTGACCTCGTCCGGGATGTGCCGTTCGAGACTAACGCTGCCTGCGTCCGTCATTTTGCGCCCCGTCGGCGTCGAGCTTTCGTTGTGCTGGACTCGCGGCTGTTCGCCTGCCTGCTGCGGCGACATACCAAAATCGATAACGTTCATCAGCACCTGCGAATGCCCCTGCGGCTGAAAATCTCCGCCCATCACGCCGAACGAAAACACCGGGCGATCGCGCCTGGTCATAAACCCGGGGATGATCGTATGGAAAGGCCGTTTGTGCGGCTCCAACTTGTTGAGGTCGTTCGGATTGAGCGAGAACAACTGCCCCCTGTTCTGCAGTGCAAATCCAAGGCCGGCCGGCACCATTTGCGAGCCGAACCCGTAATACGTGCTCTGGATCAGCGAGACCATATTCCCCTCGCAATCCGCCGCCGTCAGATATATCGTATCCGAGGGGCCCGTAAGCCTGCCCGGCTTAACATTCTGCGCAGCACGCTTCGAATCGATCAATTTGGCCCGCTCCTTGCCGTATTCTTTCGAGATAAGCCGCTTGAGTGGAACATCGGCAAAATCCATATCGGCGTAATAGACAGCCCGGTCCTCGAACGCAAGCTTCTTGGCCTCGATAAAGAGATGCAGATGCTCGGCCGAGTTGGGCCCCAACGAGCCGATATCGAAATTCTCCAACATATTAAGTATCTGCAGGGCGGCGATGCCCTGGCCGTTGGGCGGCAGTTCCCAGACGTCGCAGCCGCGATAATTCGCACTGACCGGATTGACCCAGTCGGCCGAGTGCTCCCGAAAATCGCGCATCGAGAACCGCCCGCCATGTTCCTTGGAAAACTTTACGATCCGCTCGGCAACTTCGCCCTCATAAAACGCATCCGCCCCACCCTTTGCGATAATCTCGAAGAAGTCCGCCATATCCGGGTTCTTGAAAACGTCGCCGAATTTGGGCCTCTTGCCTCCAGGCGCATAGACTTTCCCCAGAGTTGGAAACCGCTTCGCATCGACGCTCCGCCAGTACCCGGCGATTATCGGCGAGACAGGAAATCCTTCGCGAGCATAATGAATGGGCGCTTCGAGTACGCGGGAGAATTTGGACTTGCCGAATTTTCCCAACAACTCCGCCCACCCGCTGACGCAGCCCGGGACGCTCCAGGAGAGCGGGCCGGATATCGGTATCTCTTTGAGCCCGAGCGCCGCGGCGTCTTTCAGAGACCAGTTATAAGGCGCCCTGCCGCTGGCGTTGAGGCCGTAGAGCTTTTTGTCCTTCTCGATCCAGACGATAGCGAACAAGTCCCCTCCCGGCCCGCAACTCATCGGCTCAATCACACTGAGCATCGCATTGGCGCAGACGGCCGCGTCAATAGCATTGCCGCCGGCCTTGAGAATATCCAGCCCCGCCATGCTCGCCAAAGGCTGGCTGGTGCATACGATCCCGTTTTGGCAAACGACCGTCGAGCGGTTCTGATTCCTGCTCCGCAGCATCTCGCGATCAATAGAGACTCTGCCGACCCCGGCATCACCACTTCCGGAAAGCGACACACCGAGTCCCGGCCCGAGTCCGGCCGAGGACCTTCGCTTCAACTCGCTCGAACAGCCCAAAATCGCCGAGCCGCAAACGCCGCCTGTCAGTTTGAGAAAGGAACGCCGCTTCATACTGTTAAACTCCTTTTCTGCGCCCACCAAAGCTTACGAGCGGGCAAGATTCATCCGTAACCTGTATAACCGCAAGCATTGTACCGCACAGGCCGCGGCGGTCAACGCGCAAGAATATTGAACTGGATTTGCAGGCGAAATTAAGCTATAAAATTCGGCATGGGCCGAGCCCAAGCCAAGATAAACCTTGTGTGCAATTCGAGGTAAAAAGGGTGAATACGAAACGGGTGAAAACCTGTGTTATGCTGTTGTGCGGCCTTGCCGGCTTTGGGGGCGGGGCGGCGGCGGGGGCTGAGTTTTACAGAGACTATCCGGCGCGGCGGGACACGGAGGTAAGCAACTCCGAACGCTGGCTGCGGGTGAACGACCCGGGAGTTAGTCTGGATGAAACCTTCGGAAAGAAGCCCGAGGCAAAGGCCAACGGCCTGATGCTTGTCCCTATAAACGAAGATTTGTTCCTGCTGGAGCGAGCCGAGCTGCGCCTCGATATGTGGGGCGGACATCCCGGAACGACTAATAAACGCTTCGTGCCGAACGGAAAGGAGGTTTACGACATCCCGGAAGTGGGCGCCGAGACAGGCAACTGCACTTACAACTACCCGGTGATCGATCTGAAAGTCGGCCATCTGGTAACCGGCGTCAACGCCTTTCAGTTTACCTGTGACCGCGGCAGTTCATTTTGGGGACACTTCATTATCGATGACGCGGTGGTCCGCTGCTTCCTCAAGGGCGATCACCCGGATTTGCAGGAGGCCGACCTCGAGAAATTCACAGCAGAGGTAGTGCTCGGCAACGCCGACAATGTCCTGCGCGAGACAACGAAGGTTTCTATTTCTTTCCCCGAGAAATTCGAAGAATCAATCGTTTCGGTCGATTACTTCGGGCATTACCTCGGATTTGACGACACCGGCAACGGAGCAGAAAACGACTGGCACGGGTTCACGCACAAGGGCCAATGGCGAAACCACATCGGCTCAGCCTCAGAACCGCCCTTCGTCGTGCGATGGGACACGTCAATGATCCCCTCTCAATCCAGGCCGATGGAAATTCGCGCGTGCGTTCATCTAAAAGGAGGATTCCATTACATAACCGAGACGCTCTCGAACGTTTCCTTCCCGCCCGGGCGGATGCAAGTCGAGATGCACAGATGCTCGATAATGCCGGTGCCGTTCTGGTCGCGGGCGTCGCGCGAGAACGAGGCTCGAATAGACCTTCCCGCCGATTTATCCTCGCTGATAAGGGCGCAGTTGATGGTGAAGATATGGGACGGCGGCGAGGGCGGTGTCAGAGAGCCTTTCAAGCTCAACGGCCATCCGTATTCGGTCACTTCGGGCAAAGCGATACACGACGTGGTCTTTACGATAGCCGAGGTCAATCCGGAACATCTAAGACCGGGAAGAAACGAAATAACACTGCTCTCGGACACCGAACACCACGGGATTGAAGTGCTGCTTCCGGGTCCCGTTCTAATCGCACGATACAAATAGAAAGATGCTCAGTTGAAAACATTGTGAACTGTCATTTCGAGTGAGCCGAAGGCGAGCCGAGAAATCTGTTTTTTAATAGATTCCTCGACTTCGGCCTCTATGGGCCTCCGCTCGGAATGACCTAACCTCGGACTTTTCAACAGTGCAATAGAGAAACAAATGGGCGAACATACCAAGGAAAGGACGTGAAAATGAAAAGACGCGATTTTCTAAAGCTGGCCGCCGGGACAGCCGTCACTTTGCCGGCAACCGTCAATGCAGGCACGCTGCCCGCCGATATAGACACCGCGCGGATCAAGACTTATCTCCGCAAGCTTATGCCGACGAGGGAGCAAGTCGATAACTTCCTGCGCCGGGAGCAAGGGCCGAGCAATTTGAGCCGCAATGACGGCTGGACTTACGATTCGGGACTCGGATGGGTTTTGTGCAATTCCGTTCGGTCGGGCAGTGTCGATAACTCTTTAGGCTTCTACAGCTACGAGGCCGACGGGGCGCGGAAGGTCATAAACCACGCGGACAAGCCATGTCGAATCCACACCTACGGGAACAGCTTTACGCACTGCGACCAGGTCAGCGACGGAGAGACGTGGGAGGAATACTTAGCCGCCCACATCCAGGAGCCGATCCGCAATTACGGCGTCGGCGGATACGGGGTCTATCAAGCCTATCTGCGCATGCTGAAAGTCGAAAAGGCAGACCCCGTAAAACACATCATACTCAATATCTGGGACGACGACCACTATCGTAACCTTGACTCGTGGCGAGCGACCCGCTTCGGCCAGCGCACGTTTTGCGGCTATACTCTGCCCTTTCTGCGAGTGAACGTTGCCAAGAACCGCTGCGAACAAAAAGAGAATCTCCTGCCCAAGCCCGAAGATGTCTATAAGCTCACGGATGAAGATTTCGTCTGGGAGACGTTCAAAGACAACCCCGTTCTGCACGTCATGCTCGCTCTGCACGGCGGGCGCGAGGCCGCTGTGAAACTGCTGCCGACTATCGCGGACTCATTCGGATTCTCCCCCAATCAATTCGACGCCGGCGCCCCGGAGCAGGCAATCCGAAAGATGCACCGCGAGGCGGCGCTCTTCGCATCGAGAAATATCGTCACGTGGACGGAGCAGTTCGCCAAGAAGGCTAATAAGAAACTGATTTTGATCCTCTCATTCGGACAGGGCAACATCGCCGCCGCACTGAGAGGGCAAAAGCCATTCGACCAGACGTTCCTCGATTGGCTGGAAGACAAGCCTTACCCGGTCATCGACATGCGAGACGACTTCCGCGCCGAGTATCAAAAGTTCAAACCCGACGTCAATGCGTACCTGAGGCGATACTACATAGGCCATCTCAACCCGGCCGGCAACTTCTTCAGCGCATGGGCCATAAAGGACCGCATAATAAGCCAACTCGACCCGCCCGTATCCGTAAAGGGGCCGAAGCCGGGACGCACGAACTGAATTTTGATGGTATGGAGCTTATGGTGATTCTCAAACTCCGGATACTAATTGCGGTACGCCAAAGAAGCGATGATCAGTGGGCAGTACCGTTTCCAAAAAAAGGCGTCAATTCTTGTCATTCCCGCGAAAGCGGGAATCCAGACCCGATGTTCTCTGGATTCCGGGTCAAGCCCGGAATGACAAGGCCCAGAAGTTGCACTAATTTATTTGAAACGGTAGTAGGTCTGCGTACTTGCTATTATTGCGGTTGAAATATTTTCGCAATAAAGTTGGAAATCTTGAGTTCCCGAGAGAGATTTGATATTCTATTAGAGAAGTGTCCCTGCGGCGTGTTATCTGGAAGCAAGACCCGAAAGCGGGTATATCTGGAAACCATGTAAGCAGAAGTTCGCCATCAGGAGAATCCAACCCATGACGATATGGAAACGGCTATTGGACATGAGACCTGGTACCGAGGCTCAGCATGCCTCTCCCTTTGACTGGATGCAATTGCCACCGATATCCGCCATTGCGCTGCTTGATGCGGATGCTTTCTCACGGGCACCTGCTATTCTTCATGGACTATAGCGAATTGAGACTTCGGCAGGGGATTCTTTTGAGAGCAGTTGGCCTGATCGCGGCGGCGGAAAGGCACCGATTTTTTTAACATAAGCGGGGCATGCACATTATAATAAGAAAAATACGATCATTTAGCTGGAGCAATCATGTCAATCTTGCGCAGAACCATCCTAATCCTAACCATCCTCGGCCTATCACAGTCGGCGGCGGCCGCGGCCGCAGGTAAGCTACCTGTTCGTGCGGTGTATAGAACTGCATTGCCTGCGGGCGCGCATCCGAAGTTGGTCGAGAGCGTCGAAATCGCGGCGGACTCGGCATCGGGGCGGGCGGGCCTGTACTGGTATGAGATAACATGCCGGAAAGTCTGCGGTGACTCTCTGAAATTGTGGCTGCTTACCGACGGCTATCCCTTCGCCGGCTCCTCTGCAAAAAAAGTTGATTTTCTCCGGTACATCATCCAGGAACCGGGGCAAGCGCCGGTCGAATATGTGAACCGGCGGACCGGCAGGGCCTTGCCACCTATGTTCGATTTGCGGGAGAAGCTGCTGCCGCGAGCGACAGGACAAAGCAAAGGGCTGCTGTTCGAGAAGGGCACGTTCCTCGGCCATCCGCTTATCCGCAGCGCGATAATCGAGGCAGAACCGGTCGCGCCGCCCGAAAACATAACCAAACTAATTCTCAACCCTGATTTGCTGATAGGGACGAGCAGAAACTTTCGCGACGACGGCAAAGGTAGGAAGAGCGAGAAGGACAACTATAACTATATCCCCTTCACCAAAGAGAATTACGATGAAATGATCGCAGCGGGGGTCAATTACTTCACTGCAAAGGGCGAGCAGATAGACTGGATTAAGCGGCGGGCCGTCTTTTACGAGGGGTACTCGCCGCAGATAGATTTTCCGGAGGAGTTGTTTCGGCCGAATTTCAAGGGCATGAGGATGTTCATCGACGAGCCGGCGTCTCGGCTTGCGGGCAAATACGCACGAGACGCTTCGCCTGCGGATGCGGTCAAGGTGATCCAGGCCGAGATACGCGGGAAACTAAATAACAGAGGATACGAAAGCATCCTGCGCAAGAGCGGGATTGACCTGGGGTCTCTTGAACTGACCGAGCCGGATGTGCCGATTTGGGAGACGTACATCGGCACGGCCTACTATCAACTCGAAGCAAACCGGTGCGGCATCATACAGGAATGCCGCTGGCAGATACGCCCCGGCAACTTCGACCGCGGGCGGATGCTCCAGCGGATCAACGCCGAGTTCGGCACGACCATCCCGGTCGAGCCTGAGAACCTCTTTCTCTGGTACTACTCCCAGATGATAGGGCCGGCCAGGGTGTTCGGCGCCAAGTGGGGGATGTCCATCTATGGTCACGCCGAACAGGAATTGAGACTTCCTTCAATGAAACTTGCCTACGACCTCGGCGCCGCATACATCTGGTTCTGGACTTCCGACCACAATCACCATGTCCCTTACACCGAACAGCTCGCCCTGACCCGTGCAATCACCGACTACGCAAAGAAACATCCCCGGCCCCCGCTCAACAAACTTATGGCCCGTGCGAAGAAGGCAATCGTCCTGCCCTACGGTTATACACTGCCCGCCTGCTGGGAGCTGGATATGTACGGGTCGTATATCTTCTCTATCGCCCGGAAAAACGAACTCGGCATCTCTTACAAGGAGGTGCTGGTCCCTGCTATCAAAGAAATCGAGCACTGCCTCAAGAACAAGATCCCCTACGACGTTGTGCCCGCAGGCAAAGACTTTGATCCGACCATTTACGACGAGATTGTCCGGATCAAAGAAGACAAGTCCGTGATCCGGCAGGCACGGCCCTAACCTGATTCAAAAGAAAAAGACGCCGGCGCAAGCCGAAGCTAAAACGCCCGGTAAATGCTTCCGACATCTTCGAGGACATGCAGCAGGCGATAGAAGAGGTCATGACAGAGCAGCAGCTTGCGGCCTACAGAGATTGCATCCGGCCTCGATTGCGTCTCAATTGCATGGATACTATCGGCTTGACTGAAGAACAGATAGCTGAGATGCAGGCGCTGCGCGAAGCTGCCCTGGAAGCTCTGCAAAAAGCCCAAGGTCAAGAGAAAGTTCGTGCTATCATGGACCAGCTTTACGAGGATATGATGGATGTTTTGACAGATGATCAGCTTGCGGCGCTGGAGGAGTGTCGGGACGGCCAGCGGCGTGGTCAGGGCACTTAGTAATTAGTTTCTGTTGCGGAAAGCCGAAACCGGCAATGTCACCCCTGCGAAGCTTGTCCTCGACCCAGATCGGGGAGCAGGGGGCTATGGCGAAAAAACTGGATTCCTGCTTTCGCAGGAATGACAAATGCTTTCGCGGGAATGACAAATGCTGTTTCCGCAACAGGAACTAATTAAGCACAGAATCGACGCAAGGCGGCCGGCATTTGTCGGCCGCCTTCTTCGTTCCGAAGCCTCGCAGGTAAGATGAGAGTGAAAAAGATGAAAAGAAAAGCAATCTTAATTGCCATGTTAATTGTTTCTATGTCCAGCCGGTTAAAAGCCGAAGACCCCGTGTTCTTTACCGATCCTTTTCTCGAATACATCGTAGAAAGCCAACTTGGCCCGGATCCCACGCCGACGGATATGCTTGATTTAGG
>JAUVXL010000205.1 GCA_030603595.1 Sedimentisphaerales bacterium | reverse complement strand
AACTTCATCTTATAACATCCCTTTAGCCAGCCGTACGGTCTCCCCCGCCCGACTTCCCTCTACTCCCCCAACCACGCAACCTATCCTCCCGACCCCTTCTCCTTCTTCTTTCGTTTATTCTCTATGGGCTTCTGTAATCCTTCAGATAAGCATAGTTCAACTTTCTCGCCGCATATTTTGATACAACTCCTATCGACTTGCTCGGCGATGAACACCGTATCGTCTCAAGCACCGCAAATGCAAGCATCGCAAGACAATCGATAGCTGCCCCTACCGACGCTGCACAGGTCGCTACCTTCACAGCATCGGGAAACCATTCAAGGGTGTGCAAGAATCGTCCAACAAGACCGACCAGTACTGCCAGAAGCGTTAAGCAGCAAAACAACTCCATCCTGCACGCCTCGCCCAAATACTCCACAGCGAATCTGCCTGACTCGCTCATCGATCGTGCAACCGCCACCAATGAGATGCCGAGAACGAATACAGGGACCGTAACCCCAAGAGCCATATCAGCCCATGTACCTGCCTCATTGCTGGAGACAAGCAACGAAAAGCCCGCCCCCGCAAGCCCACACACAACCGTAATACCAGTAAAGAGTTTCCATTCAGGCCGAAAGAACTCCAACTCAGGATCCCGGAACCCACCCTCCGTATTTCTACAGGCCGCAGGTTTCGCCGCATCCTCATGCTTGCGAATCTTATCTGCCAAGTCTGTCAGCGCATCCCCAACCTTTGCCTGTTTCTCCACACACGATGAAAGCCATTTAGCCATCTTACGCCCTCAAAAATATCCTCAGCCGGCGACCACGGCCGCCTGGCGACTAAATCAATTATACGCAAACCTCCGCCCGAGGAACAAGCCAAAAGAGTCAATTCCTCCGAAATACAGCCGCCAGTCGCGGCGTAGCTTTGCGCGAACCCGGAACCCACCCCCTCCACCACTACGACCAACTCAAAGCCAAATCAAAATAACTTCTTTTCCTGTCAAATTCTATTCGATCCTACAAATAACCTTCTCTGTGCCCTCTGAATTGCAATGGCGCATTATCTTGTTTTTTTAACAAAGTTCTATACGCCAACCTTCATAACCGATTCAACACCAATACCTTACGTTCGGCCCGTTGTTTTTCGCCGTAGTCCGCTTTTCGCCGCCTTCGTAAGAAGGTGAGGCGGCGAAAAGAAAGGCGGAGGCGAAAAACATTCGCCGGATTCGCAAGAGCCGATCTTCGCCTTTTGGTTGCGGCCGAAGGCCGCGCTGCGCCCTCTGTGGCTAAAATAATATCCGTGTAAATCAGTGAAAATCTGTGGTTCCCTTTGTGCCTTAGTGCCTTCGTGGCAATTCACCGTTGACAGGAACACGATACGCGCCAAAATAGAAACCAAAACAAACTTGAAAGGCCAATCCCATGAACCGACGCGATTTCTTAAGAAACGTTGCAGCAGGCACAGCAGCCCTGACAATCCCAACAGCGGGGCGTATCGCATCCGCCGCCGATAGAGAGCGAGTCCTCGCCGATGCCGATGACCGCATCGAAAAGCACCGCAAGACCGACGCGGTACTGAACATCCTCGGCCCCGACGGCAAGCAGCTTCAACCAGGCATGCCCGTCAAGATAGCCCAAAAACGCCACAAATTCCTCTTCGGATGCAACCTCTTCAAGCTCCACCGCTGCAGAACCCCCCAGGACAACGCCGACTACGAAAAGCACTTCGCCGATATGCTCAATTTCGCTACCCTTCCCTTCTACTGGTGGAACTACGAGCGCCAGAAAGGCATAACCAACGACCCGCAGATCGAGGAAATGGTTCGCTGGTGCAAGGCCCGCAATATCACGACCAAAGGCCATCCGCTCGCCTGGAACTACGCCGAGCAGAAGTGGCTGCCCGACGACCCCCAAGCGGCGATGCAGCTCCAGTTGAAGCGAATCGACCGCTGTGTCCGCAAATTCAAAGGCGGCATCGATATCTGGGACGTCGTCAACGAAGCAACCCATTACGACCGCGACCAGTGCAAGAAGAATGCCCCCAAGCTTACCGAGGCCATCCGCAAAATGGGCATCGGCGCCTACGTCCGCGCGGCATTCAAGGCCGCACGCAAAGCAGGCCCCGACGCCACGCTGCTGATCAACGACTATCGAACAGACCCGGCCTACGTCAACAAGGTCATATCGCAACTCGTCGAGGATGGAAAACCTCTATATGATGTCATCGGCATCCAGTCGCACATGCACGGAGGCTATTGGGGCGCCAAGCGGGCATGGGAAGTTTGCGATACCTTCGCCAAATTCGGCGTGCCCCTGCACTTCACCGAAACCACCGTCGTCTCAGGCCCCAAGTCCCAGAAAGGCTGGCTCACCACACCCGACGGTGAAAAGAGCCAGGCCCGAGACGTCGCCGAGTTCTATACCGTTCTATTCTCGCACCCCGCCGTAGAGGCCATAACCTGGTGGGATTTCACCGACCAGGGCGCCTGGCAGCAGGCCCCGGCAGGCTTCCTCCGCGCCGATATGACACCAAAACCCGCATACCACCAGTTGAAAGCCCTCATCAAAGGCAAATGGTGGACCAAGACCGAGGCCTCGATTACCACGCAAGGCAAGGCAACCTTCCGAGGCTTCCTCGGACAATACGAGATAACCGCAACCGCGGCGGGCCAAACGTTCACCGGCGCCTTTGCTCTCGAAAAGGCCGCAAAACAGCCGATAGAAGTCCGGCTGGCCTGAAAACCCGTTGCATATCGCCGCATCAAGGATATAATCAGGGCCGAACATCGTGGAAAATCTAAACAGCAAACGCAGTTTTGCGAATTTGAAGGGATAGCCCGTGTCGCAAATGCAAATCAAGCTCTATTACAAGAACGTACTGGCGGATGTCATAGGCGAAGAGCACGGAATCACCTCAACGCAATTCGAAGACATTGCCGCACAGACATTGCCCTTAATCACCCGGCTCAACAAAGAAAGACAAAAGGGCAAGGACTGCAAGACCCCGTATAGGAACCTACCTTCCGACACCGATATCCGTAAAAAAGTCAACGACCTCGTCGCTGAGGTTGAGGACCACTGCGACACGCTCGTCGTGTTTGGCATTGGCGGCTCGGCCCTGGGCAATATAGCCCTTCAGACCGCTTTGAACCCCTACATGTACAACATTGATCCCAATCAACGGTCCGGCCCGCAGTTGTTCGTCTTCGACAACGTCGATCCTGCTCAATTGTCTTCCTTCTTCGATTGGCTCGGCGACGGCCTCGACAGGACGATTTTCAACGTAATCTCCAAATCCGGACGAACCGCCGAAACCGCAAGCCAGCTACTGGTCGTTCGCGAAATGCTCTTGGACAGGCTTCCCCCGGACAGCTTGAAAGAACACATTGTTGCTACTACCGGTTTCGATACCGATGACGAGGGTAACCTGAAAAGCACCCTCCTTACCATCGCCAATGACGCAAAGCTGCCCACCCTCGAGGTCCCCAATGGCGTAGGCGGCAGGTTCACCGTTCTAAGCGCCGTCGGCCTCTTCAGCGCCGCAATGTGCGGCATCGACATCGACGCCCTACTCGCAGGTGCGGCCGATATGGACGCCAGAGTCAGTTGCGAGAACTTCACAAACAACCCTGCTGCAATCAACGCCGCGATAAACTATCATTTCTACACCCGCGGCAAGAAAAACTCCGTAATCATGCCTTACTGCTACGCCCTCAAGGATATGGCCGACTGGTACCGACAGCTCTGGGCCGAGAGCCTCGGGAAATCCACCGATTTGGACGGCAGAAAGGTATTCATCGGACCGACACCCATAAAAGCCCTCGGCGCCACCGACCAGCACAGCCAGGTCCAGCTATATCGAGAAGGCCCAAACGACAAATTGTTCACTTTTCTCCAGGTGAAGGATTTCGATGCCGAAATTAAGACGGGCCCCGCCCCAGAATGCACCTCGGACCTTGACTTTCTCGCCAACATAGAGTTGAGCACACTCCTGAACAATGAGAAAAGGGCTACCGAATATGCTCTTCTCCAGGACAGGCGTCCATGCCTAACCGTCCACTTTGACAAGGTAAACGCCTATACCGTCGGCCAGTTCATCTGTTTATTCGAGGTGACGACCTCGTTTGCCGGCGCATTGTTCAACATTAATCCATACGATCAACCAGCCGTGGAACTCGGCAAAGAGGCTGCCTTTGCACTTATGGGCAAGCCCGGAGACTACAAGAAAAGCTGGACTTACAAGGATTTTGCAGACGAGATTCGATCAAGGACCGACATTGACAAAAACTTCCTTGTCTGATACGCTTTTCTGCTGAGTTATGTTTTGGGGGCACGACGATGGAGTACGCAGTGATTATGGCCGGCGGCACCGGTAAGAGGCTCTGGCCTCTGAGCCGTAAGACACGCCCCAAGCAGGTCTTGCAGATCCTCGACGGCCAGACCCTGCTCCGCCGCTGTTTCGACCGCCTACTGCCGATTTTCGACGCCAGGAACATAATTGTACTGACGAATGCCGCTTACGCCGACCTCGTTCGCGAAAACCTGCCCGAATTGCCCGCCGACAACGTTATCGCTGAGCCCGCCGTCCGCGATACCGCCGGCGCCATCGGCCTGGCTGCGACCGTTCTCGCAAAGTTCCATCCCGACGCCTCAATGGCGGTCGTCACAGCCGACCAAATCATAGAGCCCGCCGAACTATTGCAGCAGGCCCTTAAAGATGCGCTCCAATTCATCAACGACAATCCCGACAAAATGATTACCTTCGGTATCCAGCCGACTTTCCCGAGCACATTGCTCGGCTATGTAAAATGCGGCGATTCCCACAAATCCCCCGGCTGCCACAACGAGATTTACACCGTCGAGGCCTTCGTCGAAAAGCCTGACGAAGGAACCGCCAGGAAGTACCTCGATAGTCAACAATATTTATGGAATTCCGGCATGTTCGTCTGGAAGGCAAAGACGATTCTGGCCAATTTAGAGAAGTTTCTGCCCGACGCCACCGAGCCGCTCGCCAAAATCAGAGCTGATTGGGACGGGCCCGACCAACAGCAGACGCTCGCCGAATACTTCGTTAAGTTGCCCAAGATCAGCATCGATTACGCCGTTATGGAGAAGGCGCAGGGCGTTCACGGCATAAGGCTCGATTGCCGCTGGCTCGACCTGGGCTCCTTCGCCGCGCTCGCCGACATTATCACCGCCGATGAGAACAACAACATCGTAGTTGCCGGAGCCAGCCGACTGCTCGACTGCACCGGCAGCATCGTGGTTACCGAAGAGAAGGGCCATCTAATCGCCGCTATCGGGCTTGAAAACGTCATAATTGCTCACAGCGCCGACGCTACGCTCGTCTGCCCGGCCGATCAGGCCCACAGGCTAAAGGAACTGCTCGAATTAATTAGCAAGCACGGCCGAGATGAATTCCTCTAAATACTCAAACTCACCGCGCAAGGGTGGCACGGTCAAACTTGTTTGGCCGTGGCCAGACACCGAGAATCGGTCAATTTGAGTAAATAAGAATAATGAGATACCTCGCAATAGACTATGGAAATAAACGCACGGGACTGGCGATTTGCGACCGCAGCGAGACTATTGTCTCGCCTCTAACCGTAATCCAGGGCCTGGACGACCTCCTCCAGAGCATCGCCGAGATCGTCCAAGCCGAGGCCGTCGAGGCCATTGTCCTGGGCCTCCCGTTGAATATGGACGATTCCCAAGGCCCCCAGGCCAAGCTCACCCAGGCCTTCGCCGCCAAGTTGCAGGCCCACGTCGATTGCCCAATTCACTTTCAGGATGAGCGATTGACCAGTTTCGCCGCCGAAGAAAAGCTCGCACCGGCAGAATTAACCCGCAAAAAGAAAAAAAAACGCCTCGACGCAGTAGCAGCAGCACAAATCCTCGAAGCATTCCTCGAAAACAAGGCGCAAGCCTAATCCTCTCGGCGAATTGGTCGATTCTTGGGTTTCTTCGCTCGTTTCTCCGGGAAATTGAGAACTGCATACTCGCGACGATATTTCTTCGCTACGGCGTCGTAGGCACTTGCAGCCTCCACCTCGTCGGCGTAGTACCCGAACGACTTCCGCCGCCCCTCGATCCTCAAGCGTACGTTCCATTTCTTCACCTTCTTGTTCCAATGAATACCGGTGTACCGCGTCTTAGAACCTTTTTTGACAAACTTACGGTTCCATGTATTCTGCTCACGCGTCACGCCCCTCAGATTCGCCGTGCGATTATCCAGCCGACTGCGATTAATATGGTCAACTGTCATCCCTTCGGGAACCGGACGCACCACGTTATGCATCCAAATCGCCACCCGCTTTCGTCCCTTTTCGCTCCTCTTCGATGCCGTCCGCCTCGCATAACCAAAGCTTGTGCAGTGCCACTTGTATTGATTGACCCGCTCGAAATCGTCAACATCGACAATAGCGTATTTGCGGCGCGTAAGCTTGATGCGCCGAAAGCTATACCCATATCGCAGTTTGCGATAGAAAAGAACAAGGGCCAGGCCCGCGCGTTCAATCGGCGCAGGCAGAGGAACCTTGATTGTAAGCTCGACAAACTTCATCCAGCGCCGCCAGCGGAAATCCGAATCCCGAAATACGAAACAAATTCGAAATAATAATGCCCAAATCAGTGAAACGTGTGTTCTGGTGGTGTCAGAACAGTTTTGAGCATTCCCTCGTGGGCCTGCTGGCCCTGTAACCGCGCCGCGCTGCAGCTTACTGATATGACTGTTTCTATCTGCCTCTAAGGCTGATCTTACGTGCCTGTAAGCCGGTAGGCCCCTTGCGGGGGCACCGCGCCACTGCTGTGGCTTGGACATGAAGTCTGAAATGTCCGCTCTTATCCATCTGCCGTTGAGACTGATCCGGTCTGTCTATGAGACAGTGCCTCGAAGGCAGCGTTTGCCTGCTGGCAAACATCTGTATATTATTGACGCACACCAACCGCCAAATATTTCACAAAAATAAAATGTTTCCCGCCAAGGCGCCAAGGCGCGAAGTTAGAAAGCCAGAGAGGATGGATTAGAGAGGACAGACGACGGAGGACAGAGGACAGAAGACGGACGACAGAGGACAGATGACAGAAGACGGACGACGGAGGACGAATAGAAGGGGATCGGGTTATCAGGAGATTCCCGATGTTCATCGGGATCTTCGACAGTGGGGATCAGGAGGGGGACGTGGCGGTTTCGGTTTGTTCTGTGGCCACCGGCGGCCCTGCCCGTGGCCAAGCCCTCCGTGGCACAACCATCCCCGCAGGGGGCCCGTGGGGCTTGGCCGGTGGAATCGAAGGCAAAGACCTCAATCCTCCTTATTCCGCTTCCCGTATTCGTCCATGAATATCGCCAGATTCTCCCGCACCGTCACGGTCGAAGGATGGTCCGCACCCAGACTATCCTCGAATATCCCCAGCGCCCGCCGATACAAAGGCTCGGCCTCAGCTAAACGGTTCGTAGCCTGCAGCAATTGCGCCAGATTGTTGAGGTCTCTGGCCACATCCGGGTGGTCCGGCCCGAACGAGGCTTCATCAATCTCCAGCGCCCGCCGCATCAAAGGCTCGGCCTCGGCTAAACGGTTCGTATCCTGCAGCAATTCCGCCAGAGAGCTCAGGAGCGTCGCGACCGGCGGGAGCTC
>JAUVXL010000345.1 GCA_030603595.1 Sedimentisphaerales bacterium | reverse complement strand
CATCAGGAATTTCCAGGTTGCATAGTCGCCGCCCGAGTAGAACAGGCAGCACTCGGCTTCGAGCCCGTCCCGACCGGCCCGTCCGCTCTCCTGCTGGTAATGTTCGAGCGATTTGGGCATCCCCGCGTGCACAACGTAGCGGACGTTCGATTTGTCGATGCCCATCCCGAATGCAATCGTGGCCACGATGGTATCGACTTTTTCGCTGATAAAGAGGTCCTGATTATTCTTGCGATCGGCACCGTTCATACCCGCATGGTACGGCGCGACGCTGTAACCCTTGCTCTTCAGTTCGGCGGACATGCCATCGACGTCTTTACGCCGGATGCAATAGACTATGCCGGATTCGCCTTTGTGCCGGTCCAGCACGTCGCGAACCTGCCTGACAATACTGCCTTTCGGGCGAACCTTATATATCAGATTAGGCCTGTCAAACGAGCCAATCAGCATTCTCGGCTGATCGAGGCTGAGCTGCTCGGCGATATCCCTGCGAACCTGCTCGGTGGCGGTGGCTGTATAGGCGGCGATAGTGACGCCCGGAAAGAGCTTTTTGAGTAATCCTAATTGGCGATACTCCGGCCGGAAGTCGTGCCCCCACATGCTCACGCAGTGCGCCTCGTCGATAGCCACGAACGACAGCTTGACCTCGCGAAGAATTTGAAGAAAATCATCCGAGACAAGTCGTTCGGGCGCCAGGTAGAGCAGCTTGAGCTTCTCATTGTGCATCCCGTCATAAACGGCTCTTCGCTCCTCGAAAGAGAGCGAACTGTCAAGACGCCCGGCCGGGACCCCGCATTCGGCCAGCGCGTCAACCTGGTCCTTCATCAGAGAGATAAGCGGCGAGACCACTACAGCCAGTCCCGGCATCGTTACTGCCGGCGCCTGAAAGCACAGCGATTTACCGCCCCCGGTCGGCAGAACAACCACCGAATCCCGCCCGCAGGCAATGCACTGCATCGCCTCCTCCTGCTGCGGCAGAAAATCGTTGTAACCCCAGTAAGCAGCCAATGATTTCTTGATATTCTCAATCATAATCTAACAACATCGCCTCCACAGTTATAATCCTGGTTCTGCCCCGAACCCCGGCAACACCCTTAATATACCACTATATCGCCGAGACCGTAAAGTAATAAACTTGTCCCCGTGAAATCGAAGATCCGCTGTGGCGGAATGGGGATGCAAGCCAAAATCAGTTGACTTTCGCGCTAAGGGGGTTTACTTTACGCCAACAATCATGGCATCTGGAAACCATATATAAACCACTTATGCACAAGAGATAAGGAATATCAAGGAATGATAAGTCAATCTCCTGATACAACCCCTCAACCGGAAAAAGTGCAGATCGAATTGATTCGCGAATCAAGCGTTTCCAGGAGAATTTCGACGGTTCGGTCGCTTTCTCAGACTGTCATGTATCTCTCACGCAGGGCCATTCGACGCGCCAAGCCGGCTCTTACTGAACGAGAAGTGGATTTGGCTTTCGTTGCAAACCACTACGGAGAAGATATTGCCCGACGTCTTCGCTTGTACATGGAGCGCAAGCAGCTATGAAACAGCCTGATATAGTCGTTGCACTGGATGCCGTAATCGCGTGTTTTGAGAAACTTGGAATAGAGTACTGCATCGGAGGGTCCGTGGCGAGCTCGGCCTACGGCATAGCCCGGGCGACAATGGATGTTGATTTAGTCGCCAACGTCAAAGCAGCCCAAGTCGATCGTTTTGTACAAGCTCTTGAAACTGATTACTACATCGATGCCGGGATGATCAGAGAAGCGATTCGCGGAAGCACTTCATTCAATCTGATTCATCTGGAGACTATGATCAAGATCGATGTTTTCATCGTAAAAGATCGTCCCTATGATTCTCAGGCCCTGGCCAGACGTCAAGGTGACACTCTCGATGAAGATAATTCTCGAGAGTTCTACCTGTATTCGCCGGAGGACGTCATACTCAACAAGCTGCAATGGTATCAAGGCGGCGGCGAAGTCTCAGAGCAGCAGTGGAAAGATGTCCTGGGTGTGTTGAAAGTACAGGGCCCCAAGCTGGATTTAGAATATCTCAAATACTGGGCGTCAAGGCTGAATCTAACGGAACTGCTGAGTCGTTCGTATGATGACGCCGGTATGACAGGAATCGCCTAACAACCAATCGAACGCGGACAGCAAAGCTGCCAGCGGCACAAAGCGATAAACTTGTCCCTGTGAAATCGAAGATCCGCTGTGGCGGAATGGGGATCTTGAGCGAAATCAGTTGACTTTTTCGCTGATAAGCGTTACTCTATGGCAGTGAACGTGTTTGTTTTGACAGGATAATAGAACGGCGGATTCAACTCACAAGTGCAACAAATGAGTGGTACAAAATTGGCGAGCGGGTAGACTTACCCATTTCGTCAACAACACTCATTTGAAGGAGCATTTATGAGTAAGTCGTACCAGCAACTCACCGAAGAAGAGCGTAT
>JAUVXL010000095.1 GCA_030603595.1 Sedimentisphaerales bacterium | reverse complement strand
GGAACGCGCAGTTCTTCGGAGACCAGGCCTTCAAGATCAGCGAGATGGAGAAAAGAAACTTGCGATGGGAAGCGAAGAAGTTCCGCACCGGCACTCTCTGGCATCGATGGGATTATCCCCACGTTGTAGGTTCCAGCGGCTTCGCAGAACGCTGGCCCATATACGCAATGTACTTCACCGACAACTGGCGAGCCTTTCGCACGTGGGGCGTCTCGGCAAACTCCCCCTGGTCCCACGGGCACTACTGGACCCTGCGCAACGGCGTCGATAAAGGCCGCAAGAACTTCAAAGTTGACTGGCAGAACCTCCAGCGGCCCGGATTCAGCCCCGACTACATCGACCAGCGATATGAACGCGTGGACCTGGCCTTCGACCACTCCGACTGGACCCCCACCGTCGCGGCGCAGGCCCTGATTCGCAATAATCAGCCCTTGCTGGCTTACATCGCCGGCAAACCCGGAGCCTTCACGAGCAAGGACCACAACTTCCTGCCGGGCCAGACAGTCGAAAAGCAGCTAATCGTCATCAACAACTCCCGCGAAACCGTAACGTGCGATTGCGAGTGGTCGCTCGCCCTGCCCAAGCCTGTCCTCGGAAGAAAGAAGATCACCGTGCCGACGGGCCAACAGCAGCGCATTCCGTTGCGCTTCGAGTTGCCCACCACCTTGCCCACCGCTAAGTATGAGCTAAACGCCACCTTCGATTTCAGCAACGGCCGGCCCCGGACGGATTCATTCTCGATCCACGTCATGCCGCGTCCACGAGCACCCCGGGTGGGCGGGAAGATTGCGCTATTCGATCCCAAGAGAGAGACCGCCAAGCTATTGAATGGCATGGGGATTCGATACCGGTCCGTGGATGCCAATGCCGACCTCTCGGCATACGACACCCTAATCGTGGGCAAGTCCGCCTTGACGGTCGAGGGTCCGGCGCCGGATATCGCACGAGTGCGTAACGGCCTCAAGGTGCTCATATTCGAGCAAACCTCGAATGTCCTGGAGAAGCGGTTCGGATTCCGCACGGCCGAGTACGGCCTGCGCCGGGTCTTCAAACGCGTGCCAGATCATCCGCTCCTGAGAGGGATCGAAGCGGAGCACCTGCGCAACTGGCGAGGCGAGGCGACAATTTTGCCGGCACGCCTCAAGTACAAGTTGAATCCACGCTTCAACGGTGCGCCTACGGTCGAGTGGTGCGGAATCCCCGTCACCCGGCTTTGGCGATGCGGCAATCGAGGCAACGTCGCCTCCGTCCTCATCGAGAAGCCCGCACGCGGCGATTTCCTCCCAATCCTCGACGGCGGCTACAGCCTACAGTACAGCCCCCTAATAGAATACCGCGAAGCCAAAGGGATGGTGCTATTCTGCCAGATGGACGTTACCGGGCGAACTGAAGACGACCCCGCGGCACAAACCCTCGCCCGAAACATCATCCACTACGTATCGACTTGGCAACCGGCTCCGAGACGCCGTGTCATTTACGTCGGCGACCCGGCCGGCAGACTGCACATCGAAGCCACGGGCGTACCTCTGACTCCCTATGATGACGCAAGCCTCTCGGCGAACCAAGTCCTCGTTGTCGGACCCGGCGGCGAACAGAAACTCGCGACCGACGCCACAGCCATCGCCAAATGGCTCAAAGCCGGCGGCAACCTGCTCGCGATCGGGCTTGACGAACAGCAAGCGAATGCCTTCCTGCCGCTAAAGGTCCGCATGAAGGAGAACGAACACATCGCCGCCTATTTTCAGCCGTTCGCCTTCAATTCCCTTCTCGCCGGAGTCGGACCCGCCGATGTCCACAGCCGGGAGCCGAGGAAAATGCCCCTCGTCTCGGAAGGAGTTGCGATCACCGGCGACGGCGTCCTGGCCACAGCGAACAACTTGAACGTCGTCTTCTGCCAACTCGCACCATGGCAATTCGACTACAAGAAACTCTACAACCTGAAAAGAACCTTCCGCCGCACCGGCTATCTCGTCACGCGCCTGCTCGCCAACATGGCAGCAACCGGGCCAACACCTCTTCTGGAGCGCTTCGCTAATGGCGTTGACACATCCGGGACCGAGAAGCGATGGTTGGAAGGTTTTTACATGGACGCGCCGCAAGAGTGGGACGACCCTTACAGATTCTTCCGCTGGTAGCGACATGCCCCAGGCTTCACAAGTTCGGGCCGGGAAAGAAAGGGTAAACAGATGTCAAAAGTAATACGAATACTCAGTCTCTCGGCAGTGATTCTAACGGGCTTGACCACCTTAACTCGCAGCCAAAATAGACCCGCTGCCGCGCTGCCTGCCGCCTCGGATGCCAAGAAGTTCGCCTTTGATAGCACCAAGTCCCTGGCCGACTGGACGATAACAGGAGACGTGGCCGTCGATGCGGCGAAGGGTCGCCGGGACAAGGGCCGTTCGCTCAAAATCGGTCCCGGCGCCAAGGCCCTCTTGAACCTCCGCGACAGCGATGAATCGGGCAAAATCGACCTCTGGATATACGACGACGGTGCCACGCCCGAAGATCCCAAGGTAAATCGACCGGGACCACGATGGGGACTAGTGCAAAGTGACGGAAAGGTCTTGGCCGTCGGCGTCCTCTACGCCGCCTATCTCAGCGGCGCCGAAGGTTATACCGCCACCGCCTGTGACGGCAGGCAATGGTTCGAGAAGTTGTTCTGGCTCGGTGTAAACCGTACGCCCGCGGGCTGGCACAAGTGGACCTTCGACTTCGATCCTGAAGTGGGCCTGCAGATCTTCCACAACGACAGGCAGGTCAATGCGGTTGACTCCCGCAAAACGGGCTTGAAGGGCTTCAGCGCCTTTGCTGTCTGGGGCGATCAGGACCGGGGCCGCAAGCAAACAATCTGGCTTGCCGACATGTCCGTTACCCTGGGCGGCCCGGTGAGCGTCCCCCCCACGATCGAGGCCGATCCGTACGATGAGAAAGCCCTAACTGCCGAGACGACCGCAACCCGCCCCGTCATTATCCACACCAAAGAAAACGCCCCGGCAAAACCCAAGCTTGAAGACTTGCCGCTGAAACAGAGTGTCTCACAATACGGCATTACCTGGACATTCGAGAAGCTGGCTCGCCTCGGACAGTTCGTCAACGGCGATTGGTACCTCGTCGGGCCGGCGACAATCAAGGCCATCGACCCCAAACCGCTGTACGGCAGCGAGATCCCCAAGCGTGAGCTGGACGGCATGGACAGAGAGCGCAACCAAGAGCATCGCCTCCGCAACGGCTTCATGCTCAATCCGCCGGCAAAAATGCAAGTCGCCTACGACAGCGGCGTGCGAAATTGGTTCGACCCGTCGCTCATTCAGAGGCTGCCCGTAACAATGAAGCCCGGCGATTCGCTCGTCTCGACAATCAGCATGCCCAAGAACCTCGTGCTCAGCGCCCAGTTGCGCAACAAGATCGAACGCGGCGTCGGCGACGGCAGCCCGATTCGCACCGCAGCGGTTCTGACCTGCGTGGATAACCCGCAGCCGCCCGACGCCTTCCGCCCGGCCTTCTGCCCGCCTGCGGCGGGCCAACAGAGGATATATCTGGCCCGCAACCTAAAGCGGGAGCTGCTGCCGACGGCCGCGGCGGCCGAGAGCATGCCGAACGTCCGCCGGTACATCCGCTTCACCCAACGGCCCTGGGTGGGGACGTGCTTCTTCGGCTTCGAGGAGCCGGTCGAGAACATGCCACAGTACGGCCTGGAGTACGGGCGAGTAGTCGGCATCTCAGCATTAGTGCTCTGCACCGACCTCAAGCCGCAGCAGAAGGAGCCCCTATTGCTGAACTTCGTCCAAATAGGCATCGATCTGGGCGGTATCGTCCGCGCGGGCCATCCGGGCTGGACCGGCTGGGGAGGACACGGCAGCGGACGCAAATTGCCCATAGTATTTGCCGGGCTTCTCCTGGGCGACGACGAACTGGCCAATATCAACAAATCATTCCCCAAGGCCAGCTTTGGCGAGGACGAGCAAACCGCCTACGGCGACTGCTGGACCGGGGCCAAGGTCGTCTTCGCAGGGCATTCCGGGATCGACGCCGCTACCGGGGCGGGCCGATCACGCGGCAGCGGCTGGGGACCCTACGAGCATACGCCGCCTTCACAGTGGGAGGACGGCCAGAACACCAGCGAATCGTATCGCCGCTGCTGCACGAGCATCGGATGGGTCGCCCAGGCCCTCGCCCTGCGCCTCATGCACGCCGAGAAGCCCTGGAGCCACGATGCCTTCTTCGACTACGTTGATCGCTGGATGTACGAAGACGACGCCGCTTTCGTCAAGGCCATCAAGGAGACGACCGGACGAGACCACGACAAGGAATGGGCAAAGCAAGGCCAGGCATGGGACGCATTCGTAAACGATATGTGGGCCAGCCACCGCCCGGCCCTCAAAGCCCCGACCGACGGATGGAAAAAGAAGCGTGATGACGCCTACTACCGCACCGCCGTCGCAAACCCGCAAGAGTAGGTTTTGCAGATCATTGAGCGTTTATAGAAGGAGCAAAGGTTGAAGCATTTTGTGTGCGCAGTATTCTTTGATGTGCCGACTGTCTTCACGGCAATCCTGGTGTCAATAGCTGTTTGTGCGGCGCAGGCCGAGGCAATCTCAAATGTTCGTGTCACATCGGATGACGTAACGATATCCCAGTCTTGTCGTATTATCATCCCCGCCGATACGGTAATAGAGGACAAGAACAACAACGGCGTTATACAGGTCGTCGCCTCGGACATCGAAATCGAGTTCGCCGCCGGCTCCGTCCTTCGCGGTTCGCCCAAAAATCGAAGGCCCGATGAATACACCGGCTTCGGTATCCGCATAGAGGGACAATCCAATGTCACGGTGCGCGGCGCCAAGATCAGCGGCTTCTGGGCGGGACTTTGGGCTACCCGCACAAACAAGCTGAAACTTGAAGCAATCGACGCATCCGACAACCGCCGAGCATATCTCAGATCGACTCCTCTCGCCGAAGACGCCGCCGACTGGATGTTCCCGCATAACAACGACGGCAACGAATGGCTGAGCAACTACGGCGCTGCGATCTATATCGAAGATGCAAATGACATTACAGTGCGAAACTGCACCGTCCGCCACGGCCAGAACGCGCTCTGTATCGACCGAGTGAATAGCTCGACAATCTATGACAACGATTTCTCGTTCAACTCCGGCTGGGGAATCGCGATGTGGCGATCCAGCCGCAATATAATTACACGCAACGCCTGCGACTTCTGCGTGCGGGGATACAGCCACGGAGTATATAACCGTGGCCAGGACTCCGCAGGCATACTCATGTTCGAGCAAAACAACGACAACATCATCGCCGAAAACTCCGCAACGCACGGCGGCGACGGGTTCTTTGGCTTCGCAGGCCGCGAAGCACTGGGCGAAACCGCAAGCCACCCTGCGCAGTGGCACAAGCGACGCGGCAACAATGACAACCTGCTCATAAACAACGATTTCTCTTATGCCCCGGCACACGGAATCGAAATGACTTTCTCTTTCGGCAATGTCTTCTACGGCAATCGCCTCGTGGGCAATGCCATCTGCGGCGTCTGGGGGGGCTACTCGCAGGATACGCTCATCGCGAGGAATCACTTTGAAGGAAACGGCGAGATGGCCTACGGCCTCGAACGAGGCGGCGTCAACATCGAACACGGAATCGCCAATCGCATCGTCGAAAACACCTTCAAAAACAACAAGTGCGGCGTGCATCTGTGGTGGGATCCCGAAGGCGATTTTGCAAAAAAGCCCTGGGCCAAAGCCAACGGCACGGAATCAAAGGATAATTTCCTCGGCGGCAACAAATTCGCAGGCGACTTGCTGGCGTATCAATTCCGCGGCCCCGGCGACGTGACTCTCGGTCGAAATACCTTCGCTGACGTCGAAGAAAAAATGCAGAAGGAAGATGCCGTTGTCGTAAAAAATGCCCCGGACTCCGCGGCCCCGAGGGTCAAGAAACCGGGATATCCCGTAATGGGCACTACGCACCCGGTCGGAGCACGCAGCCATCTCTACGGCCGAGAAAATATAATTATGACCTCGTGGGGGCCATGGGACCATCAATCGCCCCTGATTCGCCTCGTCCGCGACAACGGCGACTCAATCCAATATAGCTTCCACAAGATGCCGAGCACCGCAAAAGTAACCGTCGAAGGTCAGGGCCTAAAGGGAAAGCTATCGCAATCGGATAGCTCCCTATATACCATATCGACAACAGAGCCCGGCATACATCCCTATGTAATGCGAGTCAAGGCGAATGACTTCGAAGAGGAGGTTCACGGCACGCTCAGTTCAGCCCTATGGGATGCGACATTTTTCAAGTGGACCAAAGATGTCGATCCGCGAAAAGACATCCAGGCCTGGCGAGAGCTTGCCCAAGGCAAGTCGGCTGTCTCCGCCAAACTAAGCCAACTGGCGTTCAGCTATGGCGGCGCAGGCCCAAGCGAGCAGAAACTGCCGCACCCCATTACAGCAGCCAAACTGGGCCCCGATTACTTCGGCATGATAGCCAAAACGCAACTGCCGCTCTCAGCCGGAACATGGGAATTTGCAACGCTAAGCGACGATGGAATACGCCTAACCGTGGACGGCAAAACGATAATCGAAAACTGGACATGGCACGGACCAACACCCAACACCGCAACATTAGAACTGCCCGCAAACAAAACCGTCGAAATCACAGTCGAGCACTTCGAAATAGACGGCTACGCCGTCCTCGAACTGAAAATATCACCTCGCCGTTAATCTGTAATCGTAATGGACAGCGGGGCTGTTGAAAAAGTTGAGATCCACCACGAAGGGTGGCACGGTCAAACTTGTTTGGCCGTGTCCAAACCAACAAATTCACTTGACACAGAACCCTATATAAGGTATAATGCATACCAAACTAATGTCGTAGATCCGCCCGTGGCGGAACTGATCGTAAACAAGGAAGACGCCCAATGGCAACACAACCCCAAAGTTCACCCCGCCGGATTTATCCCTTGGGGATGGCACATCCCTATCTCACCGCCTTCCCCAAATTACCTGCCTTGCCTATCTTGCTGCGAATTCATGGCTTTATTATGCAAAACAAACCCAATCCCGGCGCGCCGGGAACCAACGCAACCTCTGTTGCCGCAAAGAGTTATGAGCAGAAACCGCCCCGACCCCCGCAAAAAAACAAACCCAATCAAACCCAAACTTGTCGCGCCGTAGCTCCGAGCCAAGTCGAGGCAAAGCCGAGATCCCGACCCATCGGGGCCGGATTCTCCCGCCCCCAAATCATCAATTGTCAATCATCAATCATAAATATCACAGATCCGCCCTCGGCGGAATCAATCCCAACCCCCCAGCCACCCTTATGCGTTCATCGATACGAATAGCCATTGTCCTGTTGATTCTTCTGCCGACGTCGGCCCGAGCACAGCGTCAGATGGAAAACCTCAGCCGTGGGATTGTAGCCGTTAAGCAGTCGGGAGGGGGACTATTCCTCGGCTGGAGACTCTTCGGAACCGACCCCGAAACGCTCGCCTTCAACCTGTATCGCGTCGCCGGCGGCGCCCCGGTCAAGATCAATGACAAACCAATCGCCGGCGCGACAAACTTCGTCGATCGCGCCGCCGATACGAATCAGCCGCTTCAATATTTTGTTCGGCCTGTGCTGAACGGCAAGGAATTGGCCCCATCCAAGCCGGCGACCGCCTGGGATAAGAATTACATCGAAATCCCGATCAAGCCAATCTCCGGATACCGCCCCGGCGATGCCTCAATCGCCGATCTCGACGGCGACGGCGAATACGAAATCGTCCTGCACCAGACCTCCCGGCCCAGGGACAACGCACATCCGGGCATCACCGGAGCCCCCGTCTTCGACGCCTACAAGCTGGACGGAACGCACTTATGGCGAATCAACCTCGGCATCAACATCCGCGACGGCGAACACTACACACAGTTCATGGTCTATGACCTCGACGGCGACGGCAAGGCCGAGATGGCCTGCAAGACCGCAGACGGCACGATGGACGGGGCCGGACAAATCATTGGCGATAAGAACAAGGATTGGCGAATACACAAACGGGGCGACCGAACCGATGGCCGAATCCTCGACGGACCCGAGTATTTCACAATCTTCGACGGCAAAACCGGAAAGGCCCTCAAAACCGTCGATTACATACCAAACCGCTACCCAATCAACGGATGGGGAGGAATCGGCGGAAACGGCGGCAACGACAGCTACGGCAATCGATGCGACCGATTCCTCGCCTGCGTTGCCTACCTGGATGGCCTGCGCCCGAGCGTAGTGATGTGCCGAGGCGTCTATGGCCGGACCGTCCTGGCCGCCTGGGACTGGCGCGACGGCGAACTGACCAGCCGATGGGTCTTCGATTCAGGCGTCAGCTATCCGCCCTACGAGGACGCCTCGCCCTATTCGGGCATGGGCGGCCACTCGCTATCGGTGGCTGACGTTGATGACGACGGAAAGGATGAGATCGTATATCACGCGATGGTGGTCGATGACAACGGCAAAGGACTCTATTCCACCAAGTGGCGCCACGGCGATTCGATGCACATCAGCGACATGTACCCCGACCGCCCCGGCCTGGAAGTATTCACTATACATGAGAACGAGGACGATACTCCCCGCTTCCGCAGTCCCGGAGCCGCGATGCGTGATGCGCGCACAGGCGAGACAATCTGGAGACACAGCACCGGCATCGACGTCGGCGCCGGAATGGCCGCCGACATCGACCCGCGCCACCGAGGATATGAGGCATGGGGCGGACCGGGAGACCTGCGCGACTCAACCGGCGGCGAAATAGGCCCCTGCCCTCGTTCCACTCGTTTTGCAATCTGGTGGGACGGGGATTTACTCCGCGAGTTGCTCGCCGGCTCAACCGTCAAAAAATGGAACTGGAAAACAAACGCCGAAGACCAAATCTTCACAACAGGAGCCAGAGGAGGCTCGCGAGGACCAAACATCATGGGCGACATAATCGGAGACTGGAGAGAAGAAATCCTGATGACCGCGCCGGATAGAAAAGCACTCAGACTCTACACAACAACAATCCCGACCGAGCACCGAATCTACACACTAATGCACGACCCCCAATACCGACTCGCAATAGCATGGCAAAACGTAGTCTATAACAAACCCCCACATCCGGGCTTCTTCCTCGGAGATGGAATGAAATCTCCGCCAAGACCAAACATCCACCTCATAGGCAAAGGAGAAGCAATCCACGCCAGTTGGCCAAAGAAATAGTTGTGAAATATGAGAAATGTCTTCGATCAATATAATCAGCCAGAGAACAGGCTTACACATGCGTTGATGGTCACGCTTGCGAACGACAGGAAGCTCGTGCGACCTTTTCTCAAGTTGCTGGGAGTGAAAAGGATGCCGGCCTTGAAGAATATCGAGCTTGGCCTTCAACGTGTACCCGGGCAAATGGTGGATTCCAATAAAGACGGAAAACAGGGTCTGCCTGACGGTTGCTTCTTCGATCAAGACGGCTGGGCAGTCGTTTTAGAGGCTAAAGTTCAGGCGGGCATATCTATCAATCAACTAAAGAGGCATCGAAAAACCTCGGCCAGATATGGCTATGAGCAACCGCATATAGTTCTTATATCAGTTGACAAACCGAAGTCACTTCCCGATTGGGCAACATACATCGAGTGGAAGAACCTCTACAAATGGTTCAGCAAACGGAAAGCGGATTCATCATGGGCGAGACACTTTGTAGATTATATGCACGTATTTGAGTCGAAAATGATTGCCAAGGACTACAATATTAGAGGAACATTGACTATGTTTGATGGTTTCAAGTTCACCGATGCAGAGCCCTATACTTATGCAGAGGGAAAGAGGCTGATAAGGTTAGTTGGGGATGAGTTGCGAAAACGCAAAAAGTTGGTTAAAGAACTGGGTGTTGATGTAAAGCAACCGGGAAGAACGGCAATAACAAGAGGAGAAAATGGGGGGGTTTGGGATTTTCTCCCACTGGAGATAAGTGAAGGAAAGCCGTTTACCGCTGCGGTTCATCCTACTCTTGTGATAAGGCCTGAGAGAATCAGTATTGCTCTTACAATTCCAAATGCGATGAGGGGTGTTAGAAAAACTCTGCAAAACAGTGACACAGAAAGTCTCGGGCGAATGCTTTCACAAGTTGAAAAGAACCTCAGGCCTGTCCTGAAGCAGGTGAATACCGCTAAGCCGATGATATACCTTGATCAGAGACACTACAAATCACGGAGTTCTAACCCGGAGAGGGATGGTCATATCATTGTGGATCTGAGAACTGTTTTGAATACAGCGAAAGGCCGGATCAAACATCAGCCGGGCTGGCTGGAATGCATTTTCGATCTGTTGGTAAATAAGAAAACCAACATGCAGTGGGGAATACAACTGCATTGCCCACATTCGGAGAAAGTGATGCAGTCTGCAAAAGCAATAGATATTATGGTTGATGCTTGGGTTGCGATGAAACCCTTAATGGATTTTGTAAAAAGCTGAAGGCGAACATGTATAAGGAGGCAAGTGTTTGATGCAGGAACGACAATTATCCAATAGACGGCAATTCTTTTCGCTGACTGCGAAGACTGCAGCGGCTTCGATTTCTTTTCCATACCTGATTCGGTCAACGGCTCTGGGCAAGTCGAGGTCTGTTGCTCCGAGCAATCGGGTCGTTATGGGCTGCATAGGATTAGGGATTCAGGGGACCGGAAATATGCGGGAGTTTCTAAGACAGCCGGATGTCCATGTTGACGCGGTCTGCGATGTTCGGCGGAGTCAATGCGAGAAGGCCAAGCAGATCGTAGATAAGCACTACGGCAACGAGGATTGCCGGATGTGCGGCGACTTCCGTTCAATCACCGGCTCGGATCGCATTGACGCCGTCCTGATTGCCGCGCCGGATCACTGGCACGTATTGATGGGCCTGGACGCAGCGCGAAACGGCAAGGGCATGTACTACGAAAAGCCGATAGGCTGGAGCTTCGCCGCCGGGCAGATGCTTCGCGATACCGTCAAGCGCTATGGAGTTGTCTTCCAGTTCGGCACGCAGCAGCGTTCCAGCAGAAACTTTCGGTATGCGTGCGAACTCGTGCGTAACGGGAGGATCGGCAAGCTGCATACTATACTGGTCGGCGTTCCCGCCAGCGTCGCTTTTCCCGACCAGCCGGCCGAACCGATCCCGGACGGCCTCGACTACGATATGTGGCTCGGCCCCGCTCTATGGGCCCCGCACAGCTTCGAGCGATGCAGGCCCTACACATCGCGCCCGAATGAAGACTGGACACGCAATTACAGCCTATGGTATCACATATCCGACTACTGCATCGGCTTCATAGGAAACTGGGGAATTCACCATGTTGATATTGCACAGTGGGGAGGCGGGACCGAACAAACCGGGCCGGTCGAGGTCGAAGGCGCCGGTGAGTTTCCCAAGGAAGGAATCGCCGATTGCGCCATTCGCTGGCAGGTCGAGAATAGATTCGACAACGGCCTTAAGATGATCCATACGGACAACGTATCCAGCAGCAAGCATCCCGACCAGGTTCCAGGTTTCAGCCAGGGCGTCCTCTTTCGCGGCAGCGAGGGCTGGGTCTGCGTAAATCGCGGCAAGCTGGATGCCCATCCCAAAACGCTGCTGACCTCGACAATCGGTCCGAATGAGATTCATCTGCACGAGAGCAGCAGCCACCACAGGGATTTCCTCAACGCCGTCAAGACGGGCCAACAGCCAGCCTGTCCGATTGACGTTGCCGTGCGGTCGAATACTATATGCCAAATTGACGATATAGCCATCAGGCTGGGAGGCAGGCATCGGTGGGATCCGCAGAAAGAGATGTTCGTAAATAATTCCGAAGCAAATCGCATGTTGACTAAGCCGATGCGAAGCACGTGGCACTTGTAAACAGGACTGACGGATATTGAAGTAGAGGTAATCGAATGCGGCTATTAAACTTGGTGTTCATTTTCTGTGCTTTATCAGCTACCACCGTAATACCGATCCAGGCAAATCAGCAGGCACAATCCAACGATGGGCTTCTTCATATAGGCTGGGCCCAGGTTGACATCACCCCGCAAAAGCCGGTCGCCCTGATCGGGCAATTGCATAAGCGAATCTCACGGGGTGTCATGGACCCGCTTACCGCCACGGCACTGGCCCTCGAGACGCGCAAGGCCGATGACTCAATCGAGCAGGCCATCATGGTATCCTGCGATGTGATATACATCAGAAAGGCCGTTTCGGACAGGCTCAAGAAAGTCATCAAGTCCCGAATCCCGGATTTCGATTCCGAAAAGCTGTTCCTCAATGCAACGCATACGCATACCGCCCCCGGCTTTATCGACGGCGCATTCAAGGGCTTGTACGACGTCAGCAAGGACGAGGGCGTTATGAAGGCCTCCGAATATGCGGACTACTTCATCGAACATGCCGCCAAGGCCGCAGTCGAAGCATGGAAGGCTCGCAAACCCGGAGCGATGAGTTGGGGGCTGGGCCATGCGGTTGTCGGAATGAACCGCAGATCGACATACTTCGACGGCTCGGCCGCAATGTACGGAGGAACAAACATCGATACCTTTGCCGGCATCGAAGGATATGAGGACCACGGAGTGGAAATGATCTTCTTCTGGAACCCGGACCGCAAACTGACCGGCGTCCTGGTCAATATCGCCTGCACGTCACAGGAGACCGAGAATCTAAATGAGATCTCCGCCGACTTCTGGCATGATGTGAGAATCGAGCTTCGTAAGAGGATTTCCGAGGACATCTTCGTCTTCCCGCAGACCGCCGCCGCGGGAGACTTATCGCCTCATTTAATGTTCCGCAAGCGCGCAGAAGATGCCATGCGCGACCTCAGAGGCCTCTCGAGACGTCAGGAAATAGCCCGCAGAATAGCAGATGCGGTGGAGGATATTCTGCCGCTTGCCAAGAAGTATGTGGACAGCAAGGTCCGATTCGAGCACAGGGTGGCCAGACTGAACATGCCCGAACACGAAGGCGGCGTATTGCCGTTTTATAACACAGACCCGGTAACGCCCATAGAATTTCACGTTCTGCGTCTCGGAGATATCGCAATCGCGACGAATCCCTTCGAGTTATATCTTGACTACGGAATCAGAATGAAGGCCAGAAGCCCGGCCGCACTTACTTTTCTCGTCCAGACCGCGTGCCAGCAATCCGGCTATTTGCCTACAGCCAAAGCCGTCAAAGGCGGAGGATACAGTGCCGACAAATTCATCGTAGGTCCTGAAGGCGGACAAGTTCTGGTCAATCAGACTATCAGGCTGATAAACGAAATGTGGAATTAGCGCAATCAGGGATTCTGCAGATGCCGGACAATGCGTTAGCTTTTCACCGACACCGCAAAGTCTTCTACGAATTTAGACACTCTAACAAAACCTAATAATTTTGGTTCATCCGGATAATGCGTAGGTGGAGTTGTGCAGATTGAAGATTCTGAGTTTGAGGTATTCGTCGTCCCGGTAGCCGAAGGCGTTCCTTCATATAATAGGCCATCGCAAGCGGTTGGTTGAGTTCCAAAGCTGCCTGCAACCGAATCCGTTCATCTTTCTTGCGGTTCTTATGTGGCTTGAGCTTCTCCGGAGCCTTCAGTAGCAGCCATCGACTGCCTTTGAGTACGGCCTTCTGCATATCGGTGGCCTGATGATATAACTGTCGACGCAGCAGGGATAGTTTCTCGTTAAACCACTTAACAAGGTGGAAACGATCCAGCACCAAATCAGCCTTGGGAAGATGCTCTAATACCGCGGCCATATACCCACTGGCCATGTCGGTTGCGACGGCTTGAATCTTTGCTTTGGACCGCCTCAAACGCCCCCAGAGGCCCTTGAGAGCGTCTTTTCCTTTTCCCCGGCCAATATGAATGACCCGTCCGGTTCGAAGGTCAAGAACAATAGTGATGTACTTACGTTTCTTGCCGAGATAGACCTCATCTATGGCAAGATAACGGGCTTTCTTAAGGTTAAACCATCTGTATTTTCGACGTAGGTGCTTCTTGTGAATCTCTTTGACCGTGTCCCAACTCAAGCCGGTCAACTCGGCCACGTCCTGGATTAGCATAACTCGGCAAAGATCGATTACAAAGCGTTCCAGCGATTTTGTGTAATGCTTTTTCGGCTCGGCAAACGTAAGGTGCGGCTGCTTTATTGATCCGCAATCTTTGCAGCGGAGCCGCGGAACATGCACAATCAATTCGATCTTGCGGCGTCCGACAGGAAGCGTTTTGAATATCCTCGGCTTGCAGCCGAACCGGATTACTCGGCGAGATCGGCAGTTCGTACAGATCAACTGTTTTGGCCGGATGCTGCCGTGAAGAATAGTCTTTCCGCCAAAAAATCGGTCCTGTCGTATTGCACTCCAAGGACTCCAAACGTATGATATAACATACTCGTGGACATGACTTTACCTTTCAGATTTTTCAGTAAGTATAAGGTCATGTCCTCTTATATGCAATCCCACCTACGCATTATCCGGATGAACC
>JAUVXL010000283.1 GCA_030603595.1 Sedimentisphaerales bacterium | reverse complement strand
GTCGCGGGCGTCTCGCCCGCGCGTACCGAGGGCATCTTGCCCTCGCCTTTCGACCTGTCCCGCCACTCCGATCCGTCTTCTGTCCTCCGCCCCCGCGCCTCTTGCCCATCCTGCCCAGACTACCACACAATCACACCCTTTTTGCGCAAAACAAACCCAATCCCCAAAACACTAAAACCAACGCAACCCATTGTACTACAAGGACTTACCCCAATTTCACGCCCCGCAGGCATCAAAAAAACAAACCCAATCAAACTCGCAGACGCGCCCGTGGCGGGCCAATCTCAGCCAGTCCCGATCCATCGGGAGCGCGCCGGGAAACATCCAGCCCAACTTACCACCCATCCATGCCCCTTTCGCGCAAAACAAACCCAATTCTCAAAACGAGGAAACCAACCCAACCTCCTATGCCAAAGGGATTTACCCCAATATCTCCCTCCACCCCACCAGAAAAAACAAACCCAATCAAACCCAATCTCGTACCAGCGAAGCCGGATCCCCCGCAGACACCATTTACTTCCCGAAATCGCCCACCGCGACCGCCCAATCCGACGTGGCGCCAAAATCGATCGTTCGCCGGCCCGCAGACGCTTTGCCCTTACTGATTTCGCTGTATTCATTCCTCGCATCCACCGCAATTATCTGTTGCGAGCCGGCCATACCGCCGAGATTAATCTCGACCCTGCCGGCATTCTCCACAAAGAACACGAAATTCTCACAATCCTTAGTGCGCAAGCAGTACCCCATGCCGTTACGAACGCGGCCGGTATCGACTACCATCTCGAACATAAAGCGCTCTTTCGCCCAGAAATCCCGGAAGCAGCGGAAGGAGCGTTTCAGACTCTCCGGATGATAGCCACAGCCGCAGTTTCGGCTGAAAGGCCCGAAGCTGTTAAATCTTACGGAAAAATGCCCGAAAAAACCGCCCATACCCCCGGCCATTTGTTCCCGCCAAATCAATCTTCTACTGCCGTCTTCATTCAACCGCGCCTGCTCGGCGCCGCTCAATTTCACAGGCCAGCAGGCATACCCATCGCTCATCCCGTACTGGTCCGGACCGTCCCCCGGCTCCCGGCACGAGCCTGCCTCAACATATTTGAACCGGTTATATGTATGCCGCTCCTCGTAAAGATGCGGTTTCGAGTTGTCGCTGTCAACGTCATTTCGTATCTCATCATATCCCGCAGGATCGTCCCAAATGCGGGAGGAATGGTTATACTGCTGCTCGTAGTCCTGCTGGTTCATATATACCTGATAGACATACGGCTTCAAGTCCGTATCGTCACGGTCCATAATCGCAAACTTGTTTCCCTTATGGGACAAGAAGCCCTTGACCTTCGATCCTCTCTGCGCATTGACAGTGATCCGCCCGACGTGGCCGTCGAGGCTCCCATCTTTATCTGTGCCGTCCGAGCCGTCGCATACGGTGTGAAACGACCATTTGCCCGGTTTTTATATCCGGCCGGCGGCATAATTTGCTATAATATAATACATAGATTAGTCTGGATGTTGTTCGGTATGATGGCCTTGCAAGGAGGACTATTTATGTGCAGAAGACCAAACATTTTGATTTGTGGCGTTCTGGTGTTTGCTTTGGCAGGCGGATGGGACGGGATCGCCTTGGCACTGGACTTCGACGGACAAACCGAAGTCCGGGAGGTTATTGCCGACAGCTTCCTGATGCCTCACGTGCCTGTAGTTGCCGAAAATCCGAATCCGCCTCACCGCTCAGTGTATCTCCCGTTCGATGTAACGCTAACCTGGGATGCCGGTATCGATGAGAGCACCGATAGTTATTACACCGCGCAGCACGTTTACGTGGGCAATGATCCGGCCGCAGTGGCCGCCGCCACTACCGCATCCCCCGAATACATGGGCGCCCCCACCGGCCCGAATGAGTATGGACCTCTCTCTCTTGGCTACAATGACTACGTTTATTGGCGTGTCGATGGTGTTTCGGCACAGACCGGCACCGTGCCGTATCCCGGCCCTGTCTGGAGGTTTGAGTCTGTTTGCTGCGTGTGCCCCCCCTGGGAAGCGGGTCTCAAGCTCCGCCTCAAGTTCGAGGATAACGTCTTTGACTCATCAGGCCACGGCAACGACGGCATCGAAATGGGCGGCCCCACCTATGTTCCCGGCGCCGACGGCCAGGCCATCCATCTCGATGGCATCGACGACTACGTCCGTTTCGAGTATGGCCTCGGCATCAGCGGCGCCGACCCTCGAACGATCGCCGCCTGGGTCAAGGCCGATACCACCGCTATTGCCCCCTGGACCAACGTATTCGGCTTCACCGGCCCCAGCGCAGACGGCACACACTTCGATATCCAAGTCGTAGGCGACACAAACAGCACAACCGCCGGATACTACGGGCTGAACCTCCACGGTGAACAATATGACATTATGCCGCTCGATTTGGAGTGGCATCACCTGGCCGCGACGTTCGATGGAACAACGGCCTACTTCTACGGTGATGCCGTATTAGTCGGCTTCGCCACTCCTACCGTTACAGTAAACACACACGACAACGTTCACCTCGGCAAGCGCCACGACAACGACAACTACTTCCCCGGTTCGATTGATGATGTTCGCATCTACGACATTGTAAAGCACGAAGCGCATATTGCCCGGATCATGATGATCGACCTTCACTTTCCATACGCCTGGGCTCCCTATCCGTGGAATGGTGCTGTGCATGTTCCTCCCGGCCAGACGACTCTCAGTTGGCGGCCTGGAGCTTGTGCGGCCGATGTCAATGGAAGCGTCGTGTACTACAGCCAAGACCTCGCAGCCGTCACAGATCGCACCGCACCGAGCGCTGCTGTCAGCGGCTCGTCCTTTACACTCCCGATGACGCTCGATTTGGGCCGGCCTTTCTACTGGGTGGTCGATGCGGTCAACGGACCATGTACCTGGCCGGGAGATGTCTGGACCTTTACGACTGCTAATTGGCTCTCTGCTGACGATATGGAGAGCTACACTCCCTGGACCGTCCCCGGCAACAACATATTTGAGGCCTGGCGGGACGGCGCCGGCAACTGCACTCCGGGCAACGGTAACAATACCGGTTCCATGCTGACCGAGAACCGCGACCCGGTCCTCGGCGGCATCCAGTCGATGAAGTATGACTTCGACAACGACGGCACGGTCTATAGTCCCTGTACTATGGGCTCGGAGACCGGTCATCTGATGTACTCGAAGATCGAAGCCCAGGTCTCTGATTTGCCCTCCGGGATAGGTTCCGACTGGACCGCCGCCGGCGTCAGGGCACTGACGATACCCTTCCACGGCCAACTCGGCAACCCCACCACCGAGCCGTTCTGGGTCCAGCTTCAGGATAGCAATGGCTACGGCGATAAGGTCTTCTACGGCACTTACGCCGGCGAGAGCCTCGACGACTTCAACGACCCTAACTGGCACGAGTGGAATATCGACCTGGCGGATTTCGCCGTGGACCTTAACGATGTCGTCAGCATCGTCATCGCAATCGGCAACGAAGACGAAACCGGCGACCACGGCTCCGGCAACCTCTACCTCGACGATATAAGGCTTTACATCCCCAGATGCGTCCCCAACAGAAGCTCGCCCGCCTTCGCCGCCCTCGATTACGCCCCCCAAGCCAACCGCGACTGCATAATCGACTACAAAGAACTCGCAATAATGGCCCGAGACTGGCTCCAGACCGAAAAGACCCTCGATCCGTCCCCAACCACCTCCCCCGCAAACATCATTGACCCAGAAGGCATAGACAACCTCAACGTAAACTTCACCGACTACGCCCAGTTAGCCGAAAATTGGCTCGAAACAGAAATCTGGCCATTCTAACCTATACCCCTTTACCCCGTGAGATGACACCAGTCTATCTCATGGGGCCATCATATCGTCAATATAACCCTTATCCACCCCGCCTTCGCTATCCGCTCCAGCGCACCGCCCGCACTATCCTCTTAACAACCCCATCAAAGTCCTTTTCTATACTGTGCTCCCATATCCCCCAACCCCTCCCACTAAGAGAACTGTCCATTTGCACAGGAGAAATCGTTACGTCTGACCCGATGCACCAGTAGAGCACACGCACAAACTAGCCATGAGCCAGCAAGTCCGTGAAATCCTCACTTGAGGTCAATTCTAAGCCAGTTTCCTGCTCAAAACGTTCGTTGGTAATATATCCAATTTGCTTGTCCCGCCCACCGATAAATGTCGTTGCATATGGGCGCACCTTGTCAAACTCCGTAGTACCTTGCCGGATGATACGAATCTCAAAATCATGCTCTGCTATTCTGCTTATGGTGGCCAAGTCACCCGGCTGTGCAGCGCCGGTGTAGCGATACTTCCCTGTGCCAAGCCTGAAATCTACGTTGTTTCCAGCCTCGAAAGTGACACGGGTATTTCTCCGGACAACCCCAAGATCAACGTAATGGAGATTGATAAGACAGGAGTTCGTTGTCTTGTACCCTCT
>JAUVXL010000169.1 GCA_030603595.1 Sedimentisphaerales bacterium | reverse complement strand
GAGGGTTTAAATGCCAAAGCAAAACTGACTACCAGAAAAGCCTATGGCTTCAAGGCCTTCAAAACGCTTGAATTGGCCTTATATCATACTCTCGGGGCACTGCCCCAGCCGATTGAAGCCCACAAATTCTTTTGAAGAGGTAACAAATTAAACCTAAATGAAGGAACCATATTATGCCCACTCGACATAAACAAATCAGTATCATGCCGTGTCTGGATATGCAGAACGCCCGTGTCGTCAAGGGCGTGCATTTTGTCGATATTCGCGATGCGGGCGACCCGGTCGAGTGCGCAAGAGCCTATTGCCGGGCCGGCGCCGATGAGCTTGCGCTGCTGGATATAACCGCAACGGTTGAGAATCGGCCGACTATGCTTGAAGTGGTTAAGAACGTGGCCGAAGCGGCGACTATTCCGTTTACGGTAGGCGGGGGTATTTGCGACGTTGCCTCGGCCGCGGCGGTCCTCGAGGCCGGGGCCGATAAGATATCGACGAGCAGTGCTGCTTTTCGCAAGCCCCAGATTATCCGGGAAATGCTGGCCGAACTCGGCGCCGAGAAGGTTACTGTTGCTATAGATGTGGATGTGAACGAATCGCTGCCTTCGGGCTACGAGGTGTATATCGACGGGGGCCGAACGGCTACGGGGGCCGATGCTATAGAGTGGGCGAAGAAGGTCGATGGGTTCGGAGTCCGCGTAATACTGCCGACGAGCAAGGCCGGCGACGGCGCACAGACGGGGTTTGACCTTCCGGTTATCAAGGCTATGGCTGATGCCTGCTCGGCCACTATCGTAGCTTCCGGAGGGGCCGGCAAATTGGAGCATTTCTACGAAGCTGTCGAAGCAGGGGCGACAGTCCTTCTTGCGGCTTCGGTGTTTCATTTCGGCCTTATCGGCATAGGAGAATTGAAGGACTATCTGCGAGAACGTGGGCTGAATGTGAGTTAGTTCATCTCAACAGCCTCGTTTTTCCCAACTGCGATTCGACGAACTTGTCTCGTCCGGCGGCGGGCGTCTTCTCTATCCACTGTTGCAGTGCGCTGTCCAGTTCGCGTTTGACCTCGGCCAGTTGCGGGTTGGCGATCTGGTTTTCCGTTTCGAGCCGGTCGTCCTGCAGGTCGAATAGCATATCCGGGTTTCTCTGCCGGTTGTCGCGGGTTCTGTACTTGGGCAGCGGGCCGGGGTCGATCCATCTGCCCAGCTTGTACCGCTTGGAGATGACGGTCAGTTGCGACCAGTTCTCCGAAAAGGCATATTTCCTGGCCAGGCTCTTGCCTTGCCTCAGCGCGGGTTTCAGTGATATTCCGGCGAGGCTCTGCATCTTGGCCGGGGTCTTGAGGTTCAGCACGTCGATCAGGGTCGGATAGAGGTCCAGAAGTTCGACGAGGCTCTCGCAGACGATGCCTTTTGCGAATCTTGCGGGGCAAGAGATAATCAGGGGGACTCGGAGCGTGTCTTCATAAACGTTGTGGCCGAGGGCGCATTTTTCCGTCATCCCGTGGTGCGCGGTGAAATCGCCGTGGTCGGAGGCGTATATGATGATCGTGTTCTCAGCAAGGCCAAGGCGATTGAGTTGTTCGAGAATCACGCCCATGTAGTGATCGACTTCGGTCACCTGGGCGTAGTAGTATGCCAGGTATGTTCGGTAGAGGTCTTTGTTTTCCGCTGCGGCGCCGAGGTTCCAGGGGGTCTTCTTGTTTCTACGCCAACCCTGCAGTTCGTGGGGCAGGTTTTCGATTGGCTCGTCGATGTTCGCCGGCAGTGTCATTTCCTCAGGCTTGTACATATCGGCCCATTTTTGCGGCGGAGTGTACGGCTGGTGCGGGCCGTGGAAGGTGGCCCAGCAGAAAAAGGGTGTCTCGCTCGCTTTGCAGTGCTTCAAAAAAGCGTTTGTCTTGTCGGCTGTGTACGCCGCGTCCCTCTGTTCGGCCTTGAGTTTACTGATTCTGCAGAACAGGTTGCTGTCCATGATGGCCTCGCCGGCGGCCTCGCGGTATTTCTCGTACAGGCCGTTTGCCTTGAGCCAGTCGTGGTAGTTTTCGTCCGACGGATCGAGTTTGGGATTGATCGTCGTCGCAGACGAGTCCCAGCCCAGGGCCATGTCGTTCCTGGGTAGATGTCTCTTGCCGAAGCATCCGGTCGTGTAGCCGTTGTGCTTGAAGAGCTTCTGGAGCATGATGTATCGCCCCGGTTCGACAGGATTGTTCGGGTTGTCCAGGCACCCGGTAGTGCGCGGATACAGGCCGGTCATCATCGCGGTTCGCGACGGTACGCATATTCCGTCCTGGCAATAGGCCCGGCCAAAGCGTACGCCGTTCGCGGCGAGTCGGTCCATGGTCGGGGTCTTGACTATCGGATGGCCCGCACAGCCCATAGCGCCGGCATGATGCTGATCCGAGAACAGCAGCAGGACGTTGGGCCGGCTGGATTTGCCCCACGCAGGAACGGCGGTCACAAAAGAGACGCCGGCCGCCTTTAAGAAGTCCCGGCGGCTCAGCGATACAGCTTTCGAGTAGGTGTCCATTAAGGTCACTGCCTTTCAATCAACAGAGTTCGGATTCTTAACTGATATTTTACATCTACACGGTCAAACAGCCTAATATAATTTCGCCTTTCCGATTCAAACATTCAAACCGACTCCCGGGAGTCGCGGGTCGGCGTGGTTCTGCTCCGTAAATGGCTGGTGCGCCAAAGTGCGCCCAAAAGAGGGCTTCTGAGTTGGCTATTCTACTGTTCAAATGATGTATGTATTCATCCATTTTATGATCCATTTTCGGTATCGACCTCGGCATCAAGCAACTCATAAACATCGTCTATTATATTGCCAAAGCAACCTTATGATAGCAATGAGGGGGAGAGCCTCTTTCTGGATCGACCTCTTGTGCTCTCAAAATGACCGTAAATGCCCGCACTACCCTCCATCTACCTCCCACCTACCCTTTCACTGCCCCCTGCTAAAATATTGCTCAAGAAGAGCCAGCCGCTAAGGCCGCACCACCGTGACCGCGATGCTGCTGGTCGCTGTGAGACCTCCAGCGTCTCCAATCATCACCTGGAACGTATAACGGCCCGAACTTCGGAAAGTAACCGTCGTGTCCTTGGCCCTGTTCGGTCCGTTTGTGCTGAAGGTTACATCCGCCGGCCCTGAATACGACCAAGTATATGTCAGGTTGGGTTCCCCTCCGTCATCCTTTCCCAATACACTCAACGCCGTAGTCATGCCGCTCACCGGATTTGCAGCAACGCTTGCTGCCTTCGCTATCGCAGGCGGATGGTTGGTTGGCGCACCGGGTTTAAGAAACCACGGCGTGGCGGTGGGATCAGTCGTCATCTGGTGAAGAAGCAAGGTGGCGTACTTGGTGAGGCCGCTAAGCGACGGGTGCAAGCCGTCCGCGGCCACATCGGCGCGCGTCCAGACGAATCCGTCGTAATCTCGAGGCGTACCGTCCGGATAGCTCCAGTAATATGGTCCCCAGGACAGCCAAGGTGCTTTGACCGGTCCCCGGGCGGGATCATAGTTGAGGTCCGGAGCACCGTTGATCTGGTCCTCAATCACCCACTTGACGCCCCAGGCGGCGTCGTGATTGAACGGTTCGAGAGGACCGCCGACCCATTCTGATTTACCGACTGCGGTCATGAACATCGCCCCTTTCGTCGAACTGTAGATGATCTTGACGTTGGGATAACGGACGTGAATCGCGTGGACGATCTCCTCCCACGCGAGCTTCGACTGTTGCGCATCCACCGGGAAATGCATTTCCTCCGGAGCCAGGTTGATTCCCCACGACCTTCCGGAGACGGGCATGGAGAGCCAAACGATCTGCACCTGTTGTGGGGTGAGTCCCTGCAGGCCGAGCGCGTGGTCGAGCGTTCGGTAAAAAATGCTGTTCGGACCAGGATCGCCAGTGCCCCGGTTACCGCCGGGCAACTGGTATTCGAAGCCATAGGCGATAAAGAGCTTGGGGTTCTTGGCGGGATTGGCGTTCGCTCGCGTCATGAAGGTTGTGGAGGTATCTTTTTCGTCGCCCCGATGCCAGGCTCCGTACGCGTTCGAAACGCTCACAAGTGTGAAGACAATTTTGCCATTGACGGGATCCGGATTGCCATTTGCGTCCAGAGGCACGATTTCCCGTGCGATCTTACGTCCGGCGGCATCGTGGGCGGCAGGGCGAACATTGCTTCCTTCCGGATAAAGCCCTCCCTCCTTTCCCTTGTAGGTCTGCCCCGGACCCAGATCCACGAGAGGCGGTAACATCTCTTTGCTTTGGCCGGCGGCATCATGGGCGGCAGAGGTCTGCGTGAGACCGGATTGGGAGCGGGCGAAATGCACCAGACCCAGGCACGAGATTGCAAAAGCAGCCGCGCCGAGGCGAGCAGCCATGAGCATGGGTCGATGCGCGGGTGGATTCATTTGCATTAAATTCGTTTTCATTTTTTACTCCCTTCCAATAATAAAACTTGTGACCCTTTCTAACCGAAAACCGGATACTTCCAAGGTTCAATGAACTATACAAACGCCCCCGATTATATCAATTCGCCAGGCCCGACCCAGTCCATTCTCGGCACGAGTACGTCGATGCCGCCTTTTTCAGGCCAATAGCATGTTACTATTAGCCTACTATTCCACTGCATAAGCCCATTTGTGGCGTTGTAAGGTGTTGTGGGATAAGGGGTTATAAACCAGCAAAACACATTAGAAATCCGTTCGTCTATGCAGTTGAGCTAAGTGCTATTTCCTCGTTATGTTCACGTGCCAGGGACCTTTGGTGGCCTCGGCGAGGATTAGTGTGGCCATCAGGCGGGTGGGGCCTTTGTCTATGGGCGTGGCTGTGAACGTGGCGGAGGTTTGGTCTTTTTCGATCTTATGGCTGATTTTGCGGTTTGAGACTTCGAGGGTCACTTCGCCATCACTGGTTGCTGCGGGGAAATCGATCTTGACATCGTATTTGCCGGTCCTGGCGGCGTAGAGTTCCCAGTAACCGTTGGAATCGGCTGCCCAAGGCCGACCCTTGGCGTGTCGCCAGTCCTGCCGCGTGAGGACAACCGGATTTTCATGCGTGGTGCCGATATAGATGCGGGGCGGGGCGTAGTTGTCGTCCCTGGTGCCGCTGACGTCGGCGAACCATGCTTCGTATTGTTTTCGCATCGCCTTGACGATATCGGGTCGCTTGGCGGCGAGGTCGTTCTGTTCGAGCGGGTCGGCGGCCATATCGTACAGTTCGAATTTCGGCTCGCCATCGAAGTTTTCGCGTCCGAATCCGCTGCCGTGGAGCAGTTTCCATCGCTGGTTTCTTGCGGCGAAATTGTGGTAAAGGACCGGTGCGTCGCCGCGGTGCGATTGGATGTAGATGGTGCGGTCGCGCCATGCGATCTTTTTGCCCTGGAGCAGGGGCAGGATACTTCTGCCGTCGAGTTTGAGCCCCTTCGGCTTCGCTGCGCCGGAGGCTTCGAGGATTGTGGGGAGTACGTCGATGTGGGCGGCGATTCGGTCGGAAGATGCGCCTTCTCTAACGACGCTCGGCCACTGGAAGAAGAACGGCGAACGGATACCGCCCTCGTGGACATGGCTTTTCATGCCCTTCATGCCCGCGACGTATCGACGGCCGTTCGGGCCGTTATCGACCATGAATATGACGATGGTGTTCTCGGTGATGCCAAGTTTCTCGAGTCTGGCGAAGAGCTTGCCCATGTTGTCGTCGATGTTGGTGATCATTGCGAATATTCGGGCCCGCTTGTCGGGATCGTCGTCGTCGGGGAGTTTATGGCCCTTGTCCTGCGGGAAGTTCCGGTTGCTCAGGTCCATCGCTTTGTATTCTTCGTAGAGGTCTTGGGGAACATCGCCGAACGGGCCGTGCGGGGCGTTTGTCGGGATGTAGGCGAAGAAGCTCTTCGATTGAGCGGTGCATTGCGACATCCAGTTCATCGCCCTGTCGAAATAGACATCGGTGCAGTAGCCCTTGAATTGTTTCTCTTGGCCGTTGTCCATTAGGATCGGGTCGGTGTATTTGCCTTCGCCCCCAGGCGGGTCGGCGGGCTGGCCTATACCACCGCCGCGGTGTACGACGGACTCGGCGAAGCCCTGATCCATCGGCCGCATCGGGTAATTGTCGCCGAGGTGCCATTTGCCGAAGATGCCGGTTTCGTATCCTGCGTCGCGGAGGATTTCGGCGATAGTGGTCTCTTCCGGCTCCATCATCGCTCTGCCGACCCACGTATCGACCACGCGGGTGCGGTAGTTGTATCGGCCGGTCATAAGGCACGCACGGGTGGGAGCGCATACGGGGGAAACATAGAAATTCTCCATTGAGCCGCTACGGCGGGCCATCGCGTCGATATTCGGGGTCCGTATCAGGTTGTTGCCCGTGGCGCCGAGATCGCCGTAGCCCTGGTCGTCGGTCATCACGAGGATTACGTTGGGCCTTTTCCTTGCCCCACGGGCGCCGGCCAACTGCCACCCGCATCCCGCCACAGCCAACGATCCTGCACATATACCTTTTAGAAAGCCACGTCGTGATAGAATACTTGAACTCATAGCCGCTCCTTTGATCCTGAGTCGCAATCAAGCGTTTGCAGCATCAATCTAATATTTCCCAAATTAACGCTTAAGAAAGACATTTTCTTAGTACGACACCAATAATCTTACCGCATTGCCCTTGAACTATCAACCGGGATTTCACTATGATTATTGTTGGTTTCGTCCGGCCGTGCGCGTATTCACTTCATATATTTCCCATGAGATAGATTTTGCCTGCAAAGTTGCAATTTGCTTTGAACGGTTCGGATGCTCCGGTCGTATAAATTATAGAAGTTGATGCAAGGCAAAGCAGTCGTGCCGGGCATTGGCCTGGATAGCGTAACCGGGGCAATGAAAAAGGGGCAGAGTGAAGATTGAGGCAAATAGTAATTGATGCCGCTTGATTGCGGCTCTGTAAAGCGGCGGTAAGCCCTGTGCTGCCGCCGTTTTCTTTTCTGGTTTTGCCGGAGGGGGTTCGGCTGTTGACAAGGGAAGCGGATTATGGTAATTTTACATAGAATCGGTGAGGATATGTGAAGGCTTTGCCGGGTATTTAGGAATATAATCAAAGGGTCTAAGGCATGCCAGACAAGCTTGATCGCCGAGAGTTTTTTAGGAAGTCTGTTGTTGCGTCGGGGATTTTGGGGTCGGGTCTGAGCTTTGAGGAGAAGGCGCTGTTGGCGGCGGGCAAGAAGCCGGGCAAGGCGGCGGGGGAGTCGGTTAACAGGTTGCCGGCGGGGAAGATCGGGAAGGTCAAGATCAGCAGGATAATCTGCGGGGGCAATCTTATAGGCGGGTTTGCGCATAGCAGGGATTTGATTTATGTCGCGCCTTTGCTCAAGCATTATTTCACCGATGAGAAGATTATCGAGACTCTTGAGATATGCGAAGAGAACGGGATCAATACGATTATTACCGGTTCGGGTTCGGCCAGGCTGTTGAATAAGTATTGGGACGAGCGGGGCGGGAAGATTCAATGGATTTGCCAGTGCGTGCCTGAGCAGGATGATCTCACCGGCGATGTGGCCGGGGCGATAGACGCCGGGGCGGCGGGGGCGGTGGTGATAGGCAACGTTGGGGATAAGTGGACTCGGGCGGGGCGGACGGATTTGATTGGCAAGGTCGTCGATTTTGTCAAAAAGCAGGGTGTGATAGTGGGGATCGGGGGGCATAACCTTGAGACTCCGATGGATTGCGAGAAGGATGGGTTGGAGCCGGACTTCTATATGAAGACTCTGCATCGGCCGGATTATTGGTCGGCGAGGCAGCCGGACCAGACTAAGGACGTGATCGACAATTACGGGGCGGATAATTATTGGGACAAGTATCCAGAGAAGACGGTTGAGTTTATGAAGACGCTGAAGAAGCCCTGGATCGCTTATAAGGTCCTGGCGGCGGGGGCGATTCATCCGCGGGACGGGTTTAAGTACGCATTCGAGAATGGGGCGGACTTTGCTTGCGTGGGGATGTTTGACTTTCAGGTTATCGAAGATGCTATTATTGCCAAGAATATTCTGAAGGGGAAGATGAAGCGGCAGCGGGGTTGGATGGCTTAGGGTTTTTCGTATCGCGGATTGCGTACTGCGAATCGCGTATCTTGGTGAGATTGGGTTTGATTGGGTTTGTTTTTTCAGGTCTGGCGAGGGTGGTTTTTTTCCATAATTCCTTGCGGCAAAGAGGGTTGCGCTGATTTTGGGCTTCTTTGGATTGGGTTTGTTTTGCGCAGAAAGGGGCGATTTGTAGAGTGCGCTCGACAGTTGTAGAGCGCATTCGAGAAGTGTAAAAGGCGTAGAGAGGGAGTTTGGAGGTACAGCGAGAGAAGAAGGCTGGTGGTAATGTGGGTATTTTGGGCGGTTTAGGGCAATGATGATTGAGGCCTCCAGAAGTAACGATTGAATCTATGATTTCATTATGTTCTACAATTATTATATAATAGAAGCGATTTTGTGTCAAGTGAATTTTTGTTTTTACCACAGATTTCACAGATTTTCTCAGATTAACGCAGATTTCTTCGCCACCCCGATAAATCGGGATTTGCATCGATGAAGAGGATTGTTGCATGGCGGGGGCGGGGATGGTATACTGGGCGAAATCGCTGGCCGACATTGAATGGTGAAGAAGAATTAAGAAATATGAGTGATTTTCAGGCAAGGAACAACAGATATGGGCGATAGTGGAAAAAAAGATAAAGGCAAAAGAGAAACACAGAAAAAGGCCAAGCTTGGTCTCAAGGAAAAACGAAAATTGAAGAAAGAGAAGAAGAATAAATAAGTGGATGGGTGGATGAGTAGGCGATCCGGCCCGGTTCGCCTCGGCAGACTTTCAGCATGGGCTACGGCGCGGGAGGCAGGGGGGATAGAGAGATAGTGTTAAAATGGGCAAGTAGAACAGGTAGGTGTCGTCCATAGTTTGCCGAAAAGACACCGTTTGCGTTTGCCGTTTTATGTCCGCCGCGGGCGGATATAATCATTGTTGAGCAGCATTATGAATAACTATGTAAACAATGCGATAATGGCTCTCAGCCTAATGACGGTTTTTTTGGGCTGCAAAAAGGATACCAACGCTACCTATCATGCGAAATCATTGCGGCTTGACCGCCGATACAAACAAGAGATTGATTTCGATATTATAGGGATACAGATTCCGATCAAACAGGACGGTACATTCATTCGTATCGACGGTTCAGTCTCAGATGCCGACAAGCACCAGGAAGTCTTGCTAAAAGAGCTTGATATTGCACCCAAAAACATAACCTATACAAATCCTGCTAAAAATGGATGACAGATGTACCTAACCTTCGCAGATGGAAAGATATGTAGCTTCATCTGCCTCATGGGAAGCTTACTTTGGCTGAGATCGCGCTTACAATGGCACGATGTAAAAGACTCGAATCGAGTCATCCAACTGGTGGGAAGTGTCGGGGGGTACCGGTGGGGATAAGGGGGGGTATGAGATACCCAA
>JAUVXL010000013.1 GCA_030603595.1 Sedimentisphaerales bacterium | reverse complement strand
TGTACCCTTAAACTTTTGCTTTTTTGTCTTTCTAATCCGCGTTTTCAGCGTAATCAGTGATTATATTTTTTGTTTTTCTTCGTGTCCTTTGTGCCTTCGTGGTTCAAATTTTCTTTTGGTTGCGGCTCTGCTGCTCCAAGTTAATCCGTGTCAAAAAAAAAGAATCGGTCAGTTTGACTTGGCATAGAACTTCTTCTTGTGCTGCTCGGCGTATTCCTTGAGCCGCTCGGCAACGTCAGGGTGGTCTTCGATAACATTTGTGGTCTCGAACGGGTCCTTTTCCATATTGAATAGAGAAAGCCCGATTCTTTCCTGCTTGTACTTGCCCGGCATCCCATCCTTGCCCGCCTCCACCAAAGTCCGGTATCCATGCGGAAGGTGCAGCTTCCATTTGCCGTCCCCGCTTATAACGCCCTCGAAATTCCTGCCCGTCGAAAACGGATAATACTCGTGCGGGTTCTTCGCACCGGGCCTGCCCACAATGATATCCCATACATTCTTACCATCCACCGGATTCTCCGGCAAATCCGCTTCAGCTAAGTGCGCCAGAGTCGGAAGTATGTCTATCGAGCCGAAAGTCCTCATCGAAACAGTACCAGGTCGAATACGCCACGGCAGCTTCATTATGCACGCGCTGCGCGTTCCGCCATCGAAAGCCGTCCCTTTGGCCTCGCGGTAAGGAGTCTTCCCGGCATGGTTACCGTAGGAAACCCAAGGGCCGTTGTCCGATGTGAAAATCACCAACGTATTGTCCTCGACGCCGTTGGCCTTGAGTGCCTTGGTAATCTCCCCGACCGACCAATCGATCTCCATCATAACATCGCCGTAGAGACCGGCGCCCGATTTGCCCTTGAACTTATCGCTGACGAACAGCGGCACATGCGGCATCGAATGCGGCACATACAAAAAGAAGGGCTTATCCTTATTCCGCTTGATGAAATCGACCGCGTGCTCGGTGTACCATGTCGTGAGCATCGGCTGATGCTTCTTGGTGACCCTATCTATCGTCACCTTGTTGTTCTCGTAGAACTTAAGCGGATACTTGCCCCAATGCTCCGGATTGCCAGGATGAAATTCCCACATATCGTTCGAGTACATAAGCCCGCACGATTCGTCGAATCCCCTCGCGGCGGGGCGCGTCTCGGGCTTGTCGCCAATGTGCCACTTGCCGAAAATCGCAGTCCTATACCCGCGTTTCTTGAGTATCTCGCCTGTCGTGGCATATTTCGGAATGAGCCCCATCGCATTAGGCCCGTGCGCCCCGAAGACCTTCGTCCTGCCCGGATAGCATCCGCTCAGTAGCGCCGACCTCGAAGCCGAGCAAACCGCCTGCGGAACATAGAAATTGTTAAACCGACAACCGTCTTTGGCAAGCTGCTCGACGTTCGGCGTCGGATAAGCGGGCCTGCCGAACGGCCTGAAATCCGCCCAGCCCGAATCGTCGAGGAAGATAATCACAAAATTCGGCGCCTCGCCCAAACCGCCCCTGCAAATTCTCGCCAACCCCAGCCCCACCGCCGATAGAGCCGCCGCCTTCAAAAAATCCCTGCGAGTCTGTACCGTCTGTCGAGTAGGCATAATATGGTTCCTTCATTTAGGTTTAATTTGTTTTCTCTGTTTCTCTTGCCTTTCGGTATCAAGAGTGCCACTGTGGATAATGTTTCAGATATTAGATGAAACCTTTCTGCATTTCGATTATTTTCTTTGCTGCTTTTTCCAATTTCATGTCATATAGATCAGCGGCGGTGTCATTTATATTGACGAATTGCTTTATTTTTCGCTTTTTTTGCCGTGAAATCCGAAAGGTTGTTTGGGCTTAGCTTCTTCGGCAATCATATACTTTAGAACGGCAAAAACCTGCTGGAATTTTTCATCGTATTTGCGTTCCATCGATTCGATTTTACGGCGCAAAAGAGCATTGCCGGCAAGGATTTGCCGCAGTTTGACAAAGGTTCGCATTATGGCGATATTGACCTCAACAGCGCGTTTGCTCCGCAGAACGCTGGAGAGCATTGCCACACCCTGCTCGGTGAAAGCGTAAGGATTATGGCCACCTAATGACTTACGAGAAGGTATCACATTTTGTGATAGCAAGACCGTAACTTCTTTATCTGTAAGCTGATACATAAAATCGGATGGAAACCGCTCGATCACCACCTAACCTCCTTAAAACAAACGACTTACCTCAGCTTCGCTTGGCGCACTCATACTGTGTTTCCTTTTCCTGCCGTTGCGATTGGGGCGGCATATTATTTCAGCTCTTTGATTTTGATATTTCGGAACCAGATCGGCGCCCCGGCGTGCTTGCCCTGCAGCCCGATCTTGCCCTTCGTGGCTAAAGTCGCATAAGGCTTGGGCAGCCAGGATGGTATCTCCGAGCCGTCCGGATTCTTCTTGCCCGAAGTCCAAAGGCTCATATCCATTGAAGTAACCTTCTCGCCGTTGAGAACGACGTCGATATTCTTACCCCTGCACGTCACCGTAAACCGGTTCCACTCGCCCGGCTTCTTGACCGCGCTTTTGGTCGGCGCCAGATGCCCGAAAATCGCCCCGCAATGCCACGTATCGGGCGACTTGGCCCATTCCTCGGCAAAGTCGTCGGCAATCTGAATCTCCACCGAATTGGGAATCCAGTTCTTAGTATCCGTGCAATAGACGACCACCCCACTGTTGGTGCCGGAGGCCGTCTTGAACTCCAAATCGAGGATAAAACTCTCATAATCCCTCGTCGTCCAGATAGCCTGATCCTCGCTGGCCGTGAGCACACCATCCGAAACCGTCCATACGCCCTTTGGCTTGTCCGCATCCGAGAGGTTCGGCTCAAAGAGGCTGGGCCATCCGCGTGTATCGGGATGCCCGCCGCGCCTCCGCTCGCCACGGCCCAAACGCTCGGCCAATTTACCCAGTTCTTCACGGTCAATAAAGCCGTCGTCGTTCGAGTCGAGCCTCTCGAAATTGCTCTTCAGCCGGCCTTGAGCCTCGTCCCGGCTGAGCTTCTTGTCGCCGTCCTTATCCATCGCAGCCAAACGCCTCAGAATCCCGGCCCGGCCCGGCCCGACGCTCTCTTCCTCAGCCGCCTTCATCGTCGGCTCGCCCTTTAAGTATCCCAGCGACGCAAGAAACTTGTCCACGGCAATCAGCGTACGTTCCCGCCACGGCGAGCGGTTGAAGAAACCGTGCCCCTGACCTTCAGCAAGGTATTTCTCCGCACGAACGCCTAATCCTTCAGCCTTGCCCCAGTATTCATCACCGTGTACTTTCAACCCGTCGTTAGTCCCAAATAGAATCAACGCCGGCGGCGATTTCTTCGTCAGATACTTCGTGGGAGAAATCTTCCCCGCGATATTCTTATCGACGCCGAAACGCTTCATCATATCTTCATTCTCGAAGTTCAGCACCGGATTGAACAGCACCATCGCCTGCGGAATCGTCGAGATCGACAAATCGTCGCCCCCCGCCTCCACACTTTTCGGAATCATCATGCACGCCGCTAAATGGCCACCAGCCGACCCGCCCGATACAATCAGCTTCTTCGGATCGATGCCCAGCAGCTTGCAATTCTTTCGCATCCAGCGCACCGCGCTGCGCGCATCCTCGACGCACTTGTCCGGCGTGATGCCGTCCTTGTTCTTTATCCGGTAATCCGCCCGCGCCGCAACCAGCCCTCGACGCGCCAGGTAGTCGGCCTGAACCTCGAACTGAGCGACCGATCCGCCCCTCCAAGCCCCGCCAAAGAAGAAAACTATCGCCGGGCGAGTATCGCTCGGCTTCCAGCCCGGAGGATAATTGATATAGAGATTCAACTCCCTGTCGCCGATGGTTTTATACGTTATCTTCTTGACGTCCGACCCCTCAGAACCGGCAAATCCAACGCCGCTCAGCAGCACAACCATCGCTAAAACCGCCACGCCAATACAATGTCTATTCGTCCTCGTCATGTTAATCTCCTTCGAACAATACCCAAGCCTCGCGATCAATCCGAAATCGCAACACACATCCGCCCGGCAATCGCAACCAACAGTAGCCGAGCCACGGTTTCAATACAATATCAACTCTCTACCTGAGATTCAACCTGCATTTCTTAGCCCCTGATTGTTCCCGATAGGGCGAATCCTTCAGCGGAAAATTCCACCCCCGCGGTTCCATGTGTGCGCACCCTCGTCATTCTGCCGTGTACCCCTTGTCGTCCCGAGTCCGCCAAAGGCGGGCGAGGGATCTGGCTTTCTTTAGCATGATCTTGCCCAGCGACTTATTGCCTGTCGTAATCACCGACCGATTGTATAGATCGACCGCGCCGCCCAGTTTTGTTTCGATCAGATAGAACTGCGCGATGCCGTAATCGATGGCTTTTGTCAGGTTCACGAATACTTCGTATTTGCCCGCATCGGTATCCGGCAGGTCTTTCCGAACGGCATCACCCAGATGCAAGATTTTTGTCGCTCAAATCTTCGCTTGCAGAAAGTCTGCATCTGAACGCTCAAATCGGCTGCCGGCGGAATGGTTCGTTGTGGAGAAGATACTGCGGTGGAAAATCGACGTGTCCGCGTTGGCCCCCTACGGGGGGAGAGGGGCGCCCGAATCCCAGGCGCCCCTCAAATGAGTATTTCTATTTATTTCCTTTTTCCGCGGATCAATGCCAGGGAACTCAAGCCCAACAAGACGATCGTTGCCGGCTCCGGCACCTCGACGATAAAGTCTTGCTTGCAACTGTTGACGAAAGCCCTCAAATCAGCCTTCGGCCCGGCGCCGTCAAGGCTGTGCAGCATTTTGTTGGCGAGAACTGTGTCGAGATTCTCAGCGCGAAAGCCAAGGTTGCCGGGCGTACCGTCTGTAGTAACATCCCACTGAGCCGACGAGGCCGGCAAATCCTCGTAAACGATCTCCCAGACCGCTGCAGCGAAGGCCTCAGCGGCGGCGTTCTGCTCGTTCGTGAATGAGTCGTCCTCGGCCCAGGCGCTGTCGAAATACCTGCCCCAAAGCTCCATCAGGTTATCAGCCTTCTCCGAACCGATCTTCTCCCCCAGGAAAGTGGTCGGTCTCTGTGCATCTTCAGGCAGAACCACGTCATAAGTCTTCGGATAGCCCGGAGAATACTGCGTAAGCTCTATGCAGAACGCACCGATATAGCCGTCCTCCCAGAACTCCCCTTCACCGGTCCCTGCGGTCTTCTCTAACATATAGACCCCTGCATGCCTGTTGGCGCCATGAAGACCGCCGCCCCAGAGTTCGGCCATCCCGCTGGCTCCGTAGCCATCGTGCTTGATGTCCACGGTGTTCTTGAGAGAAGCCCTTGCGCCGCTGGTCAGACATAGAATGACTGCGACAAACAACATTGTGACCACATTTTTCTTACCCATTTTCCCGCCCCCAAAAAAGTGAAAAGAAATGCGTGAATGCTAAGGTCCAAAACGTTCAACAAGAATCGAGTGGCTTAGCTTCACCCCCATTTAGTCTATGTATTTTACCCAATTTGAAATGCAAAGTCAAGCGCAAACCTTCCTATCTTGCCATAAACTTGGGAACTTTTTCCCCTGATGTGTGTCATCAACTCCTCCGCCTCAAGAACACAGAACTTATAGGACCGCTCAGGAAAGTTCTTTGGCCGTCACCGTTCCAGAATGGTGACAATGTAGTCAATCTCCGCCTCCGTCAGCGCCGTGCGAAATTCATAGCCCTGCTCTACTCGCTATATGCCTGTTGACGCCTACGCCATACCCTATGCAGCCACAAATAATGTTACCCGGAATCCGACTTATTTGAACGATGCCATTTTTTGTTTTATCCAAACCGGCCCAACCTGCAATTCTGCAGAAGCCTTACAGTTATCAAGTTCCATTCAAACCGGCTGGACTCGTGGCTACCACAGTTGGCAGCGCCCAATACTATCCAACTCACCGCGAAACTCCAACTGTTCCGATTAACCGTTGAATAACAAGACCATAAGCAATAGAATCGAGGGCCGAACGAACCACAGGAGCACAGAGCAAATGCTGTATTTGGTGGCAACGCCTATTGGAAATCTGTCGGACATCTCGCAGCGGGCGCTTCAGACGCTCGGCGATGCCGATTATGTCGCCGGCGAGGATACTCGAAAGACAGGCAGACTGCTGGCGCACTTCGAGATAAAGCGGCCGCAAATCTCCTTCCACGAACACAATAAGCTCCGCGTAACAGAGAAAATTGTCAAGTTGCTCGAACAGGGCAAAGACGTTGCGCTGGTCACCAGCGCCGGCACTCCCGGCATCTCCGATCCGGGTTTTGTCCTCGTCCGCGCCGCTCTCGAAGCGGATATTGAGGTTACGATGATCCCCGGCCCGACCGCTTTTGTTGCGGCACTGGTCCTCTCCGGCCTGCCCGTCCACGGCTTCACCTTCCGCGGCTTCGCACCACGCAAGACAGGCCGACGCAAGAGCTTCCTCGCCGTCGATAAGCACTCCCCGCACTCCCTTTACTTCTATGACAGCCCCCACCGCTTGAGAGCATTCCTAACCGACGCAATAGAGGTCTTCGGCGACCGCCGGGCAGCCCTGGCAAAGGAGCTCACAAAGATGTTCGAATCCGTCAAGCGAGGCCGGCTGCCCGAACTGCTCGCCGGACTCGATGAAAAACTAAAAGGCGAATACGTAGTCGTAATCGCAGGAAATCAAGATGAAAGGTCCGACTAATGCTAAGAACCGCGTTCAAATTGTGTGCATGTATCTTGTTGATCAGCGTCAATCCTGCCCCTGCTGAGCAGATCAAAGAGGCCAAACTCTGGCAGCCGGTGGAATGGAAGTTTGACAATCCAAGCCACGCCGGCAACCCCTTCGATCTCGTAGCCAAGGCCGCCTTCACCCATGCAGACACCGGCCGAAAAGTCCGAACGGAACTCTTCTACGATAGCGGCAACGTATGGAAACTCCGCTTCACAGGCACGCTCGCAGGCCAATGGCAATTTGCAACCCAAAGCGCCGACGCCGACCTCAATGGCCTGAAGGGACAGGTCAATATCCTCCCGAATCCGGGTGTCCCGGGCTTTATCACCAACTTCGGCGGCAAGTGGGGCAGGCTCGGAACCAACGAGGCATTCATCCCGCAACTCGTGATGTACTGCGACCCCGACACGTTCGCCCGCGACCCAGACCGAATCGATGCCGACATCCGGGAATTCTTCGTCGGGCACGGATTCAACGGCTTTCATACCTCTGCTCTATGCCGATGGTTCGACCTCGACAAGACCCGCTACAACGAAGTCGCCGCCGATCCGAATCCCGACCCACGCACATTCGAGGCCATAGAGTTGCTGCTAAAGAAGGTCCACGCAGCAGGCGGCATCGTGCATATATGGGCCTGGGGCGATGAGCAACGCAGGATGACGCCGAAGAGATGGGGCATCAACGGCAAGATCGACAAACGCCTGCAACGTTACATCTGCGCCCGCCTGGGCCCGCTGCCCGGATGGTCGATGGGATACGGATTCGACCTCCAGGAGTGGGTCAAGGATGACGAACTGAGGACCTGGCACAAATACATGCACGAGCATTTGGGCTGGCCCCACTACCTCGGCGCCAGGGCCCCAGACCTCGAACAGATTTGCGACAGCCTGGACTATTCCTCCTATCAGCAGCATCGCCCCGACTACAATACCTACGTCAAGGCCATCGAGCAATATCCCGATAAGCCAACCTTCCTCGAAGACCGTTTCCGCGTCCGAAAGGGAGTCTATCCGGAAAAAGACTACAATTTCGATATGACCCGCAGGGGCCTGTGGCACTCCACAATGGCCGGCGGAGCTGCAAATATCTGGGGAAATCTCCTCGACCCCCGCCTGGACGGAATGTCACATCCGTACCCCAACAAGCACCAAATCAAGACCTGGTCGCTCTTCTGGAAGAACAGATTCAAAAAAGAGATGACCCGCGACAACAGCCTTACCGACGCCGTCTGCCTCAAACTCCCCGCCAAGCTGCTCGTCTTCTACAAAGAGGACGCCGACTCAATCGAAATGAACCTCGATGAACTCAACGGCAAATTCCACGCCGTAGCCGTAGATGCCAAAAGCCAATACGAAGAAATCGAACTAACCAATCTAAAACCCAAACCAGGCCAACAATTCAAGGCCCCTCACCGCTCAGACTGGGCCGTCGCAGTTAAGGCCGAGAACTGACTCCTTGACAAAAAACACTCTGCGTCATTACCCTGTGATAACTGGGCTAACGATGATAAGAGACACGAGGATGACTATGAAATTGAAGTATGCCATAGCGTCAACTGCATTGCTACTGATGATTTCCAATTGCCGCGTTATTCTCGGAGACTCGGCGAAGGTCGATCCTAACGCACCAGCGACGGCGGCACAGGATGATCCTAATGCGCCGGCGAAGGGCGATCCCAATGCGCCTGCCCAGATCGACCCCAATGCCCCGGCCCAGGGCGATCCCAATGCCCCCCCGGCCGAGTTGCCTTTCGGCTTCGTCCGCGGCGACGTCGTCAGCTATTCCTATGTGCCCATCCGCCACTGGAGCCCGAAAGAGGGCATCGGAATCCTGCCTTACCTGTTCGAATACAACCTCCAGGCCCACAAGGACGGAACGAAACTCGAGTCTTTCCACGATGAGAACATCCGAAGGATCGATATCGCAAGCGAGTGGTCCACAGCCATCATGCTCTACCCGAGGCAGCCCGAGTACCGCGACGAAATCATCAACCTCATGCTCCGCTGCTTCAAGAACCGACAGCTAATCATAATGGCCGACTACCATAACGGCCTGACTGAAAGTGCATACCTCAAAGTAAGGGATATCCTCGACAAACTCTGGCAAGACCGCGACAAAACTCTGGTCAACCCCGAAGGCGACACGGCGACCGGCCTGCAGCTCATCAACAATGTCCTCGCCGTCAAGCTCGGCGACGAAGGGCTCTGTGGCCTCGGAACAAAAGGGCTTGAAAAGGTCTATGCCGATTTCAACAGCAGGGTCCGCCAATGGAAGCGCGATGAGCAAACACCCTTCACCCACATCCGCGGCTGGTACAACATGATCAGCTACACCGGCTTTGACTACAAGGGCTGCTACGCTGCAAGCTGGCAGGACATCGACGAGCACGGCCGACACCAACTCCCGTCCAACACGCAGGCCATCGGCGTCGATGTCTATCACTACTGGTTCCCAAAATACAGCCCGTTCGATCCCGGGAGTCTAATCGTTCCCCGCCGCAAAGTCCGCGCACACACGACCGAATGGCACCGCCTGCGAACTCAGTATTACCCCAAGGGCCTCAACGTCGGAGTCTGCAAGAACGCCAACGACCCGGCTACCTGGCTGCCCGAATGCTGGAACGATACCCACGCACTGCTCGCAGCAATTGAACTGGCCGGAGCAAAAGAAGCGATGATGTGGTTCATCGGCAACGCAGGCCAAATCGACGCGACAATCTCAAAGCACATCATCACTTATACTACTCCCGTCGAAACGATGGAGGTCTATTACAAGAACCTCAAAGCCGGACCCTGGGTGGCTCTGTCCTGGTGGGTCTTCGGCCAATTCAAAGATACACACGGCGGCCTCGAATACTACGACAAAACCCTCATCCACTACACCCCCGAACACCCCCAAGGCGTCCCCTACTCCGACAATATGCTCGAGTACTGGCACACCGCATACGTCAACGTCAAGATGAAAATGTTCAACGACGTGGTCTATAAGCAGTTCGCCCACCTAAACAAACCCAAACGCCCAAAACCCGACTCAATACCCAAACCGTGAAACAAATAACAGGCCCGGTCAACTAATGGAGGAACTAGCCATGGAAGGCTTTTTCGCAAAACCGGAAGTGGTTTGTTGAAAATAGTGTCTGCCTATTTTGCCATTGATAGATACGTCGTAGTATTAATGAACATCACCACCTCGATTCTCAGTGCGATTAAGGTTCGATCCCAACAATAACAAGTGGAACCGCAGGCACACCTCTCCCCTGACGCACAACATTGTAGAACTCGCCCTCATAGTAGGGAACACCGGAACTCATCTGGCTTTGCAGAGCTTTCATTGGCAAGACCTCCACGCCAACATCAATTTGGTCGCCTACATAAAAGGCAAGATGTTTCACAAACAGATCATACGCAACAAAAGAATACTTACCAAACTGGATCTCCACCGCAACTCGTTCTTTGACAAAATCCGTTTGGTGTAACCCCAGGAGCGTTTTGTCAGCGTCCGCCAGCCTCTTTCAGATCACTCGTTTCCGTTACAGAACTTGGAGTGGAAACACTCCGGTTTCGTCGTACTCAGGATGCATCTTGTTGCGCCATGCGAGTTCTTGCCGTTCAGCGGACGACTTCCTCCGAAAACCCTTCACTTCCACGGGGAATCCCCGCCAAACTCTCACAGCGAGCCAGAGTCTATATTCAATGTGTTTCTTCATAGTTATCCCTGCCTAAACAAGCCCAATCGCTTATGCCAAGCGAATACGTTCGGATACTCAAGAAACGAACAGTGTTCGACCAGCCGGCTTGCCTTAAATGTTGGGCGATTTAACTGTCGAACAAATCGGGATCGCCTCTCACCGTTTGAGACAATAGCATAAGTGGCTTCTTCCCTCGGAGCCGCCAAATGGACATCATTAAAACGAAGAAGGCCGGAATATATTGGTGTAGAATGCTCCACCTCAAAAAGAGCTCGTAACTTTCCGGCCCCTCGCGCCATCCATATAACATCAATTTCTGTCAAAATCCCCTCTAGTTCATGCAGAGAGGTTGGAATCGGCCCGGTACATGGAAAGTGGCCTGTCATAGTCCAATCGAGATTCCCACGGTCGTTCGTGGGAATCCAAATGTCATAACCTTTTGATGCTCCAATTGAACCCAAGAGAGTCTGGACTTGAACATGTGAGAGTTCAGGGATGTCAGTCAACTGATATCGAGCTATTAGCGAGTCGAGTTCCTCCCAGCCAAAATATGCTTCCACATTGAACCTGCCGGCCCTCGCGACATAAAGGTCAGTCCCTTCATCCTTGAGAAACACTTGGACTTTATACTGGCCATCCTCTGCTGGTGTGGCCGAGTGGAAAACCTCCTCGTAATCGGAGTACGGGATCAAAAGAGGCTCGAGCTGGTCTTCCCAGAGAAAGCACAAGATCGAAGGGTGGCCCCCAAGTAGTCGCAAGTCTTGCTTTCTCAAGCCAAAAAATGTTCGCCTCTGAGAATGTACCTTTGAGTACCTAATGTAAACTCGGGCGGCCCCGTCGCCAATCTCATAGAGCGACAAACTCGATGACAACTTGTGAATATTCCCATACCGGCTCGCCAACCCCTCCAGAAAAACTGCCTTGCTTCTGTTTCCCATTTTCGTTGCCCTGTCCAACTCAATTCAACTCTGCCCAGCGGATTCTCTGCCGAAAGAGCCTCCCTATACGGTTCCTCATTTTCATGCCGTACTTCCCGAATATCGGATAGAGAACCGTGTCAAGACGTATGATAGAGCCCCGGTCAACATAGTTGCCTACTTGCCAGCAGATACTGCCTCGCGGATGCAGTACGCGAACGCATTGTTCTATCACTGCCTCCTGCTGGTCGAGGTATATGTCTAACCTGAGACGCTTCTCATACTCTTTTCCGATATTGTAGGGGGGAGACGTTACGACAAGTTGTATTGAATCGTCAGGAATCGACTCCAGCAGGTCAAGACAATCACCCGGATATACAACGACTTGCTCAGATGGAGCGAAAGTATCGGAAATCTTAGATTTCTTGAACATCAAAAAAATGCCTGCATAAGATGCCTTCAATTCGGCTTCATGCTCTCTGCCAAACAACGGTGATTGGCTTGGAATCAAGGATACCAAACGAAAGCATGACAGTCAATTGTGGTAAATCCTAATTTGTGAAGAAAGTATTCTCGTTGTCTGACAAGCTATTCGCGAAATTTCGCCAGGATAATAACGGATGGTACATCCGGCACATCATGCTCATTCTTTCTTGCTTGCCCCCTCACAAATCGAACGATACAATCCACTCGGTTTACTCACAATTCAACATATTGACGCAGCCAACGTTGGAAGAGACCAACAATGTATGGAGAAACCAGCCATGGAAGACTTGACCACAACCCGAAGGAGCTTCTTGAAGGTAATCGGAGCCGGCGCAGTGTTCGCGGCAACAGGTTCTCAGGCGGCGCAGAATCGCGCAGCCGGGCAGAAGCCCAATATACTGATGATCCTCGTCGATGACCTCGGCTACGGCGATTTGTCCAGCTACGGCGCCAAGGACCTGCAAACGCCCAACACCGATAAGCTCATCGCCTCGGGGATGCGGTTCGACAACTTTTACGCCAACTGCTCCGTCTGCTCGCCCACCCGCGCCTCGCTGCTCACCGGCAGATACCCGGACCTCGTCGGCGTACCCGGCGTTATCCGCACACATATAGCAAACAACTGGGGCTGCCTCGACCCCAGGGCCGTCCTCCTGCCCCAACTGCTCAAAAAAGTCGGCTATCATACCGCGATCGTCGGCAAGTGGCACCTCGGCCTGGCCTCCCCGAATAAACCCAACGACCGAGGCTTCGACCACTTCCACGGCTACCTCGGCGATATGATTGACGACTACTACAAACACCGTCGCCACGGCTACAACTACATGCGGCTCGAAGATAAGGAGATCGACCCCAAAGGCCACGCCACCGATCTCTTCACCCAATGGTCGATTGACTACATCCGCCGGCGCTCCAAATCAAACCAGCCCTTCTTCCTCTACCTGCCCTACAACGCCCCGCACACCCCGATCCAGCCGCCGAAGGATTGGGTCGCCAAAGTCAAGAAACGCGAAAAGGACATCAGCGACAGACGCGCCAAACTCGTCGCCCTTATCGAGCATCTCGACGACGGCATCGGCAAGGTCCTCGCTGCATTGAAGCAGACCGGCCTGAGCAGCAATACGCTTGTTATCTTCACCTCCGACAACGGCGGCCAACTCAGCGTCGGCGCAGACAACGGCCCACTCCGCGCAGGAAAGCAGGATATGTACGAAGGCGGCATCAAAGTCGCAACCGGCGCCGCCTGGCCCGGCAAAATCAAGCCCGGCTCCAAATCCGACCGCGTCGCACTTACAATGGACTTGTTCCCCACAATATGCGACGCCGCCGGTGCAAAAATAGAACACGAGATCGACGGCAGAACCATCCTGCCCACCCTCTTAGGCAAGCCCCAACCGGACGAAGACCGATTCTTATTCTGGGTCCGCAGAGAAGGAGGCCGTTACGGGGGCCAAGCCTACTACGCCGCCAGATACGGCGACTTCAAGCTCGTTCAAAACATCCCTTTCGAGCCGCTCGAACTCTACAACCTAAAAGAAGACCCCAAAGAACAAAACCCACTGCCCAAGAATCACAAAATGTACAACACCCTCTTCTCCGCCCTCCGCAACCACATAATCAAATCAGGCGCCGTCCCCTGGCAAAAATACCCGGTTGACATCGAAAACCCCCTGACCCACTGAGTGCCGCGATGACATATTATGACCTGACGAATTCTAATAGATATTTATATTCGCCTCCGTCGGCTGCGATTAGTGCCTCGATATATCTCTTTCTGTCATCACCTGATTCTGTAAGATTAGCCTTGCCCCATGTGAAGCGAGGTTTGTTTAGAATAGTCTCTAAGAGAATATCAGCCATGAGTCGGGCGTGCCTGCCGTTGCCGTTCGGAAATAGATGTATTGATACCAACCGATGATGAAAACGAGCTGCTATCTCATCCTCCGGAAAAGTCTTGTCTTCTATCCAGTACTCAACATCGTCGCATAATTGCTTCAAGTCAATTGGGATCCTGTACCAGGGAGCACCAATATTCTTCTCGGTCTGCCTGAACTTCCCCGCCCATTTCCACACATTGCCGAACATCTTTCTATGTAGCAGCTTCATAAAAGATTCGGTCAAAACATCCTTCGGCTTGTGGCCCTCTATCCACGCCAGAGCCTCGTTGATGTTGTCCTGTTCCCATCGGTCGAGCTCGGCTCGGGTTGTGATATGAGTTGGGATAAGCCCCACAACCTCGCTCGGATCAAGTGGCGTTGCATCTTGGGGGTAATTCAACTCGGTCATTCTTCATCCCACAGTGATTTCGGCATTGCTTCGATAATGTCCCGGATCATATCCTTCATCGCCTTTTCTTTTTCTTCTTCGCTGAGTTCCTGTTTCTCTAATCGCATCATTTGATTGCTGCGAGCCATCCGTTTGCGAGCGACTGACTCAGCCCGGTTCCTTACCGTTTGCTCCAGGCTCCCTCTGGGCACAAAACCATAGACAAATATGCAATCCAGAGCATCAGCCACGCCTCTCAGTGTCTTGAGCGTAATGTTTCCGAGCCTCTCATCCTGCTCAATTCGACTGACACGCTGTTTGTTCACGTTCAGGCGGTTTGCAAGCTGCTCGCCCGTCATCCCAATCGCGTCTCGGATCGCGCGAACCCAGCCCTTTCCGGGCACAGCAACCGTTCTCAAGGGCGCAAATCGATTTAGTGTCTGGTCAAGCTGCTCTCTGGCAAGTTTTCTATGTTTGGCTTTCATATCTGCACCTGATAGCATAGATGGTTATTGAGAATCTATGTATTTATAGACTCTATCGCCATATCTGACCACATATATATAGACAAACCTTTCCAAAAAGTCAATATATTTATAGACTTATATAGATTGCCACCTTCGGCACAAGAAATTTTTCGCGTTTTCGGCAATATTTTGCTTGACTACACCGTAGATGTTGGTAGAATACTCTTGTATCGTCTTGTATATCGTATCATATTACTAATCTTACGAGTATTGGAGATAACAAATAATGAACCAGGAAGACACAAACCAGAAGGATTTCCTCACACTCGCTGAGGCCGCGGACTACATCCGGTCCAGCATCGACTCACTCAGGGGAGAGGTGGCAAATCGCCGAGTGCCGTTCATCTCTCGCCCAAACGGGCCCATCTTTGCCCGATCGAGCCTGAAAAAGTTTCTGCTGAGCAAAGAAAATCAGCCCTACCCAGAAGAACCATCGAAGGATGCGGCGTCCGAAAGCAGAACCACACTCCTCAAACGTCTTGTAGACCACTCGGGCCTAATTCCGGACTACAAGAACAAGTATGTTAATCTGCGGACACACCGGGGCAGGGGCAGGGGCAGGGGCAGGGTGCTAGCACAGTTTCACCAGAATCCCTGTGGCGTACATCTCGCGATCCCTGAGGGAAGTGACGACGAGGCCGTGCCTCAATCGCCCCTACAGCCCGTGGACATTGAGGAGCTGTCTGGATACTCGATCGGTCCGGAGAAAAGCTGGCTCAACGGAGATGGTAAGCGAGGGACATACAGGAAAGCGATCGCTTTCCATATACCGGACTCAATTGGAGACGATAGTGATGCTTGGGCGCACATCATGGCGCTTATTGAATATGCAAAGAAGTGAACTCGGTAAACCAACCAAAGAATCAAATCTGTGAAAGGAGACTGAGAAATGGGCACTAAAAAAGCTATTGAGAGTATTTTGAATGGAATTCAAAGCGGCTGTGTATTTGACAGTCACTTTGTGGTCAACGAGTTGATCGAGAAGCACAGCGATCAGTACATCCGATTTGCGGCGCAACACGCCACAGGCGGTGAGCCCACACTGAAAACACACCAAGAGATCGGACGCATCATAAAGGGATTTGTCGGCATCCTTGTCGAAAGGCTTGAACACGAGTCATGGTCACTAACTATCCACCATACTCCCGGCAAATGTGCTTTATGGTTGAAGCTGACATAGCGATTGAGGAGAAACACGAACAACTTGTCGCTATCCTCCAGAAATATCTTGCAGGCTGATATAACGCGGCGGTTATGACGAGCTAGCCATCATAGTCATGGGCCAAGCGTAGGCGCTGTGTCTCGCTCCTCAGCGGAAACGTGCTGGACTTTTTGGCGTGAACCGGTTACAAATGGCATCGAAGATTTCGCTTTTGTCGCTCAATTCCGGGGGCGACGCAGTTGGCCTGTGGGTCACTTCATCTTCCCCAACTGAGCGAGGAACAGGTCTGTGCGCCAAAGATCGACCGACGGCAATTCGGACGCCTTCACGAATCGTCGAACATCTTTCTTCGCAGCGGTCCAATCAATTGAGGTAATTTTGTCTCTCAACTGCCCTGTGCACCAATCCAGATCCACCTCGATGTTCCGCCCCTGCCAGGGGCCCTGCTGGTCAATCGCCGAAGCGAGAAACCGGCAGTTGATCCGGCTGCCCTGACTCGTGTACCACAGAAAATCATACCAGTCTCTGCCTTTGACGTATTTCCTGCACAGCAATGCGTGCACCTTGCCGGCGAAGAGGCTGGCTTTGTCCTGCACGGTTACGGACGAGACGAAGGGGAAGTCGACATACTTCACCTCGAAGCCGCTGCCGTCCGGAGGATTGGTGTCGATCTCGATCCGGATCCGGATCTTGCGCAAAGGCCCGCTTCTGGCGCTCCGCCTCAGCCGCACGACTTTGCCGATGGAATCGTCCTTGAGAAAAGCCTTTTGAACAGCAATATCCGTATTCGACCTGTCGGCGATCTCGATGTTATAGCCGTATGAATCCACCCTGTCCTGTATCATCTTGACACTCATAGCTTCAGGTCCCTCATCATGCCTTCAATAAACCTTCGGACTCGGCGGCTCCTGTAGTTCGCCATCAGGGCATCGAGCTGCTCGCCCGTAGCGGATTCGAACTCTTCATGGTCGATGCGCAAGCTCTCAATTGCCGGCTCAATGCCCGACCACTCTTTCTTGTGGACATAGACGTAATCAACCAGGCTTTTCACAGGACTCGCCATCAGGGAGATGTTCCCTGCGTCGTCGCTGAGCCTCTCTACGGATTCGTAGAACACCTTCTGCGGAACACGAGTGTAGCTGAAGACACCCAGAGGAGTCTCAAATTCCCTGGACTTATTGACAGAGACGCTGGTGATTGTGTGTACAGCCTCGGGAATCCACCTGTGCCGGCTAAGGGCCGATTCCAGGCTAATGTAAGAGGGGCCGTAGATGCGCTGGGCAAGGCAATACAGACTGACCGGGCGCTTGCGATACTTCGAGCACAGGCAATACAGCCCCCTGCGAATGTGGATTATCTCGCCATTGGCAATGGCCCGCTTGACCAGGCTGGACCTGCGGTCTTTGCTGCCCGGAAAAAGGGCCGCCACTTCCAGGCTTGTGAAGTCGCTGCGAGGAACACATTCAAACACTTTTTCGGTCAGCTTGTTCATACGAATACCCTGTTGCTGCTGCAGTACTTCTCGAGAAATAACAATTTCGAGCAATTATCTCATATATCGGCACTTATCGCAATATTTATTAGGGATACTGTCATAAAATGACAGTATCCGGCAATTATGAGCCGCTGTCTATTCAATAGCACTGGACAAACGGCGACGAAATGCGTATAAATGACGGCGAAGAATCGATTGTGTCGCTCAATTTTGGAGGTACTGATAGAATGAGAAGGCCGGTTTGTATTGCGTGTTCGGCGTTGTTTGTTGTGTTTCTAATTCTGTCCGCCTCTGCAGCCCGTGCTGCGACTGTTCTTATCGAGGCTGAGGGTTTGGAGGATATTGGGGGGTGGGTGGTTGATCAGCAGTTTATGGATCAAATGGGTTCGCCCTTTTTGCTTGCTCACGGCCTCGGTGAGCCGGTCGAGGACGCTGTAACGAAAGTTGACCTTCCCAGAGCCGGCAGGTATCGCGTCTTCGTCCGCACGCGCGACTGGGTCGCGCCCTGGAAGGCGCCGGGCGCGCCGGGCAAGTTCCAATTGCTCATCGACGGCAAGCCGCTGGCGACCACTTTTGGCACTGAAGGGGCCGAATGGCATTGGCAGGACGGCGGGACCGTCGATATCGCCAAGAAGCAGACGACTATCGCGCTGCACGACTTGACCGGATTCGATGGTCGATGCGATGCAATCGTCCTTACTACTGATACGGATTTCACCCCGCCGAACGACGATGAGTTGGCCGCTTTTCGCAGAAAGATGCTTGGCCTGGACGATGGGCCGGCCGACGCCGGGCAATTCGACCTGGTCGTGGTCGGCGGCGGGATGGCGGGGACGTGCTCGGCCATATCGGCTGCGAGGCTCGGCTGCAAGGTAGCCCTCATCCAGAATCGCCCCGTCCTCGGCGGCAACAACTCCTCCGAAGTCCGCGTCCATCTAAACGGCAAGATCAACCTCCCGCCCTATCCGGCCCTGGGCAACGTCGTCAAAGAACTTGACCCCGGTTTCCAGGGCAACGCCCGCCCGGCTTCATACTACGACGACCAGAAAAAGCTCCGCGTCGTCCGGGCCGAGAAGAACCTGCACCTGTTCGTCAATATGCACGCCTTCAAAATCGAAAAGCAAGGTAGCCGCATAACAGCGGTGATCGCAAGGCATATCCGCAACTCAAAGGAACTGCGATTCAGAGGCAGGCTCTTCGCCGACTGCACCGGCGACGGCACCTTGGGCTTTCTGGCAGGGGCCGATTTTCGCATGGGACGCGAAGGCAAGGCCGAGACGGGCGAATCGCTCGCGCCCGAAAAACCGGACAAAATGACGATGGGTTCTTCGGTCCAATGGTACTCCGGCCGCACCGACCGCACCACGAGCTTTCCCGATTGCCCCTGGGCACTGCAATTCGACGAGCAGACCTGCCATTACCTGACCCGCGGCGACTGGAACTGGGAGACGGGCCTCAATCGCAACCAGATAACCGAATTCGAGTTCATCCGCGACTACGCCCTGCGTGCGGCCTTCGGCAACTGGTCGTACCTCAAGAATAAGAGCAGCAAGACATTCGACTACGCCAACCGCAAGCTCGACTGGGTCGCCTATGTCGCCGGCAAGCGCGAATCGCGCCGGCTGCTCGGCGACGTCATCTTGCAGCAGCAGGATATCGTCGGACGAAAGAAATTCCCCGACGCCATGGTCACCACAACCTGGACAATCGACCTGCACTACCCCGACCCGAAAAACACCAAATACTTCCCCGGCGAGGAATTCCGAACAATCGCAAAGCACCTACGCATCAGCCCCTATCCGGTTCCCTACCGCTGCTTCTATTCCCGCAACATCGAGAACCTCTTCATGGCTGGCCGCGATATCAGCGTCACCCACGTCGCCCTCGGAACCGTTCGCGTGATGCGAACGTGCGGGATGATGGGCGAGGTCGTCGGAATGGCAACTTCGCTCTGCAAGCAGCATGATACCACGCCGCGAGGCGTTTATGAGAATCACTTCGACGAACTAAAGCAACTCGCCAAAAAAGGCATCGCAATCACCCTAAAAGCCAACACCGAAAAGCGCCTGCTCATTCAGTGAGAACGTATCCGAGGCAATTCGCTCCGCGTGTCATTCCTGCGCATTTGTCACCCCGATCCCCTATCTGTCATGCTGAGCATCCATTTGTCATTCTGAACGGAGCGCAGCGCAGTGAAGAATCTGGCTGAGAAGCGAGCAGGCCAAGCGACCAACACTCTGTCATGCATACCAGCCATCGCTCAGATCTCGCCAGTCGGGATTGTTCGCATGTATCAAGTCAATCTTCTTCGCTCTGAGCCAGCCTTTGATGGCCTTTTCCCTGGCAATCGCGGAGTGAATGTCGCCGAATGTTTCGAAATACACAAGCCTGTCTATGTTGTACTTCCTGGTAAAGCCGTCGATGAGTTTCTGTTTGTGTTGATACACGCGTTTCTTGATATTCCCGGTCACGCCCACGTAGAGCGTCCTGGACTGATTGGCCATGATGTAAACCCAATACTGATGGTCCTTTCCCATATCCGGCATTATACGGCAAGTAGCCTTTGAGGGCCAGTATTCCAGGAGGCCTTCAACGCTCCTCCTGTCATGCTGTCCGTAAGGACTCCGTGGGAGAGCGCCCATTTGTCATGCTGAGCGCAAAATTTGTCATTCTGAACGGAGCGCAGCGCAGGGAAGAATCTGCCCAAGCAGCGAGCGGACCAATCGACTATGCGGCAACCTCTCGCGCCACCACCCAGATTCTTCGCTGGCGCTCAGAATGACAGTGGGGGTGCCTAGAATGACAATCCCCTATTTGTCATGCTGAGCGCAAAATTTGTCATTCTGAACGGAGCGCAGCGCAGTGAAGAATCTGCCCGAGAAGCGAACGGGCCATTCGACTATAAACCATTTTCGCGCACCATAACCAACATCAAGAAAAGGAGAACAACCACAATGACAACCCCAAGCATAATCAAACCGCAAATCGACGGTAACATCGAAAAAGCAACGCAAATCTACTCGGCCCTGAGGCAAACTCGCCCGATGACAAAACAGAACCTCCACAACTACGTCAAGGTCTTTTTGGGTATCAGTGTCCCCGACAAGCGAATCTGCCCGGAGCACAACAGCCCGCTCGACTACCTCTGGCACACGTACACCGCCGACTTCCCGAAAGAGCAGAAGTCAGAGGGCGGAATCTCACACGCCAGATCTGGAATCTCAAATCTCAAATCTGAAATTCCAAGGCTCAACGCCGACTGCATCGTATGGGCCAATCGTGCCGGCGGCAAGACCGAACTGGCCGCCGTCGCCACCCTGCTCGATTGCATCTTCAAGCCGAGTTGCCAGGTGAGAATCCTCGGCGGCTCCGGCGAGCAATCCTCCAGGATGTACGAATATCTTACTGCCTTTCTTCGCCACGGCTTCGAGCAATTCCTCGCAGGACCGGCACTGAAGGCCAGGTGCCGATTCGCCAACGGTTCGGCGGTCGAGGTCCTCACCCAATCGCCGATGAGCGTCCGCGGCCAGCATATCCAGAAGCTCCGCTGCGACGAGGTCGAGCTCTTCGATGAAACCGTCTTCGCAGCAGCCAAGTTTACCACCCAAAGTACATCGAATCTCGTCGCCGCCATGGAGCTTATCAGCACGATGCACCGCCCCTACGGCCTGATGCAAAGGGTCGTCGCCTCGGCCCCGCAACTCGGCACGCCGATCTTCAAGTGGTGCATGTTCGAGGTGATCGAGAAATGCACCGGCAGAACATGCTCGCAATGTCCGCTATGGTCCGATTGTCGGGGCAAGGCCAGGCAGGCAAACGGCTACCTCAAAATCGACGACTGCATCACCCAGATGCGCCGAGCCAGCAGGGCCGGATTCGAGAGCGAGATGCTCTGCAAAAGACCCTCGCTGGAAAACATAGTCTTCGCCGACTTCGATCCTCAAATCCATGTCAAGCCCGTCGATTACGACTCGAACCTGCCTCTCTACCGCACGCTCGACTTCGGATTTGTAAACCCGTTCGTATGTCTGTGGATACAGGTCGATGCCGACGGCGGCGTCCGCGTGATAGACGAATACATCCGCAGCAGGGCGACCATCGACGTCCACGCCGCCGAGATAAAGACCCGAACGTCCGTCGCCGAAGAGCGGGTAACAGCCACCTTCTGCGACCCCGCCGGGGCCGGAGTGAACGATGTTACCGGAACGAGCGCCGTCCGCGAACTGCGAACGCTTGGCATAGCGACGCGATTCAAGAGAAGCGGTATCCTCGAAGGCATAGAGCTAATCCGCCGGGCCATACGCTCCGGCGACGGCCAAACATCGCTGGTAGTATCCCCAAAATGCCCCCGCCTGATAGAAGCGATGCAGTGCTACCACTACCCCGAACACCCCACACCAGCCGAACTCCCACAAAAAGACGGAATCTACGACCACCCAATAGACGCCCTCAGATACTTCTTCATTAACCACGCCACCCCTCCCAAAGCCGCATCCAGACGATACTGACGCCAGAAATAACCCAGTATTACAGGGATTTCCCTCCTCGTCAGGACTGCGAAAAAGAGATAATAAGCTTGACACGAGGTTTTCTTTATTTATGATTAATCCTGGACACTACAAAGACGATAAAGGGTATAAGTCTTTATAGTATAAGATATTAGATAGGACATAGTATCAACTGTAATTTAGGTGCTGAAATGCCAAATCATAAATGGATAAATTTCCGCATAAACCTGAAAAAGCTCACCTGGCAATCCTGGGTCCAACTCGGAGAATGTGTGGCCAAGTGCGAACAGATGAAGGCCGTACCCTTGACGCCAGCCGTCAAAGAGCGGCTTCATCTGATCTATCTGGCCAAAGGAGTTCACGCAACTACTGCGATCGAGGGCAATACACTCTCAGAGGATCAGGTCAAGGCCGTCATAGAGAAGAAGGTCACTCTGCCGGTGTCAAAGAAGTACCTTGAACAGGAAGTGAACAACATCGTCGAGGCCTGCAATGAAATAACAACTGACATACAGGCGAACAGTTTCCCGCCTGTCACAGTTGAGAAGCTCTGTCGCTATAATGCAATACTACTCCAAAAAGATGTCCCGCATGACGAAGCGGCAGTACCGGGAAGGATAAGAAGTCACAATGTGGTTGTCGGCAACGTATATCGAGCGCCTAACGCCTCGGACGTATCTGCATTGACGCAGAAATTCTGCGACTGGATGAACAGTGATGATTTCATAGACAACCGGATGTCTCTTCATTTCGCGATAATCAAAGCGGTGACAGCTCACTTGTACCTTGCCTGGATTCATCCGTTTGGCGACGGTAACGGACGTGTCGCCAGACTGCTCGAATTCGCAATACTGCTCAGTTCCGGAGTCCCTTCACCTGCTGCGCACACACTCAGCAACCACTACAACATGACTCGCGCCCGGTATTACTCTCAATTGGACAGAGCCACCAAAGTGAGCGACCCCACCGCCTTCTTCTCGTACGCAATTCAGGGCTTCCGCGACGGACTTGATGAGCAACTCCAATTCGTACAACATCAAGTCATAGACGTGTGCTGGCGCGACTATATCTACGAAGTGTTCCGCAAGCATGGCAGTGCCGCCATTTCAAAAAGGCGACGAGAGTTGGCGCTGAGAATCTCCACACTCGATGACCCCATCGATAAAGACGGTATTCTGCTGCTCATGAGACACGAATATAGGAACAGAACCGAAAAAACCCTTGCTCGTGACCTGAACGAGCTTGAACGAATGCAGTTGATAGCCCGCAACAAGGGACAGTACACGGCCAATAAACATCTGATTCTCCAGTTCCGTCCGTTCGCGGCATCTGTATAACACCAGTCTTGGGGCTCCTGGTGGCTCGGCGGTTTTCTTTGACTTGTGTGGGTTGGGGTTGTACACTGTTGGAGTCAGGAAACTTGGACAGGCATTGGTTTAGGCGGCCGGTTATATGAATTATGAATTTGATACAGAGTACATATCGCAGCATGTAGTCAAGTACGGCGTCCATCTCCAGCCGGGCATCGGCCTGGCCAACGAGAAGACAAAACTGCAGGACTACTGCAACTGGCTCATCGACCAGGCCCCGGAGGCCTTCGAGACGTTGCTGTCGGGCCCGAACCAGCTTCGAGTGCAGAAGAACTTCATCCTTGCCAACAATCGCCGGGTCGATATGCCGACCTTCGTCCTCACCGCACGAGGCCCGCTCTTTACATTCCCCGAAAGGCTCTATATCGATCAGCCCCAGGATGTCGATCTGCCCGACAAAGACAGGATATTCCGCAAGGCGCTCGATGAACTGCGCAGCAGATTCTCGGATAAGGCCGTCCGCCGGGTCGGCGTGATTCACGAATTGGTCTTCGACACGGGCCAGTTCAGCTCGCTCGAAATAATAGCCAGCAACCTCAAGAGCGACCTCTGGAGAGAAAGACTCGGCAGCATAAACATCCACCTCGAAACCCCACGCGAAGGAAAGAATATCAACCTCGATATCCGCCCGACCCACGTGATGCACAGGCGCGCTAATGTCGCAAATATGGCCGATGAGGGTGCGATGTTCGGCATTATCGTAAACGTCGATATCAACAACCGCCGGGTGGAAGGCGACCTGCCCAAATCACAAGTCAACGACATCCTAACCTTCGCCGCCGACTACGTCCCCGAAGAACTCATCAAATTCCTAAACAACGAATACTAAACCACATTGATACTCGGTATTCGCTGATTGGTCCTCATCCCCTCGCCAGGCTCGCCCCCGGGCTCTTACCTGTCCGGCCTTTGTCATCCTGAGTCCGCCTCGGGCGGGCGAAGGATCTGGGTTGTCGGGCGGGAGAATGCTTCATAGTCGAATGGCTCGCTTGCAACGCGGCCAACAGTAACGCACCCTGAAAGTCAACATGCAGTATAGGCAATCTTGACGAAAACGATAGCCGTGAAAAAAAACCTCCGACGTGCGGAGGTAAAAAAAGGGAACAGGGCTGAGGTGCGGAGGGAGAGGAAAAAGCGAGATATCCCCAGCCCTGCTGTTTGCTTTATTAAATTATATGCCAAAAAGCTCTGTGGGCCAAACTGTAACTGATAAAATCTCAAATCAAACAAAATTCATCACTCGGATGGAAAATCCAATAAGGCCCGCATCCGATAGACGATACTAATAATATCATATTCTTTCCGCCCTGTCAAGCAAAATATCGAAAATTTTTGGGGGGTTCCCGATATATTCTTCCGCCCCCGCCGTTTGCTCATCGGCCAAGCGGTTTGACATCAAGGCCGAGTGCGGGTATAATAGAATGTTCTCAATTATTTCGAGGATTGCCAAATGAGGCGATGCAGGCCAAAAGTCCGTTTTTGCGCGGCGATAGCAATGTTTACTCTGTCAGTCGGCTTGTGCAATGCCGCCGCGATCGACCTCGGCGATTCGATGCGCGAACTGGTCGAAGCCGATTGGATCGACCAAGACAGCAGGTTCGCCGCTTCGAGGCAAAATGCGCCCCGCCCATCCGCAAAAACCGCCTCGAAGGTCAACACGCACGGCGTAACTACGGCTCAAGATGCTGCCGGAGCCTGCGATGGCCTTAAGAACGGCAGATGGGGGTTCCACACCGCCAGCGGCGAGCACGACCCATGGTGGCAAGTCGATCTGCAGGGCCAATACAAGCTCGACCGCATTGTCATCTTCAATCGCACCGACGACAACACCGCCCCTCGAACAAAGAACATCCAAATACTCGTCGCCCAAAAGGACGGTCAATTCAAGCAGGCATATCAGCACAGCGGGGAAGTCTTTTACGGCCTCAAGGAAAACAAGCCGCTCGTTGTCAGCCTCAAAGATGTAACGGCCCGCTTCGTGCGTCTTCGCATCCCAGGCAGATGCTCCTTCGCACTCGATGAAGTCGAAGTGTATGCGACGGACGCCCCCCAAAAAAACATCGCCCTGAACAAGCCCGCAGACCAAAAGAGCGTAAGCCAACACTCATATCCCGGAACACTGCCCGAAGGAGTCAATTCCGCTATCCCCCCGAAACAGGCTCTCAGCGGTTCATTCGACTTGGCCCACACCCGCCACGTTATTGAGCGAGGCAAGGCCCTTTCTGCTCGCCTGCGCCGCGATGCCGCCCCCAAACGCCTCGATCCGCTGATAGCCGAGTTGAGCAGGCTCGAATCGCGATTGGCGAAGCTCGAAATCGGCGACGACATACCGCACCAAATCCGCAGAGATATCTACTTCGATGCCCGCCGGCTCGCACGGCGAATCGCCTTCTGCAATCCGCTGCTGGATTTCGACAAGATACTCTTCATCAAGCGGCACGACTCGGTGGGCGTATTCCACATGTGCGACCAGTATTACGGCTGCAACGCCAGGCCCGGCGGCGGACTCTTTATCCTCTCCGATCCCTTCGGCGACAATCCCAAGCTGACCAACGTGCTCGAAAATTCCGTCGTCGAGCGGGGACGGCTAAAAGGCGACAACCTTTCCACAGGTGCTTTCCTCTCGCCCGAACTCTCATACGATGGCAAGACAATCCTCTTCGCATACACGCAGGCCAAGGCATACGAGAAATACCGCGGCAAAGAGGCATACGAGTGGGCCCCCGAGATCAGCCACCACATCTTCAAGGTCAACGCCGACGGAAGCGGGCTGGTGCAGTTGACCGACGGGCCGGCCGACGACTTCGACCCTTGTTTTCTACCCAACGGTCGCGTCGTATTTATCACCGAGCGGCGAGGCGGATACCTCCGTTGCGGCCGAAACTGCCCGGTATATACGATGTACTCAATGGAGCCTGACGGAAGCGACATCATCTGTATCAGCTTCCACGAGACCCACGAATGGCATCCGAGCGTCAACAACGACGGAATGCTCGTCTATACGCGATGGGATTACGTCGATCGCGACACAAACATCGCCCATCATATCTGGACCAGCTTTCCCGACGGACGAGACCCCCGCTCCTTCCACGGCAACTATCCCGATCGTCGCCAGAGCCGCCCCTGGATGGAGATGAGCATCCAGGCTATCCCCGGCTCGCACCGATACGTCGCGACCACCGGCTCGCATCACGGCAACGCATTCGGATCGCTAATTATGATCGATCCGCGTATCGAAGACGACCTCGCGATGTCGCAGCTTACCCGCCTGACTCCCGATACGCCCTTCCCGGAAGCCGAAGCCAGGCCGATTCGAGATTACATGAGGTACGGCACGCCCTGGCCCCTGAGCGAGGACGATCTTCTATGCGTCTATGACGCCGACGCCAAAAACCGCGGAATCTACTGGATAGACCGCTTCGGCAACCGCGAACTGCTCTACCGCGACCCGGCCATCTCGTGCTTGAGCCCCATTCCACTGCGCCCGCGACGCAAGCCGCCGGTCGTTCCAAGCGGGACAGTGCAAACCGCCCGCGATATCAAAAAGGCAGGCGGCAAAACCCCGCAGGAAACCATCGCGATAGTCAATGTTTACGACAGCGACTTCACCTGGCCCGAAGCCTCGAAGGTCGCCGCTCTGCGAATCATCCAGCTTTTGCCCAAGACAACTGCCCCGCCGAACAAGCCCCGCATAGGCATCGCCAACCAGACCAACGCCAGGGCCGTCCTGGGGACCGTCCCGGTCGAAGCCGACGGCAGCGCCTTCTTCGAGGCCCCCGTCGGCAAGGCTATCTACTTCCAGGCACTCGACGAGCACGGCATGGCCATCCAGTCGATGCGCTCGGTGACGTACGTTCATCCCGGCGAGCAGATGACCTGCCTGGGCTGCCACGAGCAGAAACATCGCGCCTCGAACCAATCGGCGAGAAAGCCTCTGGCCCTGCGGCGTCCGCCGTCGAAAATCCAGGGAGATGTGGACGGCTCGAATCCCTTCAATTATGTCCGCCTGGTTCAACCCGTCCTGGAGAGAAACTGCGTTGCCTGCCATCAGGAGAAAAAGACACTCGACCTTGCCGGCGTAATCGAAGGCAAGAACGGATGGAGCCGCTCCTATAACAACTTGGCCGCGAAGTACGGCTTTTACTTTCATGTCTCCAACGGCTCGATTAACCAGGGCGTTCACGGCGGTAGCCGGACAATACCGGGAGAATTCGGCGCTAAGGCCTCCGGACTGATGGCCTATATGGACCAGCGGCATTACGGCGTCAAGCCCTCGGACGAAGATCTCCACCGCATTGTGCTCTGGCTCGATTGCAACTCGGAATTCTATGGCTCATACGAGAACACGCTCGCCCAGGCCCAGGGGAAAATAGTCCGGCCGACCCTGGACTAAATGAAGGCTCCACATACCGGGAAAGGATGCACAGAACGTGAAGAGAATTCTCGCAGGCGCACTTCTCGTATTCGCTCTTGTATCGCTTTGCCGGGCCGAGCCTGCAAGTAGCCGACGCATCGTGCTCGGTGCCAAGTCCAAAGGCAACGCCGTCGATGCCGAGACCATGCAGCGAATCTACGAGCAGATCAAAACCCCATACAAATACGGCGTAATCCTAAAAGGGCAAGACGGCAAAAAACTGGATTGCCCAAGCGTCTATCGGCACGGCCAAAAGTGGTGCATGATGTATATCATCTTCGACGGAAACGGCTACGAAACCGCCATCGCCGAAAGTGCCAACCTGCTCGATTGGAAACCGCTCGGCAGGATACTCCGCTTTCGCAAGGGCGCGTGGGACGGGATGCAGGCCGCCGGCTACATCGCACTCCAGGATTATACTTGGGGCGGCTCATACAAGCTCGGCAAGTTCGACGGCAAGTACTGGCTCTCTTATCTCGGCGGCGCCCTGAAGGGCTACGAAACAGACCCCCTGGCCGTCGGCATCGCCTGGACTGCCGACCCCACCAGGGCCGCAGAATGGAACCGCCGGCCGGCGCCGGTCCTCTCGGCCGACCAGCCAGACGTCCGGAGCTTCGAGTCTCTAACCCAATACAAAAGCAACATCATCCATGATCCGGAGCAAACGCTCGGCTATCCATTTGTGATGTTCTACAACGGCAAACCCAAGGGCGGACCTGAACGCATAGGCATGGCCGTCTCAAGCGATATGAAGACCTGGCTCAGATACGGCAGCGAGCCGGTTATAGACAACGGCAAAGGAATATCAGGCGACCCCCAGATCACCCGAATCGACGATATCTGGGTTATGTTCTACTTCGGTGCATTCTGGAGACCGAAGGCCTTCGACACCTTCGCCTGTTCATACGACCTTGTGCACTGGACCAAATGGGCCGGCCCGGACCTCGTCAAGCCCTCGCAGCCCTACGACAACACATACGCCCACAAGCCCTGGGTCGTCAAACACAAAGGCATCGTCTATCACTTCTACTGCGCCGTCGGCGATCAAGGCAGGGTCATCGCACTGGCCACATCAGCCGACTTGAACCAGAAAAGAGACCGATAATCGCCGGCGGAGCCTTCCGAGACCATCCTTTTCCCTGTCCCGGCGCCGCACCACGCTAAAAAATCGATATTAGCCGGATTTCGCTTCAACTATCTGTCAAGAACCGCCATAATTAAGTATTCTTACCTGAGTTGGAATGTATTCTTGAAAGGATGGAAGAATGAGAAAGCTTGAATGTCTATTGTTGCTAACCCTTGCTGCATCAATATTGGTTCTCATCGGCTGCAAAGGCGATGAGCCCACCTCCGAAGTCAACGAGCCAAAGGTCCGGCAGCACGAGCAGCCCAAGCAGCCCCAAGATAATGTCGCCGCCGAGCAAGCCGCCGTTGCCGCTGCCGAGGCATGGCTCAAGACCCTCGACTCCGGACAATACGCAAAGACCAGGGACGAAGCTGCGGAATACTTCCGGAACACTGTGCCAAAAGAGCAATGGGAGCAGACACTCAGGATACTGAGAGAACGGTGCGGTAAGCTGGTCTCTCGAAAGCTCCTATCGAAGAAATATACTGCTGATATTCCAAATGCGCCGGCCGGCGAATATGTGATCATCCAGTTCCAGACAAGATTCCAGAACAAAACGGCAGCCGTGGAGACAATCACCCCAATGCTCGACAAAAACGGCAAATGGAGAGTCTCAGGATACTTCATCAGATAGCCGCAGCGAACTGACGCGCCCGGTGAGCGAGTTTACGGGCCTGATGCAACGAAGGGCGAGTAACGAAAGGAGTTTGTTATGGTTTTCCGTGTATGCGAAAATAAATCGCGTCTGCATATTGTTGTCACGAGCGTTTGCCTGTTCTGCTCATTGGCGTATGCAAAATTCCCAAAGTTCGAGTATCACCAAATTGCCCAAATCGGCGGCAGCATGGGCCAGACAACCCTCGTGGACGTCGATAAAGACGGCGACCTCGACTGGATTGTCGGCTGCCGCGGCGGCGATATATGGTGGTTCGAATACAAGGATGCGGATAATTGGTCCAGACACGCCCTCGGCCTGAAGGCCCCAACCGACGTCGGCGGCACCGCATTCGATGTGGACGGCGACGGCTGGATAGACCAGGTCTCCGGCGGCGCATGGTACAAAAACACCGGCAAACCACGCCAACAGCAGTTTATCAAGTACCCAAACGGCGTAACACTTGGCTGCCACGATAACGTCGCCGCAGATATCGACGGCGATAAGAAGCTCGACGTCGTTATAATGGGCGATAGAAGCGCCCTGTTTTGGTACAAAATACCGCCCGACCCAACCAAGAAATGGAAACAGCACAAAATCGGCCAAGCTGTGCATGGCGCGATCGACCCGGCCGGCGTCGCCGATATCGACGGAGACGGCGATAACGACGTAGTCAGGACAAATATCTGGTTCGAGAATGCCGACGGCAAAGGAACCAAATGGACCCCGCACAAGAACATCGACTTCGGCCAGCCTGATGCAAAATACCCCCTTATGACCAAATCCTGGATAATCGACCTCGATAAAGACGGCGATAACGACATTGTCCAAGCCGAAGGAGATTGTCGCAGCGGGCGGGTAGCCTGGCACGAGAATAAAGACGGCAAGGGCCGACGATGGATAAAGCATATCGTCGCCGGCAAATCAGGCCAGGACTTCCACTCACTCGCAGTAGCCGACTTCGACAACGATGGAGACCTCGATATCTTCTCAGGCGGAGGACCGCTCACATCCAAACCACCTCACAAATGGTTCATCTGGGAAAACACCGACGGCAAAGGCCGAAACTGGCGACAGCACGAAATCCTCACCGGCAAACGCTGCCACGAAGCCAAGGCAGCCGATGTGGACGGCGACGGCGATATCGACATCTGCTCAAAACCCTGGAACGGCAACGAACACATCTACCTCCGCAACACACTCAAATAAGCCAAGGCCACTGTTGACGAATCCGCCCTATTTCACTATCCTTACAGGACGATGTTGGCGTATAGCGTCGGGTTTTCCCTATTTTGCTCTATCGAAAGCGATCTTAGAAAGATTCTGCAATGCTTAAGAGAACACATAATTGCGGCCGGCTTCGGCTCGACGATGCCGGCAAAAAGGTAACCGTCGCCGGCTGGGTCCATTCCTATCGCGACCACGGCAACCTCGTCTTTATCGACCTGAGAGACAGAGAAGGCCTGACCCAACTCGTATTCGACCCCGAAACCCAGCCGGATGCCCACAAGCTGGCCAGGACCGCTCGATGTGAATGGGTAATAGCAGCCCAGGGCGTTGTCCAGCCCAGAACAGAAGGTATGAAGAACCCGAAGCTGCCGACAGGCGAAATCGAGGTCGCCGTCCGGCAACTGCATATCCTCAACGTCGCAAAAACTCCGCCATTCGAGATGGACGGAGCCGAAAGAACCGGCGAAGAACTCCGACTCGCCAATCGATACATCGACCTGCGAAGGCCCGAAATGCAGAGCAAACTGCAAACACGCCATAAGGTCACAACGGCGGTGCGGGACTACTTCGGCAAATTGGGATTCTGGGAGATCGAGACGCCGATGCTCGCAAAGAGCACGCCCGAAGGCGCAAGGGATTTCCTCGTGCCCAGCAGGCTCGTCCAGAACGCTTTTTACGCCCTGCCGCAATCGCCGCAACTATTCAAACAAATACTGATGATCAGCGGAGTCGATAAGTACTTCCAGATAGTCCGATGTTTCCGCGATGAGGATCCGCGGGCCGACAGGCAGGCCGAGTTCACCCAAATAGATGTCGAAATGAGCTTCGTTGACAGCGACGACGTGATAGCCGTTCACGAGAATATGGTCGCGAGCCTATGGAAACATATCCTCGGCGTCGATGTGAAGTTGCCCATCCGCCGGATGACATGTAAAGAAGCGGTGGATAACTACGGAGTGGACAGGCCCGACTTGCGATTTGATATGCAGCTAAAAGACATCTCCGACCTCGCCGGGCAGACCGATTTTAAGGTGTTCACCTCCGCTATCGAGAAAGGAGGAGTAGTCAAGGGCCTCTGCGCACCGGCCGGCGATAAGTACTCCAGAAGCGATATCGAAAAGACCCTCACAAAATTCGTGGCCGATTACGACGCCAAAGGCTTGGCATGGTTCAAGGTAAAGCAGGAAGGAGAAGCCGCCACCCTCATCGGTGGACTGGCCAAATTCTTCAGCGGCCAACTGCAGCAGCAACTCCTCCAGAGATTCGATGCAAAAGACGGCGACCTTTTGCTATTCGTCGCAGATACCGAAGCCACCGCCAACAAGGCCCTGGCGCCGTTGAGATGCAGGGTCGCCAGGGACCTCGAACTCTACGACCCGAACACCTTCGAATTCGTCTGGATAGTGGACTTCCCGCTCTTCGAATGGAACGAGGATGAGAAACGCTACGACTCGCTCCATCATCCGTTCACTTCGCCCGTAGAAGAAGATATGGACAAGCTCGATACCGACCCGGCCAACTGCCGCTCCCAGGCCTATGACATCGTCGTCAACGGCTCGGAAATCGGCGGCGGAAGCATTCGTATCCACAATCCCGAAATACAGCAGAAGGTATTCGACCTGCTCAATATTGCCGGAGAACAGGCCAAACAGCGATTCGGATTCTTTCTAAAGGCGCTCGAGTACGGAGCGCCGCCGCACGGCGGGATAGCGTTCGGACTCGACAGGCTTGTTATGCTGCTCACCGGAACCGAAAATATCAGGGACGTCATTGCCTTTCCAAAAACTCAGAGAGGACAGTGCCTCCTGACCGATGCGCCGAGCGAAGTGGACGCCAAACAACTCGATGAACTGAACCTGCGAATGCAAAGACCCTCCCACATCGTAGAAGAAAAAGCAGACGAATAGGACTAAACAGGCTATAATTTACGATGGGGGTGGCAGCCTCAAGCGCAGCTTGGGGATGGCAAAGCTCCAAAAGCGTTTGGGTGGCAGGCCGCCTGCGGCGGACCCCGTGAACGGTTAAGCCGTGTCAAAAAACAGCAGCGGTAGGGTGTGCTGTGCACACCTTCTCTACTGCCATAACTACAGATATAACAGAAATTATGAGGCTTAACTTAAACAAATTGTTGAAAGTTCTGGAGTTCTTCAGGCTGTGGCCTTTGTCACTCGCCGAGAAGTGCAGGCTGGCCTTCGGCGCAGCCGTAATCTTTATCCTCTTCCTTGCACTGCTCCTTCCCTATATCTGGATGGGCCAACTCACCAGGAAAGGCCTGCTCGACAGCAACAAGGCAAAGGCCGAGACACTGCTCCGACGCCTGCACTTTCGCCTTAAAGATTCCTCCCAGGCCGCTCTGCCCCAACTCGATAGAGCAGGATTGGCCGCCGATGTCAACGACCCCGAAATACGATGGGTCAGTTTTCTAAAAGAGGACGATACTTCCCTCCAACAACTCGCCGAAGCGCAGATAAAAATAATCGACTCACTCAAATCCGCCGACACCGGAGACGATGACATCACGACAGTCGAATCCGACGGCATGCTTCAAAGCAATTATGTGCGAATATTCAGAGCAACCGAAGGCTGCATAACCTGCCACTACCCGCAGGGCCCCGGCGGGCCTTTCTCCTTGAATCAGCCTGTCGGAGCGGCCCTTATCCAATCTCGCGGAATCGGAACCGAAATCAGAAAAATCGTCGTCCTAAACCGCATCTGGATAGGCGTCTCCTGGCTGATCGGCGTTACGGGCGCCATCGTCGCCTTCTACTGGATAACCCAGCGAGTAATCTTGCGCCCGATCCGCCAGCTCCGCGCCCTTGCAAACAACGTCGCCGAAGGCAACCTCGACACAAGAAGCTCCATCGCCACACGCGATGAATATGAAAAGCTCGCCACCGCTTTCAACAAAATGCTCGACGGGCTCCAGGCCGCCCAGGAGAAACTGCGAGAGGCGAACAAGCAGCTCGACGCCAAGATCATTGAGCTTTCCGAACGCAATATCGAACTGTTCAAGGCCAACAAGGTCAAGAGCGAATTCCTCGCCAACATCTCCCACGAGTTCAGAACGCCGCTCAACGCGATTATGGGCTTTGCCCAGGTCCTCCGAGATAAGCCAAAAGTCCTGAAAACCGACAAGGGCAAGAAATACGCCGAGAACATCATTACCAGCGGCAACAGCCTGCTCAATATGATCAACGACCTGCTCGACCTGGCCAAGACCCGCGCCGGAAAGATGGAGCTGCACATAGACAAAACTTCCGCCGAGCAGCTCTGTGAAGGACTCGTCGCCTCGTTCTCGCTCCTGACAAAGCAAAAGAAAATAAAGGTAAAACACACTATCGACCCCGCCATCCCAATCCTCACAACCGATGCAGGCAAGGTCCAGTAGGTGCTCTACAACTTCCTCAGCAACGCCGTCAAATTCACGCCTGCTCGCGGCACGATTACAATTGAAGCCAAAATGCTCGACGAAAAAACCGTCCGCTTCGCAGTCACCGATACCGGCTGCGGAATCGCCGAAGAAGACAAGAAAAAAATATTCGACAAATTCAGCCAGGTTGACGGCTCAATTACCCGTGAATCCACGGGCAGCGGGCTCGGACTGGCCATCAGCAAGGAACTAACGGCCATGCTCGCAGGCGATATAGGCCTCGAAAGCGAACTCGACGCCGGCTCGACATTCTGGCTCGACATCCCGGTAACGCTCACCCCCGAACAGGACAAAACCGAACAATAGGGTGTGGCTAACTTTTCCGGCACGGCATAGCCCTTTCGATGACAAGGCGTTACGATCATTTACCACCCCGAGTTCCCCCCCCGTCTCCCCAAGCCCTCCCTTCTCTCGCCCCCACTGTCACCCCAAGCCCTCCCTTCTCTCGCCCCCACTGTCACCCCAAGCCCTCCCTTCTCTCGCCCCCACTGTCACCCCAAGCCCTCCCTTCTCTCGCCCCCACTGTCACCCCAAACCCTCC
>JAUVXL010000240.1 GCA_030603595.1 Sedimentisphaerales bacterium | reverse complement strand
ACAAAATACGCCGAGAGACTGCTCGACGACCTGGCCGAAGTGGATTGGCCCTATTCGATAAGAAAGCTTCAAACCGACTGGGTCGGCAAGAGCATCGGCGCCGACGTCGATTTCAAAGTCGCCGACTTCGACGAGACTATTCGCGTCTTCACGACGCGCCCCGATACGCTCTTCGGAGCGACCTATATGGTCCTGGCGCCCGAGCATCCGCTTGTCGATAAGATAACGGCTGAGGACAGAAAGGCAACGGTCGCCGAGTATCGTGAACAGGCCGCACGCAAGAGCGACCTCGACCGCACCGACCTGGCAAAAGACAAGACCGGGCAGCCCCTGGGCGCCTTCGCCGTAAACCCGGTCAACGATGAGAAGATTCCCATCTGGATAAGCGATTACGTCCTTATCAGCTACGGCACCGGCGCGATCATGGCCGTGCCCGCACACGATGACCGCGACTTCGAATTCGCCGCCAAATTCAGCCTCCCGATTATCCCGGTAGTCGAGCCGCCCGATCCGGAGCAGGCCGAGTTGGTCAGACAGGTCAAGATATGCTTCACGGGAGACGGCACGGCGATTAACAGCGGCCAATTCGACGGCCAGTCAACGACCCAATTCAAGGAGAACATAACCAACTGGCTCGCTGAAAGGGGCCAGGGCCAAGAATCCGTAAACTACAAGCTCCGCGACTGGCTCTTCAGCCGGCAACGATACTGGGGCGAGCCCTTCCCGATCCTGCACACCGAAAACGGGCCAGTCTCCCTCTCGGAGGACGACCTGCCCCTGATACTGCCACACGTCGAGGACTACAAGCCGACCGGCACCGGCGAGCCGCCCCTGGCCAACGCCACTGACTGGATCAACATAACCTGCCCCGACGGCTCAAAGGCACGACGCGAGACAAATACTATGCCCCAGTGGGCGGGAAGCTGCTGGTACTACCTGCGATACCTCGACCCGGCAAACAACGAAAAAGGCTGGGACCCTGAAAAGGAGAAGTACTGGATGCCCGTCGATCTCTACATCGGCGGCGCCGAGCACGCGGTCCTGCATCTGCTGTACTCGAGATTCTGGCACAAGTTCCTCTACGACCTCGGCTACGTCACCACGAAGGAGCCGTTCAAGAAGCTCATCAACCAGGGAATGATCCTCGGCGAAGACGGGCAGAAAATGAGCAAGTCTCGCGGCAACGTAATAAACCCGGATAAGGTCATTGAAGATTACGGCGCCGATTCGATGCGGCTCTATGAAATGTTTATGGGCCCCCTCGAAGCGATGAAGCCCTGGAGCATGCAGGGCGTCGAGGGTGTGCACCGATTCCTGCAGAAGATATGGCGCGCCGTCGTCGATGAGGATACCGGCGAGCTTCGCGCAACCGTCCGGGACGCACCGCCCGATGAGCCCACGCTCAGGCTGCTGAACCAGACAATAAAGAAAGTCGGCGACGACATCGAGACCTTCGGCTTCAACACCGCCATAAGCGCGATGATGATCCTTACGAATCACCTCGGCAGACTAACCGTCAGGCCCAAATCGGTAATCGAGCAGCTTGTCCTGATCCTCGCCCCCTTTGCGCCGCACATCGCCGAGGAGCTATGGCAAAAGCTCGGCCATCCCGACACCCTCGCCTACGAGCCCTGGCCCGGCTACAACGAAGAGATTATCAAGGAAAAGGAAATCGAACTGGCCGTCCAGGTCAACGGAAAGATAAAAGACAAGATTGTTGTTGCTGCTGACACGGCCGATAAGCAAATCGAGAGTTGGGCATTGGCGAGCGAGAAAGTAGTGTCTGCGATGGACGGTAAGCCCGCAAAGAAGGTCATAGTTGCAAAGCCTAGAATCGTAAGCATAATCACTTGAGGGTCAAAACCTGCGGTAAAACCGCAGGCTAAATACTTAGCCCCACGTTTTACGTGGGGTTCTCACCTGGCATGTGCACTGAAACTGAAGCAAAACTGAAGATCGAATCGCCGGAGCAAATCGAGCGCAGGCTCCTCGAACTCGGTGCCGAATTCATCGCAGAACTCTCGCAGACAGACTATCATTTCGACGATGCAAAGGCGACATTGAAGAAAGGCGATAAGGCCCTGCGACTAAGGCGCCAGGTTGCAGCCGACAGCACGCAATTGCTGATGACCTATAAAGGCCCCAAGGAAAAGAGCAATTTCAAGAAGAGGCAGGAGATAGAATTCGATCTCGCCGATGCCGACGCCGCCGGCAAGCTGCTGGGCGCCCTGGGTTATCACAAAACACTGGTTGTCGAAAAGACGCGGCGGCTCTGGCGATTCGGCGGCTGCGAAGTCGCACTCGACAGGCTCGAATTGCTCGGCGATTATCTCGAAATAGAAGGCCCGGACGACGAGAAAATCAACAGCGTCCAAGAGAGCCTGGGCCTGTCCGACCTGCCCCACATACCCAAGGGCTACGCAGCCCTGACAAAAGCCAAGCTGCGAGAGCTTGGCCGATAGCGCAAAACTAATCAAGAATATTGCGACGCAGTTATGAAACCCGAAGACGGCTACATCGCGTTCATAGTAAACCCCATGGCCGGCTCGTCGAGCAACAAGCCGATAGGCCGCCGCTTTGCCGCGTATCTTCGCGACCGAGGCTTCGATGTCCGGACCAATCCGACAATGTATATGGAGCACGCCGCCGAACTGGCCGAACGCGCCTCAAGTGATTACGACTGCGCACTGATCGTCGCTGTCGGCGGCGACGGCACAATCAGAGAAGTCGCACACGGACTCGAGGGCAGCGACAAACCGCTGATGATGGTCCCGCACGGAACGGAGAACCTGCTCGCAAGCGAACTCGGCTTTGACGAGAAATTGGATACGCTGATCAGGACATTCGAGGCCCAGTACACCAGGCCCCTGGACCTGGGCAAATCAAACGATAGATGCTTCACTTCGATAGCCGGCTTTGGATTCGACGGCCAAGTCGTCGATCGCGTCCACCGCCAACGCACCGGGCACATCACTCACCTCGATTACTTCTGGCCCATCTGGCGAAGTCTCTCGGAATACAAGTTCAGACCTATGATGGTCCGGGTTGACGGCGAGGAAATCTTCGACGGCCCAGGTCTTGTCTTCGTCGGCAACATATCGAGGTATTCGGTCGGATTGAAGATACTCGAACAAGCCGACTTCGGCGACGGGCTGCTCGACGTCTGCATTTACAAATGCGCATCCCGCAGACACCTTGCCAGGCACTCGATTATGACGCTCTTTAAGGGCCATTCAAAGAGCAGCGATGTGATTTATCGCCAGGGCAAAGACATCCACGTCAGCTCCGAACACGCCGACATCTTTACGCAAATTGACGGCGATCCCGGGCCGCCTCTGCCGGCGCACATCACCGTAATACCGAGTGCGGTGAACGTAATGGTCCCCGAAGGGGCAAAGCCCGCCGGAATAAAAACCAGAATCCTCAGGGCATTGAGTTAGCAGTGCGATTCCCCTTGACGAACGACGCTAAATGTGTAGTATATCTTGCTTGGGATATGACCTATGAATAAAGAACATTTCAACATTGGTGATGCCGAAGTCGGCCTGGATGCGCCTCTGTTCGTAATGGCCGGGCCCTGTGTCATTGAGACCAAAGAGATCTGCCTCGAGATCGCGCAGAGATTAGTCGAAATCGCCCGCATCACTAATGTGCCGATTATCTTCAAGGCCAGTTTCGATAAGGCCAACCGCAGCAGCATATCGAGCTTTCGCGGACCAGGCCTGGAGAAGGGGCTTGAAATCCTCGCGGCTGTGCGAAAGAAAACGGGCCTTGCCGTTACCACCGACATCCACGAGCCGGCACAGGCCAACCCCGCAGCCGGCGTCGTCGATTGCCTCCAGATACCGGCCTTCCTCTGCAGGCAAACCGACCTGCTCACCGCCTGCGCACAAACCGGTAAACCGGTAAGCATCAAGAAGGGCCAATTCATCTCGCCCGATGAAATGAAGAATGTGGTCGATAAGGTCCGCACCTGCGACAACGACAGGATTATCCTTATCGAGCGGGGCACGTTCTTCGGATACAATCGCCTGGTCAACGATATGACCGCCATTGAGACCATGAAGAATCTCGGCGTGCCTGTTGTCTTCGACGCCACTCACAGCACGCAGCAGCCGGGCGGGCTCGGCAACGCCACCGCAGGGCACCGCGAAATGGGCCCGGTTCTCGCCAAGGCCGCCACTGCCGCCGGCGCAAACGGGCTTTTCCTCGAAGTCCATACCGACCCCAAGAACGCCAAATCGGACGCCGCGACCATTATGCCCATAGACTGGATCGAGGATTTACTCAAAATCTGCAAAGAAATATTTCATCTTATACGCAAGTGAGCAAATATGCCCGGCAAGTACAAATATCTCTACGGCCCGGTTCCTTCACGAAGGCTTGGCCGCAGTCTCGGAATCGACATCATCCCATTCAAGATATGCACCCTCGACTGCATCTACTGCCAACTCGGCAGAAGCTCAAAAAAAACCCTTGAACGCGACGAATACGTTTCCACCGATGCAGTATTAGCCGAATTGGCCGAAAAAATAGAAGACGGGCTCGACGCCGACTATATCACCATTGCAGGCTCAGGCGAGCCAACGCTAAATTCCCAAATAGGAAAACTCCTAAATGCCATCAAGAAAATTACTAATATTCCCTTGGCCGTCCTGACCAACGGCACGCTCTTTTTCAGAGACGATGTCCGAGAGGACTGTGCAAAGGCGGACCTCGTCCTGCCCTCGCTCGATGCCGGCGACGAACAGACTTTCCGCAGAATTAACCGCCCACATGCTGATATTAACATAGAAAAGCTGGTATCCGGACTCGCGGCGTTCAGAAATAAATTCTCCGGGCCGATATGGCTCGAAGTGTTCCTCGTGGCTGGTTTGAATACTAATACCCAACAAATTGCCGTGATCAAGAACCTGATAGAACGCATTGCTCCCGACAAGATCCACCTCAACACTGCTGTTCGCCCTACTACCGAAGCCGACGTCGCCGCAGTCACGCCGGATGAACTTGAGGCCATCGCTGCCAAGTTGGGCGACTCGTGCGAGATAATCGCCGATTTCTCCGCCGCTCATGCGCCCACAACAGATACGAGAACTACCCCCGAAGACGTGTTTTCAATGCTAAAACGCAGGCCCTGTTCGGTGGAGGACATATCCGCAGGCTTGTCAATACCGCCAAACTTAGCCGTGAAGCACCTCACGACCCTTCAACAACAAGACCTCATAGAGTCATATCACAAAAACCGGACTGTCTTCTTCAGAGCAAAATAGACTCACCCGCCGCCGACCGTGACAGCCAAAAAGCAGGCTCGGATTTTCCCCGAAATCTGATTATATTCCCGTCCTATTTTTGTAAAGCCAGACGTCTTATTCGCCGATAAAAGCCTTATAGCGTTTTCCAAAGTGTTGTTTTTATCGCTTCAGCCCAACGCAGGACGTCGAAATGAATAATGCAATGCGACAGCTTGTATTAAACAAAGGCAATGAGAAATTTATCTTTCGGTACCAGTGTGGACACGAAGACGAGCTTCTCGACGCTCTGATTGGTCAGGCCAAGGACAAACGCACTGAGTTTGATTGGTTCGACGCAGCCGTACTGAGTTTCAAACTCACCCAGTCGCTGATATGCCAGGCCGACGAACTCTTAAGCGAAAACTCCGATGCACAGATGCCTGCGACTTAGTCACTCTGTGCTTCCTGGTCGCTATAAAACTCAAGAGAATCTAAACGGTTTCGCAAAGTAACGAAAACTCAATTACACAATTTGGCGGATAGGTAAATTATGGAACATAGCACAATCATCCAAAAGTTCTTAGATTACTTGACATTCGAAAAGCG
>JAUVXL010000303.1 GCA_030603595.1 Sedimentisphaerales bacterium | reverse complement strand
ATCAGTAAGTCGGCGGTGGCGATTGCAGGGGCCGAGGGCGTGGAGATTCGGTGGCTTATTTCGAAAGAGGATGGGGCGGAGAATTTCGCTATGCGGATGTTCGAGTTGGCCGGCGGGGGGCATACGCTTCTGCATACGCATCCTCATGAGCATGAGGTGTTTATCGTTGAGGGCGAAGGCCTGTTCGTTTGCGAAGGGCGGGAGTATCCGTTCGCCGCCGAGCATTTTATCTTAGTGCCGGGCGGCAAGGAGCACTGCTTCAGGAATACGGGCGAATCGATTCTCAGGTTTCTGTGCATTATTCCGGCGGCTGCGTGTTAGGTGCGGGCGTTTTAGGCGATGTTGGACGTACCCCTCCTTTACAGTCGGGGCTCTGTCGGTTTTTGTTGGGGCAGAGGTTGAGTCTGTGTCGGATGTCGGCGGGTGTGGCTAATTTTTCCGGCACACTATAAGACTCTTTCCGACAAAGGATTACGCGCTACGTCATTGCGAAGGAGCCGTAGGTCCGCCACCGGCGGATGGCAATCTCAAACCACTCGAAAGCCGGAGATTGCCACGGCCCCAAGGGGGCCTCGCAATGACAATAGCGGCTGTGTTGTGCCTTATTATCGAGTATTGACGAACACCCAAATCAGTTGCCGGAAAATTCGGCCACACCCGTGTCGGAAAACCGGCGTCGAATAGTGTTGACTTTTCGGTTCGATTTGGGTATGCTGTTGGTAGTATTATTCTGACTGTTGAAATGAAAGGACGATGACCCATGAAGGACACGAATCTCTCACGAAGAAAGTTTATCCAGCAGAGTTCTCTGGCCGCAGCGGGGACGGTCGCCGGCGTTTTGGCGAGCAACCGCGTCTTTGCCAAGGGCGAGAATAGCGCTGCGAAGAAGACGCTGTGCTACAATGAGAATATGGAGTATCGCCGATTAGGCAAGACGAATCTCCGGATATCGGCGGTTTGCCTTGGCGGGCACTGGAAGCGAATCAACGTGATGAAGCAGGACTTCAGCGAGAATCGGCGCGATGTTGTCAGCCGGTGTATGGATGTCGGGATCAACTATATCGACGCCTGCTGCCGGTCGGAGGTGCTTGCTTACAGCAGGGCTTTGAAGGGTCGGCGGGATAAGATGTTTATGGCGTTATCTTATTGCGGCAAAGAGGTGCGCGACGAGAAGTACCGCACCGCCAAGAAGCTGATGGAGAGCTTCGACTCGCTGATGCAGGAATCGAAGCAGGAGTACACGGACTTGTGGCGGATTACGTGTCACGAGCCGGGCGGAAGGCACTCGTTCAACACATCCTGCGAGATAGTCGAGGCGCTGGAAAAGGCCAAGAAGCAGGGCAAGGCGAGATTCATCGGGTTCTCTTCGCACGACCGTCCTTGGATTAAGTTTATGATCGAGTATTTCCCGCAAATCGAGGTTGTGCTGTTTCCTTATACGGCCAAGAGCAAGGAGATGCCTGGAGACAGCGTGTTCGATGCGCTGAGGAAGTGTGACGTCGGGGCGTTCGGCATTAAGCCTTTTGCGAGCAATTCTCTGTTCAAGGGCAGCAGCGCCCCGGACGATCCCAACGCTCAGGAAGACGACCGTCGGGCGAGACTGGCGATTCGCTACATCCTTTGCAACCCGCGCATCATACCTATTCCCGGCCTTGTGAGCCTTCACCAGGTCGATAACGTCGCCAGGGCGGTGACCGAGCGCCGGGATCTCGATGTTGCAGAGGCCCGGGAGCTTAAACAGTTGATGGACGAAAGCTGGGCCAAATTGCCGAGGCACTACCAGTTCCTCAAGAACTGGGAATATGTCTAAAATTCACCGAAGGTTGCCGGACTTCTCGATGAGCAAAAACGAGGGGCAATGGCTATCAGTATAGGCTGATTCGAAGGAGATATGTGTGAAGTATGTAAGAATCTGTTTGATGATGTTAGTTGTCGCAACGGCTGCTTTCGGCGTTGCGGCGTGCAGGAAGTCGGCTGAGAAGGCGGTTGAAGAGGAGCCTTTGCTGCTGCTCGAAGATGGGGGCGGATCGAGCGAATCCCATGCGCCGAGCGGCCCGGTTGCGGATAACAGCCGATGCTATGTGTGCCATACGAATTTCGACGGCGAGAAGCTCACCGCCATGCACGCCAAACACGAGGTTGGCTGCGAGGATTGCCACGGGGCCTCGGACAAGCACTGCAGCGACGAAGATAATATCACGCCGCCGGACAAGATGTTCGCGAAGGCGGCGATCAACGATTTCTGCAATGGTTGTCATCCCGACGGCAAGCTCGGCGAGGGGAAGAAGTACTGCACGGAGTGTCACGGCAAGCACGTAATGGAGCATCGAACGCGGCGGTGGGACAAGAATACCGGCGAACTGCTCGAAGACGACAAGGTCCGTATGCTCACCGATGAGATGCTAAAAGACAAGTAGGCTCTGGATAGCCACTAAGGCGCAAAGATACGAAGGAAAGCAGGGGGCCGAGGTGTCGAGGCTGCTTCGCAGCCGTGGAGGCAATGAACGGCAGATTATACGTCTATTTCTTTTTTCGGATTTTTGCTTCTGTTCCTTCTATCAGTCTTTTTATGTTCTGGCGGTGGCGGATTGTGACCATCAGGGGTATTGCAACGGCAACTACGAGCAGGGGCCATAGGTCTGCGAAGCGCCAGTTTTTCGTGATTATTATCGCCGAGGTCAGCGTGATTGGGAAGGTGGCGGAGGCGACAATCGAGGCCAGGGAGACGTATCGCCATATCGAGACAACGACGAGCCATGTTGCCATTGCCAAGGCTGCGCAGATTGTGTAGTAGGGCCAAATTCCGAGCGCGACGCCGAAACTTGTTGCAACGCCTTTGCCGCCCTTGAATCTTATATATACGGGGAAGATATGGCCGGCCACGGCTGCGCACCCGACTGCGAGCCAGAGCCAGAGTGTGAGGATTTTTTCAGCGTGTGACAGGCTCTCTGTCGGCCCGGCCAGGAACATCGCTCCGAGCGTTGGGGCCAGGCCTTTTAGCACATCGAGGAAGAAACAGACGTAGGCCCACTTTCTGCCGAGTGCTCGCGAGACATTGGTTGCGCCGATATTACCCGATCCGATGGAGCGCAGGTCTTTGCCGTGTGCCCTGGCGATGATCAGGCCGAAAGGTATCGAGCCGAGCAGGTACGCCCCGATGACGACGAGTGCGAAGGTTGTGTAGTTCATTTCTTTGCTTTCCTTTGCAGGATGGATTCGTAAAGGGCGGTCAACTGATCGGCGGCTCGATTGACTGAGATTCGTTCGATGAGATTATCTTCGATTATTGCGCGGGCGGCCTTTTCGAGGTTGGCCGTATCGGTGAAGTGGTTTATCGCGCGGGTCAGGGCGGGGATATTGTCGGGGCTGTCGATTATTTTGCCGTGCTGGTCGTGCGTGAACAAATCCGTGGCGCCGTTGAACGCGGTTGTTATGACGGGCTTGCCTGCTGCGAGGGCTTCGAGTATGAATCTGCTGGCCGGGTCGTAGAAGGTGGGCAGGACGGCGACGTCGATTATCGACAGGGCGTTGCGGATGTGCCTTAGCGGGCCTAAGAAAAGGATCCTGTCGAGGACGTTGAACTTTCGGGCGAGACGACGGTATGTGTTTTCTTTGCCGTGGCCGACCACTATGAGGTAGCTCTTTCGCCCGGTGGGCCGGCCTGTGTCGGCGGCTATGGCCTTTATCAATGGGGCCAGTCCTTTCAGCCTGAAGTTTTTGGCGGC
>JAUVXL010000355.1 GCA_030603595.1 Sedimentisphaerales bacterium | reverse complement strand
TGTGGAGACAGTCGTTGATTATTTGAGCCGGGTGGCCAAATACGATTGGTGGATAGTTGGGATTGAGCTTTTCCTTATCGGCCTGGTGGTCTATTGGGTCGTTGATTTTCTCGAAGGCACTCGCGGAGAGCGTCTTTTTCGCGGTGTTATATTCATTCTTGTGGTTGGCGTTCTTGTTTTGAACCTTGTAGTGGAGCAGTTGGGTTTTCTTCGGCTTCAATACCTTTACAAGGGCTTTCTGATAGCGGTTTTGATAATAGCTGTTGCCGCGTTTCAGCCTGAGATTCGTCGTGTTCTTATTCGGCTTGGTCAGCCGCGGTTCTTGTCCGGGCCTTCCGGCCCGCTCGCTCGTGCGACCGAGCAGATAATAAGCGCTGTTACGGACCTTTCATCGAGCCGCACCGGTGCGATAATCGTTTTCGAGAGGCGTGTTGCGCTGGGTGAATTCATAGAGACCGGGGTTCGTCTCGATGCGAAGGTTACGTCTGAGTTGCTGCGTTCGATTTTCTATGCGGGCGGTGCTCTTCACGATATGGCTGTCGTAATCCGCGGCGAGCGTGTTGTTGCGGCGAAGGTTCAGTTGCCTCTGGCCGAGGCCGGCAGTATCGGTGGCGTTGAGCTTGGCTCTCGTCATCGCGCTGCGATAGGGATAACGCGAGGCTCGGACGCCCTCTGCCTGGTTGTCAGCGAGGAGAGCGGGGCGATTTCGGTTGCGAAAAACGGCAAACTGAGCCGAGATGTGGATGAAAATGCCTTGCGAAAGTATTTGGCGGGGGTGGTTTGATGGGCAAAGCGGGGTCGACAAGCCATAAGTTCGGAAAGATTGCGATAGTTCTGTTCCTGACGGTTCTGATATGGGTCTGGGCCGACCTCGAGTTGGATGAGACTCCGCCTGAGCGAACTGCGGTTATCGAGGTTGCCGAGTCGTCGTCCGAGACGGTGTGGGTTAGCTTCAGGCAGAAGGCCTCTGCTGATGTTAAGGTAACGCTCACGGGTCCGCACTCTGCGTTTGTCGCCTTGGATCGTGGTCTGCGTAGCGCAGGGCGGAGGCTAACATTCGTCTTTAACGCCGAGCATGAGCGCATGTCCGAGCCTGGCGGCCACTCTCTGGAGATGCTTGCTTTCCTGCAGAAGGCCAAAGCCCTCAAGGACCTCGGCCTCAAGGTCGAATCCTGTGTTCCGGAGGTAATCGACGTCAACGTAGTGGCCCTGGTCAAGAAATCGCTGCCTGTGGAATGTTTCAAGGAGGACGGCCAATCCGTCAAAGCTCAGAGCATTGACCCATCGACCGTCGAGATGTTTGTTCCCGAGGGCACGCGGACCGCCCGGGTCAAACTTAGCGACGCCGAGATCGAGCAGGCACGGTCAGTGGCGAAAGAGAAAACGCCCTACATCGTCCTGGCCGAAGGCCTGATAAAATATGCCGGCGCACCCGTAAGGATCATGATACCTCCGGAACAAAGCCGGCTTACCGACTACAGTATTTCTCCCGCGACGCTCGATATTGCCCTGAGCCCGGCTCTGGGGGAGAAATACAGAGCCGAAGTGACCAATTTGACTCAGGTGCTCGGCAGCCCTATCGCTATAAGGGCCAGCCTCCAAGCGAAGCGGACCTACGAGAACCAGGAGTTGCCCCATATGACGCTGCATATCTTCGACGCCGACGGCAAGAAAGCCGAAGAAGAGCAATCCAGGGAAGTGGTTTATAATTTCCCCGAGGAATTTGTTCGCAAGGGTGAGATTGAGCTAATAGTAAGGTCGGACCAGCCTGCGAGGGCCAAATTTAAATTAACCGGGCTTCGCCCGGGACTTTTACAATAGCCTCACCCTGTCATCCCCGCGAAAGCGGGGATCCAAGGACAAAAGACTGGATTCCTGCTTTCGCAGGAATGACAGATTCTCCATATTGCCCATTTTGCCTAA
>JAUVXL010000001.1 GCA_030603595.1 Sedimentisphaerales bacterium | reverse complement strand
TGTGGAGACAGTCGTTGATTATTTGAGCCGGGTGGCCAAATACGATTGGTGGATAGTTGGGATTGAGCTTTTCCTTATCGGCCTGGTGGTCTATTGGGTCGTTGATTTTCTCGAAGGCACTCGCGGAGAGCGTCTTTTTCGTGGTGTTATATTCATTCTTGTGGTTGGCGTTCTTGTTTTGAACCTTGTAGTGGAGCATCCCGGGAAATGCTGCAGAAAGAGGAAATGATGAAAATGCGCAATAAGCGCCCCCGCCGGCTCAATGCGCACTGCCGGCACGGGAACAATTCGATACTCCTCGGATAGAATCGCCCGGCATATTCCGGGCGACAACATCGGTTCGGCTCAACGGCTTGGGCCTGTTACTGTACTTATGTCAAGCCAATCTCCTCGCGGGTCATAGTACCGGTTGGGTATGTTCTCGCCGGTTGTCTCGTCGATGCTGCTCACTTGGCCGTCCAGCCACAGGACGGACGCCCTTCCCCCCGTCTCATATTCGCCGCTTTTCCTGATGTTGTGCCTGAAAATTCCCCTGTAATGTTCCTGTCGCGCAGAGGTGGAGCTACCAGGCCTATAATGTGACAGATTCCACACGTCGGAAGTATTGCCGATACAAAACATATCGCCATGCTTTGGTTGGTCGGCCTGTTCATTCCTCGGCTCAACGTGGTCGGTGCAAATGACGACTTCAGCCTGATTGCGTATAGCGTTGGCGTTGAGCCGGTCCGTGTAAGCATTCAGGCCATACGCCGCCGTCTGAATCGCTTCCTTGCCGCCAACATACCCGGGCAGCAAGTCGTTGGCCAACATCTCAGCAAACTGCCTCATGGATGGACAACCGAATATGTCGATGTCTTTGACATAAGCGTTATAGGCCGTGCCCCAATAGGAGCCATCACGGTGATCCGTATCAAACGTGAGACGAACCTTCCCAGGGACTCTGTCATCCCACCACAGGTGCTTATTGGACTTCCTATCATCATGCGTAGGATACTTCTCGTAGCAGTCGGGCATTTTGAAGTCTTCATCCTGGAGATACATGAAAATAATGATCCCCACCTGCCTCAAATTGGACTTGCACTTAACCTCCTCGGCCTGCATCTTGACCCTTCTCAGGGCCGGCATCAGAATTGACATCAACAGTGCAATGATAGCGATTACAACCAGCAACTCCACCAGTGTAAAACCGCTATTTACGCTTCCGCCTGTCCGCTTGGAAACTCGTTTTTTCGCCACGGCGATTTTCCTTTGTTTGCACATAATCTTTTAGCTCCTTACACAGGTTGCATCTACTCGTTTACGCCTTCTACAGCAGGCCGGTCGGACCGACATGCAGAGACACATGGAAACAGGCTTAAGCCTCTTCAGCATAAAGGATGACGCCAATGGCTAATCTGTTCCACAGGTTTTAGCTTCAACATAAAAATTATTCTACTATTTCACAAAGCTCATGTCAAGCCCATACTACGATTTTATCGGCAATTTGTCGCTCGTCCAGAAGAAGTAACGGCTTTTTTATGAAAAATGCGGGAAAAATGTGCATTCGGCGGTCCGTACGACCAAAAAAAACGGTTCGGGGCCCAGAGGCACGAATCCCCCCCAGCCGGCCCAAATCCCCAAGGGACGATTCTTCTCTCCAAACGACTCCAAGGGTCTGATCCGTCGGTCCTCTGGCCGGTATGGTCCGAATAAACGGCATACCAGAGAAAACTCCGGGTAATTCAGTTGAAAGTACCTGGGGCATACCAGGGTTTTACGCGGAGAAAAGCGGTAATTTGCAAAATCCAGTAGTTACCACAATAAATGCCGGCGTGATTCTCCCCGATGGAGGGAGAGAGGTAGGCTCGAATTATTTTGCGAGATGCCAAAGAATCGCGGCCAGGATGGCGAGTTTGTGTTTTTGCTGAGTGGTTCGCTGCAGGACCATTGGCTTTGGATATACGGGTGGAGTTATGATTCAAGATTCGGCTATTACAGTTGTTGAGGCGGGCGAGGCGTGCGAAGGCGAAGGACAGGTTATCAGGCTGATACTGGATGTTTTCGGTGAGCCGGTGGACCTGGTGATTAAGGTGAGGAACGAGCAGGCAAGGCTGGCGGATATAGTCCCGCCTGCGCGCACGGTGAGCGCGAAAATTACGGATAAGGTTAACGAGATGGTGCGGTTCAACGGTGGAACTATTCCCTGCCGCAAGGGTTGTTCGGCGTGCTGCAATTATCTTGTGCCGCTGGCGATCCCGGAGGTGTTCAGGCTTCGAGAGGAGGTTTTCGGGATGCCGTTGGTTCGGCAGTTGTTGATCGAAGAAGGGTGTCTGTCAGCGGCCCGTCTGATACTGGGAGAGCGGCCTCCGGCTTCGTTTGCCAAACCGGCAAGCTCGCGGGCCGCCGATAGTGCCGCGGAGTTGCTGAATAGTGCGTCAAGCTGGTATGCGGACTTCGAGTTGACCTGTCCGTTCCTTCACAAGCATACCTGCACAATTTACGAAGAGAGGCCGATGGCGTGCAGGGAGTATTCGGTTACCGGCTCTTCGCGGGCATGCGCCGACGGGGCGGGTGAGCCTCAGGGAATCTATATCCCGGCGCGAATGTCGGAAGTTTTGAGTCGGCTGGCGAGCGAGCTTGAGGCCACGAACGTCGAGGCCTTGATAATGCCGTTCGCACTGATGTGGGCGAACGAGAATCCGCAGCGTGATGAACGCACGTGGCCTGCGCCGTTGATGGTCGAGCGCTTTATAGAGATCATACGCGAGGCGCTTCCGAAGAGCAGTGTTGAGATATTGGCTCGCGCGTGAGGGGTATTCACGGAATCCGCGGGCAAGATGCCCGCGACACAGTGTTGCAATACTGGCTCGCGTGTGAGGGGTATAGGGCGGTCAGAGCTTTCGGACTAATCCTACGACGACGGCTTCAATTCGACAGTTGTCCGAGTAGATTGGCTCGTATTGATCGTTGGCGGGGTTCAGGCGAACGCGAGAATCTTCTTTGTGGAATCTTTTGAGCGTTGCGTTGTCGTTATCGACTATTGCGACAACGAGTTGGCCGTTCTCGGCGGCGGAGCGTCGCTGACAAACGACATAATCGCCGTCGTTAATGCCATCGTCGATCATACTGTCGCCTCGCACCTCAAGGGCGAACGTATCGTCGTCGATTCCGAAATAAGACTCCAAGGAAAGTAAATCCCGATTCTCAATTGCATGGAGGGGAGAACCGGCGGCTACGCATCCAGCGAGCCGAATCGACTTACGGGGGGTGTCCTGATTTTCTGAAATGCCGGGCTCAATGCGGCTAAGCAGTTTTTGCGCTCTTGAAGTCGGCCTCAAAGAGCGAGCCTTGCCCTGCGAGGCCCGCAGCAGGTTCTTTTTTCGCAATTCTGCGATGTGCTCGAACACGGTGCTTCGGCTTATGCCTAACTCTGCGGCGAGCTCGGCTATCGTCGGGGAATAACATCGGTTGTCCAGAGAAGATGCTATCACCTTTAATAATTGTAGTTGGCGCGGCGTTAGCCGGTGTGCCGCCGGGATCGTGTCTGGCTGCATTCTCAAATTCCTCCTTGTGCGAGATGATATGCTGCGCCTGGTCGGTGGTCGGCGGGGTAGTCAGGGGTTCGTGCGTTTGAGAGAGGTGCGCCGGTGCGGCGGCTACCAGTGGCACGAGTTTGTTCAGCAGCGTTGTCAAGGCGCTTGGCTGCATGCCGGGTTTCGGGGGCCAGAAGGAGACGAAATCGCCGCCAGGGCCGAATTTGCACAGCGGCTCGGTGGGGTCATATTTGTCGCCGAGCAACTCTCTTCGTTCGTCAGCATCCTTGAATCTGTTATTCGTATCCATAGGCAAATGTCTGTATCGGCAAAGGTCTGCGAATTACCCAAACAAAAACCGAACAAAAACTGGCGAGAGTGAAGTTTTTTTTGACGGTTCGAATTATGTGGGTGGCAGATTGAATTATATAGGACGATGGCGCGACACGGATGGATGATTGGCAGGCGGCGTATTCGGGGTTGATAAGATGGGTAAGATGTGTTATACTTATTGAAGCTGGTTTGAAACTGCCGATAGAGTGTGAATATGACCGGTGGCAGCGGCCCACAGCGTGTGTGGTCGGCGGGGGGGCGATGCTTAGGAATTGCAAGGTGTTGGTTTAATGAAGATACGGGTTTTCTTTGTGAAGATCATTTGTGTGGTTGCTGTCTTGCTTATTGGGGTGAATTGTGCTTATTCGGCCGGGTCGATAACCGGGCAGGGGAGGTTCAGGACGATTGCGGGTAGTCTTTTGGAGGAGTACAAGTACCTTTACGAATGGGATTTGTATCTTTCGCCTTCGGATAATTCTTGGATTGGTCCATCGCGAAGGCTCGGTGCGCCTCCGGGGCAGGCACCGACAGGAGACGGATACTACCGGATCGATAACGTGCCTGCGGGTTTGTACTCGATTTATGTCAGCCAGCCGGACTTCTTCGCCTCACCTAAGGTCGTGCCGAACGTCGAGGTTAAGGATGGTGAGGATACGATTGTTAACATCGATCTGGATGTTGACTATTCGACTTTCTATTTCCCCGGGACTTGGTCGGGATGGGAGTGGGACTGGTATCAGACTTTTAAGGCTACTGGGACTTCGGTTCGCGGTGTTCAGTGGATTATGGCTGGGACGGAGTCTAACGGGAGGGTAGCGATCCTCGAAGACAACGGCGTGGGGCATGTGAAAGACTGGCCTGAGGTTGGGTATAAAAATAAAGGGAATCTCGGCGCGAATTCGGATCAGTGGGTGCGTTGGAATTCCGGCGATATTCCTTTGGTGCCAGGGCAGACTTATGCGGTTTATATTCATGTCGATGGGGGTTGTGCTATTTACAAGCGTGACAGGGACGGGTACAGCTATGCCGACGGGCGGGCGTATCGCCGGGCCGAGAGCAGTCCGATGCCTTACGACCTGAACATTACGGTGTTTGTCGATAAGGAGAATCAGCTTGTTACGCACACTATGGATGCGTCGAAAGATTGGGAATTGCATGGGGAATTGGCGTCTCAGCGTTGGGGGCAGTCATTTGTCGCTACGGGGGAAGGTCTTGCTGCCGTCGATGTTTTTATTAACAGCGGCAACGACAGCGACGATATGGATATAACGTGGAAGATTTTCGAGAGTGGCGGCGGCGGGGGGCAGATTGGTCCGACGAAGAGCACGAAACGTGCTTACTTTACGCCAAACAACCATCTTATGGGGGTGAGTTACAATCCGGGCGAGGTTCCGCTTACGGTCGGGATGACATACGTTATCGAACTGACGGATACGGAGGACTTCACGGCGTATGTCCATAAGTATCCTCATGACGAATACGAGGACGGAGAAGCTTTCCGGGACGGGGCGGCGACGGAATACGATCTTGCGATGACTATTATGGAGTATGCTGATGTTCAGGAGCCGCGTAGCATAGACCTCAACGGGGACAACTGGGTGCAGTGGAAGGATTTCGCCATGCTTGGGCAGCAGTGGGGGGAAAGCGGACCGGACCTCTCTGCCGACTTCGATTACAGCAACGTCGTCGATGCGTGGGATCTTGAGGCACTGTGCCTTTTCTGGCCCAGGTGGGTCGGGGGCACGCGGTAGAAGTGCAGAGGCTGTGAGGGGTGGTGTGATAAGGAAGGGTAGGAGCGGGAAATACAATTCTTGTCCCGAAACATCCTGATTGTCTCAGGTTTGTTGAGGTATATTGTGTAAGTATTGATTCAGCGGCAGTATCAGCACAGAAAATACTGAAGCCAGGCCGAACGATTAGTTGAATGAAACCGTATCCGCCCCTGCTGACTTCTTGAGATAAACAGTCTTCTCACTACCGTCAACCATCACGCGATGCTTGCCATAGAATGCCGAGATACGACAATGACCGTCTTTATCCGCCTTACCTTCCCACCGTGTCCACCATTGGTTGAATACGAGGTCGCGATATGCCTTGGCGGCTGGAGTAGGCGTCCAATCACGCAGATAGAGCGAGGACTGAGGAATCCAATTCGCCCGTTCCCAGAAGCCCCACATCAGGATGCCCTTGATAGCGGGATGAGCGAAGCAGATACGATAATACTCTGTTAGCTGTTTTGCCTTGGCTTGCTCCTGTTCGGGGGTTAGTTTCACGTCTCGGCGTTGATATACGCGGGAACGTTGGCCCGGAAAGTTGAACTCGGTGATGCAAATGGGCAGACCTTCTCTGGCAAGTGTGTCGAGCGCATGGCGAAGTTTAGCTGCATCGAACGAATCTCCGTGAAGATGTCCCTGAACGCCAACGCCGTCAATGGGAGCTTTTTCATCGGCAAGGCCGCGGATGTGCTTGATGTAATCATCAAGTTTGTTGCCCGTAAGGATATCATAGTCATTGAGATAGAGGCGTGCTTGGGGGTCGGCCTGCTTTACCCAGGTGGCCATCTCTTTTGTGATGCCTGGGCCGAGACGATCAGCGTAGTAGTTGCCGTGGATCATTTCGTTATTGAGGTCGTATTCCGCAAATCGGCCCTTGTAGCGACTTGCAATGGTCGTTGCTCGGTTCCTGAGTGCCTCATGCAACTCCTTATCATCCATTTGCTTTAGCCAATCCTGAACTCGTCCGGATATTCCCCAAAAGATGTTGTGACCTCGTAAGGGGATTTCATTTTCTTCGGTCCATTCAAGGATAGCATCGACAATGGAGTAATCGACTTGCCCCTGTCGTCGTTCCATTGCGTGCCATTTGAGCGCATTTTCAGTGACTGCGGCATTGAAGTTTTTGAGGAATACCTCTTTGTACTTTCGTTTATCTTGGGAGTCGCTTCGGCCGCTGAACATCGATGACGATATGGCGGCTCCGAACCAGAATTCGTGTTTGACCTGTTCAACGCGGACAGTGGCTCCGGGTTTGGCTTTGACGGTCAATTGCCCCATGCGGTTCTGTCGAATCATCTGATCAATGTCGTTGGTTGCTGCATTTAGGCGGAGCGTGAAAGCAATGCACAGAGCCATGGATATCCGTATCATTTTGGGGAAAGAGTTCATTTTCTATGTTCCTTTCTGAGCAGTTGTTGAATTGTTCGGTATGCAAAGTTTAACAGAAGCATGGGAGAATGCAACCACGGTTGAGTTTTCGAGAGAGATTTGATATTCTATCAGAAAAGAGGCTCAAGGGAATAGTTGAGCAAGGACGTGCAATGTTATATGGAAAATTGTTGGATACAGTATTTAAGGGAATTAACATGAAGAAGATATCACACAGTATGCTTTTGTGGTTATTTGTTTTTGGTTTGGGATGTGTGGCTTGGGGAGAGGACTACCCGCTGCGGGATGCTCGGGAATTCCGGGTTCGAGGCGGGCTGGCGAATTTCTTTGGGAAGCTGGAGGCGGGTAAGGAAGTGCGGATCGGGTATCTGGGGGGGAGCATTACAGCACAGGCGGGGTGGCGGCCGAAGACGCTGAAGTGGTTCCAGGGGCAGTACCCGAAAGCGAAGATTTCGGAGATTAATGCGGCGATCGGGGGGACGGGGTCGGATTTGGGAGTTTTTCGGCTGGGGCATGATGTGCTTAGGCATAAGCCGGATTTGCTGTTTGTTGAGTTTGCGGTGAACGACGGTGGCGCCCCGCCGCACCGGATTCATCAGGCGATGGAAGGGATCGTGCGGCAGACGTATGCAGCCGATGGGGAAACTGATATCTGTTTTGTTTATACGCTGGTGGCGGGCTGGGCGAAGACGCTGCGGGATGGGAGATTTCCGCGGGCGGCTTCGGCGATGGAGGCGGTGGCGGATCATTACGGGATACCGTCGATTCACATGGGGCTGGAAGCGGCGAAGATGGAAGGCGAGGGGAAGTTGATCTTTACCGCGGCCAAACCGAAGACGGATGCTGAGAAAGCGGCCATCGGGGATAAGATCATATTCTCTCCTGACAGCGTGCATCCTTATACCGACACCGGGCATGAGTTGTATCTTCAGGCGGTTGTGCGCGGGATGGAGGCGGTACGCAAGGTTGGCAAGCCGGGGAAGCATGTGCTCGGAAAGCCGCTTGTGGCTGATCATTGGCAGGCGGCGAAGATGGTTGGTTTAGGGAAGGCGAAGCTTTCGGGAGGTTGGCGGAAGCTGGATGGAAGCGGACACAGCCTTGCCAAGCGGTTTGGGAACCGGATGCCGGATTTGTATTTTGCGAATAAGCCGGGCGAGTCGATTACGATTCGGTTTAAGGGGACGGGGCTGCGGATTTATGATCTGTTAGGACCGGACTGCGGGCAGGTGGTTGTGAAGGTGGATGGCAAGGAGGGGAAGATCGTGCCGCGATTCGATGCGTATTGCACGTATCATCGGCTGGCGACGCTGACGGTGGCGGAAGATCTGCCGGATGGAGTGCATACGGTAAGGCTGCAGGTGCATCCTGACCAGCCGGACAAGGCGAAGATTCTGGCGAAACGGAATCAGAAAATCGACGATCCCAAGCGATATGACGATACGGCGTGGTACGCCGGAGCGATTCTGCTGATTGGAGAGATCTTGGAGTGAGGGTAATTATACACAAGGTGCATGAATAGTCCTGGTTTAACTTCATAATGCCATGGTTCTCCAAATCAGATTAGTAAGACCGGCTTGAGTGGTCTCCGTAGTCTTCATACTGTCATAATTTAATTCATTTCTCGCTGTTTGCCTGGGGTATGCGAGCTTAAGTAGTTCCTGTTGCGGAAACTAAGTAATAATGGTCTTGTCGAACGGATGCGTGTAGAGTATCATATTGGCTGTTTGAAACTCTTGTTTCAATGTGCCTGACGTTGAACGATATGGCACGGTCATTTTTGTTGTCGAATAATTAGGAGTACCTGCGATGACGAGCATGAAATCCCTTCGATTAAACTCACTAATTCTGTTCGGCCTGCTTCTTATTGCGGTTGTGGCATCTACGGTCGAAGCGGACTGGCCTACTTATCGGCACGACAATTCTCGTTCGGGCTGCACGGGCGAATCGCTCGCTGCGCCGTTGCGGCTGCAATGGGTATATACGCCCGCTCATCCTCCGCGTCCGGCGTGGTCGGGACCGGCCGAGCGGGCGAGGGAGGGCTTTAAGCAACTCCATCGTGTTATTTTCGACGATGCCTTTCAGGTTGCTGTTGCCGGGAACCTGGTTTATTTCGGCTCCTCATCGGACAATAAGGTATATGCCCTTGATACGGCGACCGGTCGGCAACGCTGGGCGTTTTTTACAGGCGGGCCGGTGCATCTGGCGCCGACTGTGCACAAAGACCGTCTCTTTTTTGGTTCCGATGATGGTTTCGCCTATTGCCTAAATGCCAAGGACGGACAACTGATCTGGAAAGTACACTTAGGGCCGAACGACGAACGGCTCCTGGGCAATGAAAGAATGATTTCCCGATGGCCTGTTCGGACAAACGTACTTATTGAAGATGACATTGCATATTTCACCGCCGGGATATTTCCGCACGAAAATGTGTATGTGTGCGCCGTTCAGGCCGACGACGGCACTGTTATCTGGAAGGACGACACGATTAGTGAAGCGGAGGCCTATCGCAGCGATTTCTCGCCACAAGGGTACATGTTGGCCGGCGGCAAGCACCTTTTCATACCGTCCGGCAGGGCGTTGCCCGTCGGGTTCGACCGCGCGACGGGGCGGGTGACCTTCAGGAGCAACTACGCCTGGAGAGGCGAACAGGCCGGCGGGCTTATCGGCGGCACATACGCGCTGCTCGCCGACAACCAAATCTACACCGGCACGCAGACCAACCTTGTGGCGCTCGACCAAAGAACCGGCAAGGTGGGCTTCGGCTGGTTCCCCGGTCGAAGGCTCGCCGTCGTGGGGGATATGGCTTATATGGCGACCGGGAAACAAATCATAGCGATGGACCGGACAAAGTACGCCGAGGCCAGCAGAAAGCGAAATTCTCTCGAATACAAGATAAAGGGATTGCGGAGCAGCGTCAGAAGCGCGAAAGGAGACGCCCGCAAGAAGCGTCAGGAACAGTTGGCCGCGGCGGAAAAGGAGTTGGACAAGCTTTACCGCGAGAATATTACGCCGTCGATCAAGTGGAGCGTGCCGAGTTCGTCCGATGCTGAGTTGATACTGTGCGAGAATCTTGTCTTCGTCGGCGGACAAGGACAGGTCAACGCGTATCGTCGTGACAGCGGCGAGGCTGCCTGGGATGCGAAGGTCGATGGCAAAGCCCGCGGCCTGGCCGTCGCCAACGGGCGACTCTATGTTAGCACCAATACAGGCGAGATTTACTGCTTTGCTTCGCCTGCAGCCGCGGAATCCGAAGCCCTGGTAATCAGTCTGATCGAGCCCCCTGCGGCCAGCCCATATCCTGAAGACGAGTTGACTGCTGTCTATCAGGCCGCTGCCGAAGCGATTGTTATGGAAAGCGGAGTAACGAAGGGTTACTGCCTGATCCTCGGCGGCGAGCGAGGACGCCTTGCCTGGGAGTTGGCCAAGCGAACAGAGTTGATGATTGTTGCGGTGGAGCCCGACGCAAAGAAGGTCGTCGCTGCAAGGCGGGCCTTGGATTCGGCCGGTCTGTACGGTTATCGCGTCCTCGTCGATCAGGGCGAGTTGTCCAACCTGCCCTATTCGAACTACTTCGCTAATTTGATTGTTTCCGATAGTATGCTGCTGACCGGACAAATACCGGGCGAGCAGGCGAAACTTGTCCGACATTTGAAGCCGTGCGGCGGCGTGATATGCCTCGGGGCGCCGGCAGGCGCGCCGGGTAAGGCCGGGAAATTGTCCTGGTATGACATCAAGAAATGGTTTGATGAGTTGCAGTTGGGCAAATGTCGCATCAGCCATACGAACGGCGTTTGGGCAACGGCCAGACGCGGACCTTTGCCGGGAGCAGGCAAATGGACGCATCAGTATGCCGAGCCTGGCAATACGGCGTGCAGCGACGACAGAATCGTCGCCGGGCCGATGGGTTTACTGTGGTTTGGCGAGCCGGGGCCGGCGCCGATGGTGAACCGTCACGATGCCGCCGCGGCGCCGCTGGCCGTCAACGGACGTATGTTTATCCAGGGCGAGAACGTTGTAATGGTCTATGATTCGTACAACGCCGTTAAGCTCTGGGAGCGCAAAATTCCCGGCGCAATGCGCACACGCCTCAAGAGATATGAGTGCAGTAACATCGCCGCCTCCGAGGACAGCTTCTTCGTTGCGGTCCAGGACAAGTGCCTGCGTTTAGATGCCGAGACCGGCGAAACGCGAGCGACATACAATTTGCCGCCGGGAAGGGAGGGCGAATACCCGAAGTGGGGATACGTTGCTTATGTTGACGGCATTATCTACGGCACTTCAACGACGAGCAGGGGGGTATCGAATTCGGTTTTTGCTGTTGACACGGACGAGAACAGGCCTCTATGGAGCCATTCCGGCAAGAACATTGTCAACCTGACTATCGCCATCGGCGACGGTTGGGTCTTCTTCATCGACAGTTCGATAACGCCCGAGCAGCGCGAGGAATTGCTCCAGCAGGACAAGGCGCATCTGAAAAGTCTCAGCGGCGAAGCGGCGAAAAAGGCAGAGGCGGCGCAGAAGAAAATCGACGCTCGTCTTGCCGTCGCCCTCGACGCCCGCACCGGCGGCAAGATTTGGGAAAAGCCGGTGGACGTGACTGACTGCAGCAAGATCGGCATAGGCGGCGGCGAACTGACAATAATGTATAGTAATGGAGTCGTGGTTATATGCGGGGCCAACGCAAATGGGCATTATTGGCGGCAGTTCCTTTCGGGGGAGTTTGCGGAGCGTAGGCTCGTGGCGCTCTCGGCCAAGACGGGCGGGGTGTTGTGGGCGAAAGACGCCAACTATCGCCATCGTCCTGTGATCGTCGGCGATACAGTTATCGCCGAGCCGTGGGCGTTCGACCTCAAGACCGGCGAGGAGAAGATGCGCAGCCATCCGGTTACGGGAAAGCAGGAGATATGGGAGGTGTTCCGTCCGGGGCATCACTGCGGCGCCGTCTCGGCGTGCGCACAGATGCTGTTCATGCGTTCGGGCTTCACGAGCTACTATGATCTTCTCGAGGACAGCGGCATACGCCATTTTGCAGGCCACCGCCTCGGATGTTGGATCAATGCGATTCCCGCCGACGGTCTGGCGCTTATGCCGGAAGCGAGCGCAGGTTGCGTTTGCCTGTTCCCGATAATTTGTTCGGTCGCTTTGGAGCCGCGTCCGGATTATGAAAGATGGGCGATATATGGCACAGGCGGGTCCAATACGCCCGTTCGACACCTGGCCTTGAATCTCGGCGCCGCGGGCGACAGACGCGATCCGGCCGGGATTCTGTGGTTCGGGTATCCGCGACCATCGTTGCCCGGTGACAGGGCGGCGATGGGCATCTCGTTCCCGCTAAAGACAGAATTCATCGAGAGGGGAGGCTATGATCGTCGCAGCACTGAGGCTACGCCGGTCGCCGGGACGGACACGCCGTGGGTCTATACTTCCTGCGCCCGCGGACTCAAGCGCTGCGTTGTGCCCCTTCTTTCCGAGGGCGATAAGCCGGCTGAATATACGGTGAGGTTGTACTTCGCGGACTTCGATAATACCGAGGCGGGCAAACGCGCTTTCGATGTTAAGCTGCAGGGCAAGGTGGTTCTGGAAAACGTGGATATTGCCGGGCAGGCCGGAGCAGCCGGCAAGGCTGTTGTTCGAGAAGTTGCGGGCGTCGGAGTCGATCTCGACCTTGAGATAGAGCTTGTTGCGAAGAACGAGAAGGCATCGTCCGTCGGCACAATGCCGCTGCTCTGCGGCGTCGAGTTGGTCAGAGAAACAAAGGTAGCCGATGCCGGCAAGTGAGGAGAATAATGAGTGCAATCTCGATTACACGTCGTCGGTTTTTAGAAGCGATAGGATTGGGGACCGCGATGATTGCGGCGGGGCGGCTGCCGAGATTCGCAGCGGGTAGAGAAAGAAAACAGCCGAACATACTGCTGATAACCGCCGACGATATGAACTGGGATGCGCCCGGCTGCTTCGGCGGGCGGACCCCTGATATCACGCCCAATATCGACCGGCTTGCCTCCGAAGGGCTTCGCTTTGAGTATGCCCACATTACCATAGCCGTCTGCCAGCCCAGCCGATCCGTTCTGATGACCGGGCGGTATCCGCACCGCAACGGGGCCGAGGGTTTTCAGCCTATCAATACCGCCGTGCCCACGCTCCAGGAGCATCTTCACGAAGCCGGCTATCTTAACGGCATCCTCGGCAAGGTTACTCACCTTGCTCCGAGGGCGAAATTCAAGTGGGATATAGCCAGGGACTTTGCAGAGGTGGGGTATGGGCGTAATCCGCAGCTTTACTACAAGTTCGCGAAAGGTTTCCTGGAGAGGGCGGCGAATGAGGATAAGCCGTTTTTCCTGATGGCCAATTCGCACGACCCGCACAGGCCGTTCCACGCAAGCCGGCAGGAAGGCGACAGATTCAAGGATGTCCCGGCGCCTTCGCGCGTGTATAAAGCTGAGGAAATCGAAGTCCCCGGCTTCTTGCCCGACATACCGAATGTGCGAAAAGAGATAGCCCAGTATTACAGTTCCGTCCGCCGATGCGACGACACCGTTGGCGGGGTGATGCTGGCGCTTCGCGAATCCGGCCAGGCTAAGAACACGCTGACGATGTTCCTCTCCGATAACGGGATGGCGCTGCCGTTTTCCAAGACCAACTGCTATCTGCACAGCACCAAGACGCCCTGGATTGCGTGCTGGCCGGGCAGGATCAAGGCCGGGACCGTGGATAAGCGTCATTTTATCTCCGGCATCGACTTCATGCCGACCGCACTCGACGCCGCCGGCTTGACCGGGCCGGAAGGGATGGACGGTTTTACATTTATGCCTGTTCTTTTGGGCAAACGGCAGAGCGGTCGAGAGATGGTCTTCACGCAGTTTCATCAGACCTCCGGGCGTCGTCGCTTTCCGATGCGCACCGTGCAGAACCATCGGTTCGGCTACATCTTCAATCCGTGGGCGGACGGAAAACGGATATTCAGGAACGAATCGCAGTCCGGCCTGACGTTCAAGGCTATGCAGGCCGCCGCGCAAAACAATCCCGAAATCGCCGCACGCGTCAAGCTCTTCCAGTATCGGGTAGTGGAGGAATTCTACGATTTCGAGAACGACCCCGACGCCCTGAACAATCTTGCCGATGACCCCAGGTACAAGAAGGAAATTGAGAAAATGCGCGGGCAGTTGCTCCAGTGGATGAAGCGCACCGGGGACCCGGCTTTGGAGGCTCTGAAGGCGTACGATTCGCCGGAGGCGCTGAAGAAATTCATGGCCGAGCAGGACGCCCGAGCAGGGCAAAGAAAGCCGAAGAAAAAAGCACGCAAGAAAACACCGCAAAAACAGGCTTCCGGATAGTATCTTCCGGCTTGTCGAGGCCCGAATTGCTGCTGTGGTGGTTGACAAATATCCGCAGATGTGCTAAGATATTTGTAGAACCATACAGGTGTGGTTTGACTGTAGATAGGGCAAGAAAATGAGAACGCTAAGAATCATTTTGATTACGGCAGGTTTCATGTCTGTTCTGCTCGTTTCGCCCGGCCCGGCCTCGGCACGCAGCAGTTTTCACATTGGCTTCGGCACGTCCGCGGGCCATTATCATTCAAGCCTCTACCGTAGCCATTTTCCGCATTGCGGATGGCACAGCGGCTACTACGGCTGGCTGGACCACGACCGATACCACTGGATGGACAGGGGGCGATACTACAGTTCTTTAGGCCGATGGCATTCCTGTTCGTCCGGGACGAGCATTTACATCGGCAGCTATTGGCCGGTGTACGCGGCCCCACGGATTCTCAGAACTCGGCGCGTTGTTACCGGCAGTCGCGTAATCGTCGAGCCGAAGCGCTGCGAATACAACCCGACCTACGACCCGGCCAACGCTAAGTTGTTCGCCAAGGTGCGCAACAAGAAGAGCCAACTGCTAAAGGTGCTTAAAATCGGCGACAAAGCCGCGCAGATTAAGGCCATCGCCGAATTGGCCGGATACTCATTCGACGATAACGTTAGAAAGGCTCTCAAAGAGATCATTCTGACGGACCCCGACCCTGAATTGCGCAGGCAGGTGGCCGAATCCTTCGGAGAGGTGAAGAATTTGAATCTAATCGGCACGCTCGAAAAAGTGAGGGCCGAGGATACGGATATCCAAGTGCGCGAGCAAGCCGATAAGGCCATCAAGAAGATCAAAGCATATTGATTCCTGCGAAGCCGATGCAGCATTGACCGGCCTATGTTGATCAGCGCAGCGCAGTAAAGGTGGGCGGTCTGGACACACGGCCAAACGAGTTTGACCGTGCCACCCTTTTGCTGTGGGTTGGTGTCTCGGTACTGGCCAAACGAGTTTGACCGTGCCACCCTTTTGTGGTGAATTTGAACTTTTTCAACAGCCCCGCGGCGCCATCTCTATTCGGTCTCTTTGAGTATCTCAAAGGCGATGTCTGCAACTTTCGTGCGGACGGGCTTGACAGTTCCTTTGTCGTCGGGGTGGGCCCTGTTGGTGAGGATGATGATATAGATCTTGCTCGCCGGGTCGCAGACGATTGAAGTCCCCGTATAGCCGCTGTGGCAGAATGTTCCTTCCGGGGCGTTGGCGCCTTTGATCCAGGAGTAGCCGGATTCAACGTCGAACCCGCAGGCCCGCCCGTGGGATAAGACAGTAGTGAGCAAACGAACGGATTTGGGGTCGAGGATTCGTGCGCCGTTGTATGTGCCTTTATTGAGTAGCATTCGGCAGAATATTGCCAGGTCGTCGGCGGTTGAGAATACTCCCGCATTGCCTGATATCTCGTCCATCAGTCGGGCGAGCGGGTCGTGGACCGTGCCGCGGAGCGGTTGTCCCTTGACGACCTCCGTCGCCGCAATGTTGTCCCTCCACGATTCCCGTGGCTTGAAAGCGGTGCGTTCCATCTTCAGCGGCTCGAAGATGTTCTCTGCCGCGAATTGATTGATTCTCTTAGCGCTGACTGTTTCGACAATCTTCGCCAAGGTAATATAGCCCAGACAACTGTATCGAAACTCCCGCCCCGGCTTTTCTCTCGCCTTTAGGCTGCATATCTTTTCAATCACTTTGTCCGGGCAGGGGCTGCCGAATTGTTCGGCCAGGTTACTCGCACTGGTATATGCCGGCAGGCCGGACGTGTGCGTCAAGAGATGCTTGATTGTCGCATCTTCCTTGCCTTCGCAGGCAAAAGCGGGAAGGTATTGGTGGACATAGTCGCTCAGTTTAATCCTACCCCGGTCTCGCAGGATCATTATCGATGCGGCCGTGGCGATCGGTTTGGTCAGCGAGGCTATGTCGAAGACCGTCTGCTCGTTCATTGCCTCCTTGCGAGGCGTTATCATCTGGTTTCCGAAGGCCCTGCGGTAGAGAATCTTTTCATCCCGCCCCACCAAGACCACGGCGCCGGGAAAGTTGCCTTTCTCGATTTCTCCATCAACGATCTCGTCGATGGTTTTCAATTTCTCTATGGCGATCTTTGTCGCAGAGGATTGACAACCCGTGACCATGCACAGTGACAACGCAAGAAGTATTCCGGCAATCTGTCCTAATTTCATATCAGCAACCTTTTCAGGCAAAATGCTAACCGAGCAAGTATTCTATCATAACTGGTGAATTTTGTCGCCGGTCTTGTTATACTTCACTTCTTGGAAACGGGCGTTAAGTCCTCTGTTGCTGCTCGTGATTTGACGAGTTGTCATTGCGAGCGAAGCGAAGCAATCTCCAACCGTCCGCAAGCCGGAGATTGCCACGGCCTTTCAGGCCTCGCAATGACAATTTCGTGAAACCGCAGCAAATTATGGTTTTTGTGGGCAAAGGGCAGGAAATGAAGTTGACGAAAGTATTGGCGGCATTGGCTGTGACAGTGAGCCTTGTAGCTTGTCGTGCTGAGGCCGCATCCGGTTTGCGTAATGCCGCTCCGCCGATAAGAATCTACGATCTTCGTTATACGTTGAAGATCGATGTCTCCAAGCCGGAGCAGGTGCGGATGGCCTGGGACCATTGTCATGCCGTCAGCGCTTTGCAGGGCCTGGTTAATCGTAGCGGACCATTGCTTTACGTCACGTTCGTGGATTCTCAGCACCGCAAGAGAAATGTCGATGACTACTGGTTTGAGAAGCTCTCCCAGGACGATCAATGGCTTGATGGCCGAGAGACGAAGGTGGTAGGGAATATCGTTGATCTTGTGCGAACGTTTCGCTCGCACGTTCGCGGGGCGGTTGTCTATGACCCGGCTGTTGCGGCGACGAGCAATGTTGCTTCGACAGTCGCCGGGGCCGACGGGCTTTTGCCCATTCGCTACGACACCTCCCCCGACAGCCTGTACACGCGGCTTATCACTCGCGGCCGCGGGCTGCCGGTCAAATGTTGGCTTCTAAAGCCGGACGGAACGTCGATGTTCACGGGCGAGGGCCTAATTCCGGGCACGGACCAGGCATCAACCGGCTCGGCGAAGTGCGATGCCTATCTGTGGGCGAAGAAGAAATATATGGATACGGGCAAGTGCGACGGTTCCTACGGCGCGTATTATCTCGACCAGTACTGGATTGACAAGCCGCGGAATACCGTGCTGAATCATCACTGCCTGACAAATCACGACATCTTCATTAGCAAGAAGGCCTTCTTTTTCGACCTGCATCCCTGGGGCGATGAGACCCCCGTCGATGATCCGGGCCAGAAGATAGGGACGGACCTCGATACGCTAAAAGCACTGCTCCTGAGCGCATACAATCATGGCGGAAAGGAGAATATGATTCACATAGGCGGTTTCGTTCCCTGGGCGCACAAATATACAAGCCACGGCAGCGCAGGCGGCAAGCATGCGCCCGTGCCGACCGAGTGGGAATACGGCAAGGTCATCAGCGCTTATAACGGCTTTATGGATGCCGACGCCATTGGCTATGGAGCAATGGCCAACGCATCCTTCTATGCGCATTTTCCGTTGAAGGAGAAGTATCCTCAGCGATGGGTGACGCGCGAGGAGCTTCGCAGCCGCGGGTATCTGACCGGCGATGGCCGAGTCAACTTTGACGGGCGAGAGTTCCTGATTTTCTATGTTGGCGATTATGATTGCGCCGCCTGGGTATATCAGCGGACGATGGATATCTGGGACGATTCGGCCAGAGGCAAGATTCCTTTGATGTGGTGCATCAGTCCGGTGCTCGATCGGCGCGTGCCGATGGCGATGGACTATATGCGTCGCACGGCCACGCCGAACGATTACTTCGCCTCTGCCGACAACGGCGCCGGATACTGCGAACCAGGAATGCTCCAGGAGCCGCGAGGCATTTCCAACCTGCCCAGCGGTCTGGACGCCTGGGCCCGGCATTGCAAGAAATTCTACGACCGCTGGGGTCTGAGCATCACCGGATTCATAATCTACGGCAACGGCCCCAAGCTCAACGAGGCGGGCCTGGATTGCTATGCTTCGTTCAGTCCCAATGGGATTGTTCCGACAGCCGGACCTGCAAATGCGCTTCATAAGAATATGCCCATTCTGAGATTCGACCACGATGTCAACGAAGGCAATCCGAGGGATGCGGCGGCGCATGTTGTCAGTCGCATCGGTCAGCGGCGCAAAGAGGGGCATCCGCCGTTTCACTGGTTCCGCAATATTCTCAAGACCCCGACCTGGTATGTGCGGGCATACGAGGATATAAAGAAGGCGAATCCGAAGGTCGAGCTTCTCGACGGGCCGACCTTCTTCGAGTTGTACCGTATCTATCTGCAAAGTCATAAATAGTTTCTGCCGTGGCAACAGTATTTGTCATTCCCGCGAAAGCGGGAATCCAGCTTCTTTGCTCTGGACCCCTGCTCCCCGATTGGGGTCGAGGACAAGCTTCGCAGGGGTGACATGGACGGTTTTTCTCGTATGCAAGAGAAACTAAGTAAACGATTAGTACAAGAGGCATGGCATGAAATTCGCAAAAGCAACAGCAATCCTGGTATTAGCAACGTCGCTGTGTGCCTGCTGCGCCGCGGTCAGGACCGGCCTGGACAACATCGCCTCTTATGAGCGGATCTTTCGGGGCAAGCGCGTTGGCATTATCACCAACCACACTGCATATAACAGTGCCGGCCGACACATAACGGATGTGTTCGGCGATATGGAGGGCGTGCGAATAACGGCGTTGTTCGGCCCGGAGCACGGTATCCGAGGCACCGAAGCTGCTGGCAAAAGAATCGACAGCCAAACCGGCGATGTGCCTGTTTACAGCCTGTACGGCAAGACCGTTAAGCCAACCGCCAGAATGCTCAGAGATGTCGATGTGCTCGTCTTCGACATTCAGGATGTCGGCGCCCGTTTCTACACATATACATATACAATGTCTCTGGCGATGGAGGCCGCCGCCGAGAACGGCAAGCGATTCGTTGTTCTCGACCGCCCCAATCCGATCAACGGCCTGACGGTCGAGGGCAATATCTTGGAGCCGAAGTTTGCGAGCTTTGTGGGCCTGTATCCGATTCCCGTTCGCCATGGAATGACCGTCGGCGAATTGGCGAAGATGTTCAACCGCCAGGGCTGGCTCAAAGGCGGCGTCAAGGCCGACCTCGTTGTCGTTCCTATGCAGGGCTGGCGTCGCAGTCTCTGGTACGACGAAACAGGATTGCGCTTCATAAAGCCTTCCCCGAACATGACCAATTTGAAGACCGCCGCCGTCTATCCCGGCTTGTGCCTCCTGGAGGGGACCAACGTCTCCGAGGGCAGGGGCACAGGCAAGCCGTTCCTGCAGTTCGGCGCCCCGTGGATCGCCGCCGACGACCTAACGGTCCGGCTAAACAAGCTGGGCTTGCCCGGTATGCAATTTCAGCCGGCCAGTTTCACGCCCAACGCCTCGAAGTACGCAGGGGAGGCATGTCACGGGGCCGAAATTACGATAACGCACAGAGACCTGCTCGAACCCTATTGGACCGGCATTCTCATCGTTAATGAAATCTATCGAATGCACCCGGACGAGTTCGAGTTCAGGGCAGAGCACTTCGACTGTTTGTGTGGGACTGCTAACGTGCGCAACGCCATTGCAAGCGGCTCATCACTGCAAAGCCTCAAAGAAAGCTGGCAGGCCAGGCTCAAAGCCTTTCTGCAAATCCGAAAAAAGTATTTGTTGTACCCTGAGTGACTTGTGGGAAGGGCGGGCAATTCACTTCGTCAATTACTCAGACTAACCGATTCGCCTTTTGTCATACCTGCGAAAGCAGGTATCCAGCAGTGTGGCGTGTGAGTGGATTCCCGCTTTCGCGGGAATGACACGGTGTGCTGTATTGCGGTGGCATGCGGACTTATCGTTGCGTTCTTTTGAAAACCGGTCGGTGTGAGTCAATACTTGTTGTGGTTTGTCTTTATCCTTTCAATAGCCAGCGCGACCGGTGAGGGGACGTCTTGGCCCTGTTCCCGGTGTGATTGCACTTGTTCTATTGCTATGTGCAGTTCGATGCACGCCTGCTCGTAGCTGCATTCGGTCTGCTGCGATATGAGCCTGGATCCCCGGTCTATAAGTTTTTTATTGCTCGGGGACAGCCAGACCATCGCGTTGCCTATGACGCGATCCATGCGCACCATCGTCGCCGTGGAAATGGTGTTCAAGATGAGTTTAACGGCGAGATGATCCCAGAGCCGCAGCGGCGAGTTCGGCAGTTCACAGCGAAACTCGAATACGTCATCCGCATCATGCTCGCCGGCCGAGCCGATAGTCATAGCTGCTGTTTTTTTGTATTCGCCGCCGAATCTTTTAAGGGCACTGCTCGCGAAATCGCCCGTTTGGCTTCCGACGTCAATCACTACCAGCGCCGAATCCGGCGCATCCGTGCGCGAGTCATCCGGCTCGTCGCCTATCTGGAATTTGTATATCTCGGTGTTGTCGAGTCGCAGCGGGGTCTCTTTCAAAGCGGCCGGGGCGTCCAACTGCTCGTAAACCTCTCGTTCCCAGTTAAGTCCGCGCGGCTCGCGCTGCAGCATCTCGCGCCAGGCGATCTGCGTTGCACGCAAGGGGTCCTTAACGAACGCCCAGGACCGCGGAGATAAGCTGTCGTCGTTGCGGCGGAAGGGCGGCAGCATGAACGTCGGCGAGCGCTCCGTGGTATCCGTCAGTACGTCCAATAGTGCCCAATCGGTCATGTATGTCACCAGGCCGCCTCGGCGGTAGATGTTCTCCTCAAATTCGGTTACACGGGCCATCGCATCAACGGCGGCGGGGCGGCAAACTTCGCTCAGCAGATTTACGAACAGCCGATTGTAATCGTCGCCGCTCCGAGCCTGTAAGCCAAGTTTCGCCATATCCGGCTCCGGCAGGTGCTCTTCGAGGAATCGAATGAGGGCAGTTTCCAGTGCGGCGCCGACGACGAGCAACTCGGCGGTTGTCGCCTGCATCCTCGTCGAGCCGGTGATAGCCATCGGCCCCGTTGTCAGGTCGAGCTTCCTGATGCGGAGTTCCTCGATTACCTCACGCGACCGCTGCACGTGCTTGCGCAGTGTATCCGTCGGGTTATTATATACGAAAAATACCTCCGCTCCCGCATCGAGTCCCTCCCACGCCGTCCCGATTACGAACGGCGTCTCCCCGCCTTCGGTTATCGCAACGACAACATCGCCGGCTTGGACTCCGGCCTGCCTCAACTGGTATCGTCCGAAATCGGGGAAATCCTCGAATCCCTCGACGGCCTTTATGAGTGCGAAATCTCCGCCCGCCATCACGCTTATCGTGCGGCCCTCCATTTCGGGCATCTTAGCCGATATATCGCCGTGCTCGCGCCAGAACCGTCGCCACGCCGCCTCCAGCAGTATGCTCAAACGCCCCGTTGAGCCGCACCCGGTGAAATAAATCCGCTTGTCTTCTTTCATCGCCCCGACAAAAGCCGCGACAAGCTCGGCAAACACATCCTCAGCGAAGACCTTTTGCATGGCCGGGCCGATCTCATCATCGACCGATTGCAGCATACGAATCGCCTTGCCTATGTCGTTTCGAGCAACCCGCGAAAGCTCCAGCGTCTTCGGGTGAAACGATTCTGTGAGCAGGTTCCCCAATCGAAACGCCCGCTCTTCGCTCAAGAACTTCCCAGCTCGTTCAACTGCATCCGACATCTAACGGCCTCCAAATACACCACTGCCATTCGATACTACGCCCATCGGCCGGGGCCGAGCATTATTCATACCATCTTAATACTACAACGCTACTTCCGCTGCAATAACCTGCTGATAAATGCATTTATCGCCTCTTGGCTGCCGGCAGGCCAAAGGGACGCTGCGATGCTGCGACAAGCCCTAAGCGTAAGCCTGTCCCCCAGGGGCGCCGGGATTTACCCCCTCCCTAACGGTCGGGGCTTGTGAGCGCAAAACGCAAGTTTCGATTCGCCAAGACGCCCCAATAGCCAATTTGGTTTTTGATATTCGGCAGACGTGTTCTTAACCGGCGTATTGCCAATCGCCTCGGATGCCCTTATAATCGGCTCGCAGATTGGCAATTGATGCGCTGCAATTATTACTGGCCAAGAGTGCCAGGCAAAATGAATGTCTCTCCTCTGTCATTCCCGCGAAAGCGGGAATCCAGAGAACCAGAGATATGTAAGATATGATTCTGACACGATCTCAGTGTAAGGATACGATGGCAACGATGAACCGGATTGCTAAGCTCGCAGAAAAGAAGAGATTGCGCGTGGTCGGGCTGATGTCCGGCACGTCGGCGGACGGCGTGGATGCGGCTGTCGTGGATATCGACGAATCCCGCGGTGTCGCCGCTCGCTTGTTGGCTTTTGATGTTTATCCATACCCGCCGGCCTTGCGGAGGCGAGTCCTCAGGCTCTGTGAGCCGGAATCGGGACGGCTGGACGATATTTGCCATTACAATTTCGTCTTGGGCGAGTTTTTTGCCGACGCCGTGGCGAAGGTCTGCAAAAAGAGCGGCATCGCCATGCGGTCGATCGATCTGATCGGCTCGCACGGCCAGACGATCTATCACAGCCCCAAGCCGAAACGTTACGGCCAAAAGGCGATACGCTCGACCCTGCAGATAGCCGAGCCCTCGATAATCGCCCAACGCACGGGTATTACCACGGTCGCCGATTTTCGCCCGCGGGATATGGCGGTCGCAGGCCAGGGCGCCCCGCTGGTTCCTTATGCAGACTATATCCTCTTCAATCACAAGCAGTTATCTCGCGCCGTCCAGAATATCGGCGGCATCGCCAATGTTACCTATCTGCCGGCGTGCTGTCGTCAGGGCGATGTCATCGCTTTCGATACGGGGCCGGGGAATATGGTCATCGACCGCATAGTCGCACTCGGAAGCCGCGGCGGACGGCGATACGATGCGAAGGGAAAAATGGCGGCAAAGGGCAGCGTCGATGCGAAGCTACTAAGCGAATTGCTGCGACATCCGTTCTTTCGCCGCCGCCCGCCGAAATCGACCGGCAGAGAAGAGTTCGGCTTCGCATTCGCCGACGGTATTTATAAGAAGGCCCGAAAGCGCCGCTTGGCCAACGCCGATATCGTGGCCACTGTAACCGCTTTTACCACCGTTAGCATCGCTCAGGCGTATCGGCGTTTCCTGCCTGCTATGCCCGACGAAATGATCCTGTGCGGCGGCGGGGCACACAATGCGACCCTCGTGAACATGCTGCAACGGGAGCTAACCGACGTTAAGATTCGCAAGACGGACGAGCTTGGAATCAGCGTTGACGCCAAAGAGGCGGTTTCATTCGCGCTGCTGGCATACGCAACGATCAAGGAACTGCCCAACAACATACCAACCGCCACCGGCGCCGAGAAGGCCGTTATTATGGGAAAGATAGTGCCTGCATAATGAGCAGACGAAGAACTCTTCCAACTACAGAAAAGCGTAATCGCCGAAGCGAGAACATCGACGAAATGTCAACGCAGCAGATCGTCGAGTTGATCAACGCCGAGGATGTGCTGGTTCCGGCTGCGGTGGCCAAGCAGCGCAGGCGCATTGCCGCGGCGGTTGACCTGATTGTCGAACGGTTTCGCAGGGGCGGGCGGCTGTTCTACGTCGGCGCAGGCACGAGCGGCCGGCTGGGTGTTCTGGACGCATCGGAATGTCCGCCCACTTTCGGCGTCCTGCCTTCGATGGTCCAGGGCATAATAGCAGGGGGGCGCGGCGCACTCGTGCGCTCGGCCGAGGGCGCCGAGGATTATCCCGAGGACGGCGCAGAGGCCATAGATAAGAAAAAGGTCAAGGCCGTCGATGTCGTCGTCGGCCTGGCAGCCTGCGGTATGACGCCTTTCGTGCACGGCGCGCTCAAGCGCGCCCGCAGAATCGGGGCAGGGACCGTCTTCATCACCTGCGCGCCGGAGGCCGTCGAGCACATCCCCGCAGAGATCATAATCAATCCGGTCGTTGGCCCCGAGGTCGTTACCGGCTCGACGAGAATGAAGGCCGGAACCGCCACCAAGCTCGTGCTCAACACTCTTACAACCGCGGCTATGATCAAACTCGGCAAGGTCTATGGCAATCTAATGGTTGACCTGCGGGCCACGAACGAAAAGCTCCGCGACAGGTCTATACGAATCGTCATGGAATTAACGGGCCTTTCCCGCGCCAAGGCCAGGAAACTGCTCGATGCCGCCGAGGGAAAAGTCAAAACAGCTATCGTGATGCACTTTCGCAAGGTCGATATGACTACCGCCGTCAAAATACTTGATCAGTCCAGGCAATTCCTGCGAAGGGCTATTGAGGAGGCGCTGTGAATCTCGTAATTGCTCAGACAAGTCTTGGCGGGTTGGACTGGAGCATCGTCGGCGTTGCTGTTGTGCTTTTGTTCGTGATCTCTTATATCTTCGGGCGCGAGGAGAAGGATACGAACGATTTTTTTCTCGGCGGCAGGCGCATCCCGCCTGTTGTTGCGTGCCTGTCATTCGTTGCAACCGAGATCAGCGCTCTGACTGTCGTGAGCATCCCCCACACCGCCTACGAAGAGAACTGGCGCTTCCTTCAATTCCTGGTCGGCCTGGCCCTTGCAAGGGTCGTGGTGGCTTTTCTATTCATCCCCGCGTTTTACAAATACAACTGCACGAGCATCTACGAGTTCCTTCGTCACCGTTTCGGCCCGGCCACCCAGTACGCCGGTTCGCTGTTCTTCTTCGCGACGCGTTTAATCGCTTCGGGCGTTCGCCTTTATGCGACCTGCATGGCCGTCGGCGTCATCATGGACTGGCCTCTAACTGCGACGATTGCCTTGTTCACCGTCGTAAGCATCGCGTTTATCGCCTTCGGCGGCATCAAGGCGGTCGTCTGGGCGGGCGCATACCAGGCCGTCTTTTTCGTTGTCGCGGGCATTGTCGTGGCCGGCTATCTCATCAGCCGTATCGACGGAGGGCTTGCCGCCGCCGTCCGGACCGCCGACGAGGCCGGACGTCTGAGCACATTCCATTTTGCGTTCGACCTTAAAGACGCCAGCACATTCTGGGCATGGCTCGCCGGCGGTTTCTTCATTGGCCTGGTATCCTTCGGGACCGACCAGGAAATGGTCCAGAGACTGCTCACCGTCGATACCCGAAAGAGCAGCCAGAAGACCATTATCGCCACCATCCTCACAGCCCTGCCGGTCTATTGGCTGTATCTGATAGTCGGGACTTTGCTCTTCGTCTTCTATTCCCAGAATCCTTCATTGTCCCTGCCGGAGAACCTCAAAGAGATCTTTCCGCATTTCACGCGGATGGTTCTCCCGGTCGGCCTCAAGGGCCTCGTGCTCGGCGCGATAGTAATGGCCAGCATCGACTCGCCGCTTAGCTCGCTGACGTCGTCATTCGTCAGCGATTTCTATCGGCCGTTGATTCGCAAAGGCGCATCCGAGAGGCATTACCTGCTGGTCTCGCGAATAGGAGTGGTGGGATTCGGGCTGGTGCTGGCGGCCATCGCATTCGCTTGTGCCCCGGTGGATAATATCCTGTGGTTTGCGTTTAAGATACTCTCGATCACGGGAGGCCCGTTGCTGGGCGTTTTCCTGCTAGGCCTGCTTACGCGGCGAAGAGCCAATTTCTCTAATATCCCTGCCATGCTCGTCAGCGCCGGCGTATGCCTCGCGCTGCTGATAATGATACAAAAAGGGAAACTGAACCTCGGCTGGAGTTGGCTGATAGTAATCGGCACGGCAATCACTTTTGGCCTGGCCTATTTGTGGGGGCCGACTACAGCCGAGGCGAAAACAGATACGGAGACTTACAAATGAAAAGACGTGATTTCATCAAAGCCGCCGCCCTCGGCAGCGCCGGCATAACTTTAGGTTCATGTACCCCTCTGGCCGGAAAGCGACATTCCAAAGCGGCGGGGCGGCCCAATTTGCTCTTTATCTTCGCCGACCAATTAGGCTATACGCGTTGCGGTTACGCCGGCGATAAGAACGCGCGGACGCCCAACCTCGATAAGTTGGCTTCGCAGGGCGTGAATTTCCGAAATGCCGTCTCCAATATGCCCGTCTGTGCGGCCTATCGAGCGTCCCTCTTTACCGGCAAATATACAACCTCCACGGGCATGGTAATCAACGAACTTCGCATGAGAACCGACCACGAATGCTTCGGCCACGTCCTGACGCGGGGTGGCTATCAGACCGGCTATATCGGCAAATGGCACCTCTACGCCAATCAACTCGGCAATCATTCCGATCCGAAGAACAGCTTCACGCCCCCGGGCCCGAACCGCCTCGGCTTTGATGGCTACTGGGCCGCTTATGGTTTTCACCACAATTACTACAACGCCTATTACCACACCGATTCGCCCAAGAAAATTTTCTACGGCGACGATGTTTACGAGCCCGACGCCCAGACCGATATGATGATCGATTTTCTCAGCGGCGCTGCTGAATCCGAAAAACCTTTCGCCGCGTTCCTATCCTACGGCACACCCCACGACCCCTGGTCGGCGAACAACGTGCCCGCGAAGTACAGAGAGATGTTCGAATCGGTCTCGCTGCCCAACCCGCCCAACTACAAGGGCAAAAACGACAAATACGCCGACGGGTGGGGCCGCCTCAATCCCAACCAGCGTAAGAACATCGAAACATGGCGCCGCAACTACTACGCGATGACAGCCAACCTCGACTGGAATATGGCTCGCCTCCTGGACGCGGTGGACAAGGCCGGACTTGGCGAAAATACGATTATCGTCTTTACCTCCGACCACGGCGAAATGTTCGGCGCACAAGGCAGGCGGGCCAAAAACATCTTCTACGAAGAGGCCGCACGCATACCCTTCCTAATCCGCTGGCCAGAAAGGATTCCCGCGGGATTGGTCTCGGATGCGTGCCTCTCAACCGTCGATATCATGCCCACGGTCCTTTCGCTGATGGGCCTGAAGGTCCCCAAAGACGCCGAGGGGATGGATCTCAGCCGTTGCGCGCTCGGACGCAAAGGGCCCGAACCGCAGGCCGCTTTCCTCCAGAATACCGGCGCCTGCGCAGCCTGGGAGAACGGCCACGAGTGGCGCGCCCTGCGCGACAAGCAATATACATACGCCATCTATCGCGTGGATAAATCGGAACTGCTCTTCGACAACAAGAACGATCCGTATCAAACGACCAATCTCGCCGGCGATGCCAAACATGCTGGAACAATGAAGCGATTCCGCAAAATGCTCGCGGCCAAAATGGAATCCCTAAATGATACGTTCGAGCAATGCACGTGGTACAGAGACAATTGGACCGACGGCAATCGAAACATAATCCGAGGAGCCAAAGGCTGATTTGGTCTTGGGCTTTTGGGTTTTGCGAAGCATGAGCAAATGATTGCAGCAGTGATAATCCGATCTGGATTGTTCGGAGAAGTTGGAATGAAGCCGGATGTTGTGGTATTATTGAGATCGTATCTTTAAGGACAATCGCTTATGATGATATCCACCTGCGTTTTATCGCTTATCCTGATGACCTCGGCACAGGCCGAGCACTCCAAGAATGAAGCCAACGCCTTCCTGGTTCCCACATTCCACTGTATAGGCATATACTTCTCGCCGGCGCAAGGGTCCGCAGAACGCCGGGTATTAGTGAAGTACCGTAAAGCAGGCCAGGAGCACTGGAACGAGGGTTTTCCGCTGCTGTACCACCCGGTCAATACGCCGGAATGCAAAGCCGACTATCGCGGCAGCATTGTGAATCTCACCCCGGCGACAACCTATGACATAGCATTGACTCTCGAAGGAGCCGACGTGCGAACAGAATGCAGAGGCGCCACATGGAGCGAGAACTTCCCTGTGGCGTCCACGGTCAAGGTCTCCGATCGCGACACGCCGCTCGTAGTGAATCGGTCGGGAAGCCCCGATGCCTATGTGCTTTTCGACGGCGCCGGATGCACGATTGACACGGCCAATAACGCAAAGCATGGAATCGAGGTGCAAGGCAGCTATATTATCCTCCGAGGCTTCACCGTTCGCAATGTTACCGAACACGCCATTCGCATTTTCCGAGGCCACCATATCGTTATCGAAGACTGCGATATAAGCAAGTGGGGCAGCAGCGACGAAACCGGTTTCGGACGAAACTACCAGGCGGGTGTATTCTCCAACAACAAGGATATCCGTTCGGTGACTATTCAGCGCTGCAAGATTCACCATCCTTCGTCCGACAGCAATAGTTGGGCCGAGAAGAATAAGACCTATCACCCGGAAGGACCCCAGTGCGTTGTCTTCTTCAATTCGCAAGGCAATCACGTCATCCGCTACAACGAGTTCTTCTCGGACGAGAACCATTACTACAACGACATCCTGGGCGCCGGCTCCAATGGGAGCTATCGAGGATTTCCGGGAGCCGACAGCGACATCTACTGCAACTATATTGCCGACTGCTGGGACGACGGGATTGAAGTCGAAGGAAACGGCCGAAACATACGCGTATGGAACAACTACATCGAAAATACGCTCATGGCAATAGGAAATGCCGCCATATCAGTCGGGCCGTTGTATATCTGGCGGAACATATCCGGTTCGAGCTTCAGCCCGCCCGGCAGCAGTTGGGATATGACCCACGGCAATTTCCTCAAGATGGGCTATGCAGGCAGCGCCGACTGGATGTCCGGCACTCAGTATATCTTCAATAATACGATTCTCCAGGAAGGTAACAAAGGTTGCAACGGATTGGGCGGGGGCGGCAGGATTATAAGGCACTGCACGACGCGAAACAACATCTTGCATGTCCGCCCCGAAAACACTCGCAGTATCGCCGTCAGCTCCGACCATAAGGGCAATGATTTTGACTATGATCTTGTTTCCGCCGCCTTCCCGCCAGGACATGAGAAACATGGCCTGAAAGGGATGCCGCGTTATGTGCAGGGAGCAGGTTTTGATTTTGAGACGAAAAAAGGCATGTTCCAGTTGGCGCCGTCGAGCATGGGAATCGATGCCGCAGAGGTTATTCCGAATTTCTGCGAGCCAGTGAACGAAAACCACCCGGACATTGGCGCTCACGAAAGCGGAACACCCAAAATGCAGTTCGGCGTAAAGGCCAAATTTGTCCCTGTTTCGCCGGCTAAGCAGCCCTAACCTGCAATTGTGCGGAAGCATTCGACTTTTTCAGGAGCAAGAAAATGACCTCGATGTCCCGTCGCAATTTTCTAAAGGGCCTCAGCGTTGGCATCGCCGCTATGTCGCTTCCCAAATCGTCCTCTTTTGCCGATGAGCCTAACGATAAGCCAAATATCATATTCTTTCTCGCAGACGACCTCGGTTGGCGGGATACTTCTCTCTATGGCAGCACTTTCTACGAGACGCCCAATATCGACGCTCTGGCTAAGCGCGGCATGATGTTCACGAATGCCTACGCGGCTAATCCGCTTTGCTCGCCGACGCGGTCGAGCATTCTCACGGGCCTGCACCCCGCCCGCATCGGCATTACGTCTCCGGCCTGTCATTTGCCAAATCTCGTTCTCGACAAATCCCTGCAAAAAAAGGCCTCGCCGCGCTCGAAATGGCTCGTCGCCAATTCCCTGACGCGCCTCAAGCCCGGCTACTACACGCTGGCAGAGGCCCTCAAGGATGCGGGCTACGCCACCGCCCACTTCGGCAAGTGGCATCTCGGGCCCGAGCCTTACGACCCGCTGCATCACGGTTTTGACGTCGATATACCCCACTGGCACGGCCCGGGACCGCCCAAGCACTATCTCGCCCCGTGGCACACAACCCCCAAGATGACGATAAACCAGGGCGAGAAGGGCGATCACATTGAAGATATCGTTGCCGCCAAAGCCATCGACTTCATCAAGGCGAATAAGGACCGCCCGTTCTTCGTAAACTACTGGGCCTTCTCCGTCCACGCCCCGCACGAAGCCAAGCCGCAGCTTGAGAAGAAGTACAAGAACAAGGCAAGACCGGACGACCAGCAGCGACAGCCCGTCAACGCGGGCATGATCGAAACGCTGGACGCCAACGTCGGCCGCGTCGTAAAGACAATCGACGAACTCGGATTGGCCGAAAACACAATAATAGTATTCTTCAGCGACAACGGAGGCATCCACTGGCCTTCGAGGCAATGCTATCCCGACCTCCCCGTAACCAGCAACAGCCCGCTACGCGGCGGAAAGGCGACTATCTACGAAGGCGGAACGCGAGAGCCATGCATAATCATCTGGCCCGGAGTCACCAAGCCCGCCTCAAAGAGCGAGCAAATCATCTCAAGCATCGATTTCTACCCCACAATCCTTGAGATGACAGATATCGAGCGTCGAGCGGGGCAGCATTTCGACGGTATCAGCATTGTCCCGGCTTTGAAGGGCGGCACGCTGCGACGCGATGCGATCTTCTGCCACTTTCCGCACGGCCCGGCCAATCAAGAGGGTTTCCAGCCCTCAACTTACGTTCGAAAGGGCGACTGGAAGCTAATCCGCTTCTACGCCGACGGCCCGGAGCAAAAGAATCGCTATGAACTCTACGATCTTTCCGAAGACATCGGCGAGAAAAGCAACCTGGCCGCCAGACACCCGCAGATAGTCAAAGAATTGGATGCGATGATCGGGCGCTTCCTTGATGAGACTGAGGCCGTTGTGCCACAGGCAAACCCGGCGTATGATCCAAGGGCGAGACTATCGCTGCCGGGGCGCAAGCTGACGCCGAAGCGAAAGTCGGACTCTGCAGAATAGACTTCCATTCGCCCGGCTTTCGTGTAGAATTTTGACGACAACCGTTTTTTCTGAGCTTACAGGAGCAAGATGATGACAGCAATTTCACGTCGCAATTTTCTAAGAGCCGTAGGCCTTGGCGCTGCAGGCCTTTCATTGTCCGGATGCACGAGCCTGTCAGCTCGTTCGTCGGCCGACAAGAGCAAGCCCAATATCGTCTATATCCTCGCCGACGACCTTGGTTACGCCGAGGTTGGCTGTTACGGGCAGAAGAAAATTAAGACGCCCAATATCGACAAGCTCGCCGACGCCGGCATGAAATTCACCCAGCACTATTCCGGCAACCCCGTCTGCGCCCCATCCCGCTGCACCCTGATGACCGGGCTGCACACCGGCCACTCCCAGGTCCGCGGCAACAAGCAGGTCGGAGGCGCCGAAGGATGGAAGCTCGGCTCGACGATAGGGGGGCAGTGGCCGTTGGAGGCGGGCACTGTAACGGTCGCCAAGATACTAAAAGACGCCGGCTATACGACCGGAGCATTTGGCAAGTGGGGCCTCGGCCGAGTCGGAACCACCGGCGAGCCCGACAAGCAGGGTTTCGACAGATTCTACGGCTATATCTGCCAGCGCCAGGCCCACACCTACTATGCCAACCACCTCTGGTCGGACAATAAAATCGAATGGATCGAAGCCAACAAGGACGGCAAAGAGCAAGTCTATTCGCACGACCTGATCGCCAAGGAGGCCCTCAAGTTCATAACGGCCAACAAAGACAGGCCCTTCTTCTGTTATGTCCCCTTCACAATCCCACACGTTGCGCTCCAGGTGCCGGAGGACTCGCTGGCCGAGTACAAAGGCAAGTGGCCCGACCCGCCTTACGACGGCAAGAAGGGCTACATCCCACACGAAAATCCCCGGGCCTGCTACGCCGGCATGGTCACGCGAATGGATAAAGACGTCGGCAGAATCATGTCCCTGCTCAAAAAACTCAGGCTTGATAAGAATACGCTCGTAATCTTTACCAGCGACAACGGCCCGACTTATGCCGGCGGTGCCGATTCGGCCTTCTTCGAGAGTGCCGGTCCGCTGCGGGGCCTCAAAGGCTCGGTCTATGAAGGCGGCATTCGCGTGCCCTTCATCGCACGCTGGCCCGGCAAAATCAAGCCCGGCTCCGAAACAGACCACGTCTCCGCATTCTGGGACTTCCTGCCAACCGCCTGTGAAATCATAGGCGCCGAACCGCCGGCAAATATAGACGGAATCTCATACCTGCCGACACTCCTGGGCAACCGCCGAAAACAGAAAACCCACGACCATCTATACTGGGAGCTTGGCGGCAGGCAGGGAATCAGAATGGGCGATTGGAAGCTGGTCCGCACAAGGCCCGGCAGAAAGATCGAACTGTACAACCTCGCCCAAGACATCGGAGAACAAAATGACGTAGGCAAAGAGAACCCCAAAATCCTCGCAAAGATGACCGAAATGCTAACAACCGCCAGAACAAAATCTGAGGTATTCCCTCTGCCAAAAACAAAAACTTAGAGTATCTGATAGGAAGAAATCGTTCGATCTGTCATTCCCGCGAAGCTTGTCCTCGACCCTGATTGGGGAGCGGGAATCCACAAACGTTTCTCTGTTTGGAAATGCGTCTGGGTGGCAGCCTCAAGCGCAGCTTGGGGATGGTAAAGCTCAAAAAACGGTGCAACCATAGGAGGTAACATTATGTCCGCACAAGAAGAAATGACTCGACGTGAATTTGTCAAGGCCGCGGCGGTAGCGGCGGGGGGGGCGGTTCTGTTGAATAGTGGCCGTGCTGTAGGCCAGCCCAAGGGCGAGCGGCCGTATCAGTCGGCTGGTGTTAAGGTGCTCAATCCGCAGAACCGCGCGCCTATGAGCTTAATCATTGACGATTCGACGTGTTTGGTGAACCTGGCGCACTTCGGCATCCCGCAGTTCGCCGAGGTATGGCCGAATAACTACAAGCAAGATTGGCGCAAGTTGCCCCGTGAAATACCGGATTCTTTCGTTCGCAAGTTCGGTCGGTGGTGCCGCGATCACGGCGTCAAGGGCAAATACAGCATCGTTCCGTACCCGGCGTGCGTCGGCAGGCTCGACCGCGGCCTGCCGGGCTGGTCGAGAAAAGACCTCGACCAAAGCATCAAGCTCGTCCGCGAATTCATGATGCCCAACTGGGACATCCACCCCGAGATGGTCACGCACACGCGGGTCATCGATCTGGCGACCGGCCAGCCATATCCCCAGGCAACCGAGAAGTTTATGGAGAATTGGGGTTGGAGCCAGGATAAATCCGCCGAAGTGCTGACCGACTACATGACCTACGCCCTGCGAATCCTCAAAAACGTCGGCCTCGATTGCGAGGGCATAACAACGCCCGGCGGGTTCGGCGGCCAGAATCGTGACAACCTCGCCAAGGCAACGCTCGAATCATGCCGTGACGTCTTCAACGCCGAGATCCCCCACTATTTCCGCGATCTCTTCACAAATGACCGCAGCGTCACTCCTCTCGTCCAGTATGCCTCCGGTCTCGATAGCGACGATCCCAAATGCGTCGTCTCGATAATCGGCTGCACCGGCGACTGGTTCGGTGGCTGGGACGGCCTGGTCCCCGGATCGGTCGATAAGTTCATCACCGAAGACCTAAAGGGCGGCAGGCTCGGCCAGGTAATCGACAAGGGCGAACCGGCAATTCTCGTCTGCCACTGGCCCGGCATATACTACAACGGCGAAGAAATCGGCTTCAACATCTTCAAGGAAGTAGTCCGCCGAGTCCACAGCCGCTACGACAACCTGATCTGGATGAAGCTAAGCGAAATCTCTCGCTACTGGGCCGCCAAGGAGTTGACAAAGATCGAAAGAAAAGGCGCCGGTGTGACATTCAATGCGCCGTTCGCCACACCCGGATTCACCGTTCGGCTCAAAAGCTTCGCATCAGGTATCCCGAAGCTTGCCGTAAACGCTACTCCTGTTAAACTCAATCGCGTCAAGAAACCTCTGCTATTGAAAACAGGCACATGGCACGCCGATGACGGCAATATCACCGTCTGCTTCGACCTGCCCAAGGGAAAATCGACACTCGAACTCTAACGCCGAGGGGGTGCGACTATTAGGCAGTCTCACAAAACTGGATTTGTCATTCTGAGACGCAGCCGAAGAATCGGGCTTGTACAGAGGGCAAGTTATTCATAGTCGATTGGCACTGTTGTCGCTCTTGCCATTTGTTGTTATAATGTTTCCGCACATTGGAAAAGGGATTCTGTCTCTGGTATGATTCGAGTGTATTGCTTTTTAGAGGTGTCAGAATGAAGACCAACAACAAACCCGCCAAGTCCGCAAACGCTAAAGTATCCAGGCGTGATTTCCTCAGCCGCACCGCCGCGGCGACCGCAGCCTTTACCATCGTGCCCCGCTACGTATTAGGCGCCCGCGGATATACAGCCCCCAGCGACAAGCTCAACGTCGCCGTCATCGGCGCCGGCGGCCAGGGCAGGCACAATACAAATGCCCTCCTCCAGCACGCCGACGTCCAGGTAACAGCAATCTGCGATGTTACCGAGCAGGCCGACTACAGCCGATTCTACTATCGCGGCGTGGCCGGACGCGGACCCGTCAAAAAGCTCATCGACGACCGCTACAAAAGCAAGCCGGCAACCGCCAAATACAAACCCTGTGTCGTTTACATCGATTTTCGCAAGATGCTCGAAAAGGAAAAGAGCATCGACGCCGTCCTCATAGCCACCCCCGACCATACGCACGCCACCGCAGCTATGGCCGCCATTAACAGGGGTAAGCATGTCTATTGCGAAAAGCCCCTGGCCCACTCGATCTACGAGACCCGCAAGATCACCGAGGCGGCCCGCAAGGCCGGGGTCGCAACGCAGATGGGCAACCACGGCCACAGCAGCGAGACCATCCGCCTGACCTGCGAATGGATTTGGGACGGCGCAATCGGCGATGTCCGCGAGGTACACGCTTGGAGCCACACAGGCCTCGATTGGGCCGGCTTTCGTATGAAAAGGCCGGATGAAACGCAGCCTGTCCCCGCCGGGATGGATTGGGACCTATGGCTCGGCCCGGCCAAGAAGCGACCGTATCACATCGCCTACGCCCCGTACAACTGGCGAGGATGGTGGGACTTCGGAACAGGCGCGATAGGCGATATGGCCTGCCACAATATGGACCCCGCCTTCTGGGCACTCAAGCTCGGCCAGCCCTACAGCGTCGAAGCCAGCGCGACCAATATCAACTCCGAGACAACCCCCTTCGGCTCTATAGTCCACTACCAATTCCACGCACGCGGCGATATGCCCCCGGTAAAACTCACGTGGTACGGCGGCGGCCTCATGCCTCCTCGCCCCGAAGAACTCGAACCAGGTCGCCAACTGGCAGGCGGCGGAAACGGCATTCTCTTTGTCGGCGACAAGGGCAAATTAATGGCCGACGGCTGGGGCGGAAGCCCGAGGATCATTCCCGAGAATAAGATGAAGCAATACAAACGCCCCGCCAAGACCCTCTCACGCTCCAAGGGCCACCACCGCGACTGGATAGACGCCTGCAAAGGCGGCAAACAACCCCACGGAGGCTTCGACTACTCCGGCCCAATGACAGAAGTAATCCTATTAGGCAACGTAGCCATGCGAACAAAACAAAAGCTCGCCTGGAACGCCAAAAAAATGAAAGCCACAAACTCCGACAAAGCCGACCAATACATAAAACCAGAATTCCACAACGGCTGGATGCTGTAAGGAAGAGCTACTGACAACTGCTACTTAATAGATGTCATTCCCTAATAGATGTCATTCCCGCGAAGCTTGTCCTCGACCCCGATCGGCGAGCGGGAATCCAGATGTAGGGTGCGATGTTTCGCGCCACTTCAACTGCAGAGAATCAATCTGGAGAGCCCCAGAAGTACATTGTCTCTCGCAACAATTCGTCAAGTAGGTCCACGAACTCAAATCCTGATGGTCTCGGTATCAAGCTGAGTTCACTGCAGGCTATCAAATATCCATCGACCTGATGCTGAAGAGCCTCGCACACTTCCTCAAAAGAACTGGCCAAATCTACAGGGTTACCTCCCGTCAAGATAGTACAGATCATATCCAGAATTCTGCGCTGAAAACCTGCACACGGCTTGACCACTGTTAAAGTCCCAGATAGTAATGACCGAAGCATGTCCTGTACATGACTCGTTCCCAACACTCCTATCCTTGGTCCAGGCAAATCCGACAGGCTACGTCCAGCCCTATCGAAGGCACTGATGGGCTGCAACTCGCGGGCCATAGCCATTCGGTTCAGAACATCAGTCAGAGAGAAGCACGGCATAACTACTGCGGACACACCAATGCGGCAGAGGTCATCAATGGCATCTCCGATTACCACCTCGTAACACGGAGGAATTCTACTATCAGTATTCTCAAGATAGCCCATTTCCTCGGCCATCTGAATCTGTACGCTTGACATTATCATCGCCGGTCTAACACCTAGTAGTGCGCTTCCTTCGAGCGCAAGGCGAGTGTAGAAGTTCGCTGTTGCCTGAGGGCCCAAACCACCTACAATCCCGATTCGCTTCATGACAACTTCTCCACGAGAACTTCTTCCATTCCTCTCAATATTCTCCGGCACTCCAAGCGACGAGATTTCGCTTCTGAACGATCTTCCATAGTGGAGTTCAGGAATTCTTTCAGCTTTTTGACAAGGTCATGAGAACCAGCCAACGATGCGCATGCCCCCTCCAAATATTCGACTGCTTGATTGCGAGTGTACGGCCGCTGGCCAGAAAGAGCCCACACCGCATTAGCTGTCTGAATCCATGCGACTCTACTTGGGTCGGTGCTTGGATATGTGAGATACTCGCAGATTCTTCCAATAGCCGTTCGAAGACCGTACTCTTTGGAGTTCAGCACCAAGTTGATCCGTTCTTTGCCGTTGAGGATCTTCTGTGGTAAACTCAGGAGTTGATGGACTGGTTCTTTCTCTGCGGAGTAAATGGGAATGTAAGCGGCACCGAAAATCGAGTATGCGAGAAGCGGAGCCTTCGTGGAATAGTACCTGTCCCCCTTGCAGTGGAGCTGTATATCTATGTGAGTTGATTTCCTTTGTTCGTAGTATTTACCATCTATATTAGACCATTCAATTTCCAGTCTGGGGTCATCTGGAAACCGCTCATCTAATACTGCCTTCTCAACATCCTTGCGAAATGGACGCTCGACACTTGCGTCGGAGCGCACAACTATCACGAAATCGATGTCTGCTTCGTGAGGTATTATGTCCGCCGTTTCAATCTTGCCCGCTGCCAAAAGCCCACTGCTTCCAAACAATCCAACATGCAGTATGTCCTCACGGAGTTCCGCGAACTCAAGGATACAGTCTTGGACGCGCCGGACTAACGACATCTCAGGGGTTCCTCCGATATCCGGGACTTGGCTAGGGTCTTCATATCGGTGTGCCCTCTGAACAAATGGATTCAGGAAGCTTTGCGTCCTCTCGTATACAACCTTTGATGACCATAAAAGTCCAAAGCTGGAGCTGACCGTGCCTGACCATAACCCCAGATAGGTGAGATACCTCTCACCATCGTCTTCTGTGGCACAGCGATGCGCGAGTGTAATTGAAGCCCTGGGAACACTGCTTGAAAGGTACCTTATTAGTGGGCGAGCTCTCCCCCGCACATGAAGGACTACTGGTTTCAAAACGAATCCGTGCGTATCGGGTGTCACCGTCTGTTTGAGCTTCAGAAACGTACGCATCCAATCGTGCTCCTTTGATGGGTCATCTAGTAGGACCAGACGAACGAACACCAACTCACAGGGATTCGTTCCCGCGACGTGCAAATCCTTTTCAATGAATGCCCGCACTTTGTCTCCGGCCCGATAGTTCTCGAATATGGCTGTCGTGAACACATCGCCACCTGCGGACGCCACATCCCGCACCGTGTTCCTGAAGAACGCCAGCCCATCATTGATAATCTCGTACTTCGTTGAGCTGTCTGCGACGGTCTTTATCGACTTTGCTCTGCTGATTATCTCCTTCCCACGACGTAGCCACCGCTTGATGAAGCGGGGTCTGAAGATGGCCCCTAGCATCCCGAGCGCAACGATTCCGCCTCCCGAAAAGAGCCACGTGCGGTTTTCCCAGACAAGTTTCAGAATCTTTTCCCACATGGAAATTCCCGCCAGAGTCAAGCACAGCCATCTGTCAAATTTAATCCTGCAACGTTCACGGAAACATTAGCTCGCGCAACACCAAGCCGCCACCATGCAATGTCCCGGCTATTCATCTCACGGCTGGCTTACCGCCGTCTCGAGCCAACAATCTTTAACTTCGCCTCCCATATTACGGCCCATTCTCCATCCAGTCAACCAGAAAAAAAGACCAAATCACGCACCCTCCGACCCTTCGCCCCACAAACAACCCCGAATTCCCCTCGTTCACAACTTCGCCGCCGGCCTCATCTCCGCATTCCCTCTATCTGTCACGGCCAAGCCCCGACCGAGGTCGGATTCCCCCGCCCTCTTTGGTTCCGGCTACGCCTGGTTAGGAGTTCTCCGGTGAATAGACGCGATTTTCTCACAATCGGCCGGCTCGCCATCTTCGCACCGAGCCTCGCCTGTGTTGCGCCGGCGGCGACATATAACCAACATTTGGCGCCGCCGGTGCACCGGCCCGCAGATTGGCACTTGGTGGTCTTCTCATCTGCCTTTGAAGACTTCCGAGATCTGCTCGAGAGCCGATTTCTCGAAGTCATCGAGCTGGTCGAAAAGTCGCTGCTCGCGCATATCGAACGACCGGCGAGGTTTGCTTTCGGGTTTGTCCTTCTGGTCGCCGTTATGCAGGCACCAGCCCGCCGCGCCGCTTTCCACCGCCGCTTTGGCGTCGATCAGGAAATCGTTGACGGTCGGCTCCCAGCCCCGCGTGAATCCCCTGCGGAAAGGTTCTTGATAATGCAGCGGCACAACAGTCCCCATTTCCTTCATCCGTGTAATGTACTCGAACGATTTCCTGCTCGTTTGCTTGGCCGATTTGCTGCTCCGGGGCCGATGCGGGGTGATAAAATCAACGCCTACCCTTTTAATATACTCCTGCAACTCCAACTGCGGAATGTCGCCCGCCCGCGACGCCGTCACAAGGCGGTCCTTATCGATTTGCTTAAGTGCGTTGCGCAGTTCCCTCAACTGGCTCATGCTCACATACCTCTTGTCCGTTATATTTCGCTCATTGCCTAAGTCCATATACCAGTTTCGGTGGTCCTTGAGTTCTGTGGCGAGCGTTTCGACCGCTTGCTTATGCACTTGCTGTGACTGCAGACGCGGGCCGCCGACGATGCCGTTGCCCCGGCTGAGCGTCACGTCCACGATCATGCCGCGCTGGTCGCATTCGGCCACCAGCTTCTTTAGCCTCGACATATACGGCTCTCTTGCCCGGCCTTGCTCATCTACGACAGTGACGTCATTGCCGAATGCCCCCCACGTGGCCCAGACACGAATCCAATTAATACCGAATCTTTGCATATCGTCCAGATCGCTGATGACGAACTCCGGCTGCGCCCCGAGCGCCCCGTAGTAGCTGATGCCGAAAAGGAACGTCCGCTTGCCGTTTATTGTGAACTTGTCTCCTCTGATAGCAAGGACGGTAGTGTAATCCCTGCTCGCCTCGGCGGTGCTGCTTGCAGTCAGTACAAGCACAAGGTCGGCTTCGGCCAGCTCGTTCGGCTCCGGCGGTCTGATAGTGTGTACGCCGGCGTTGAAGAACGGCGATCCCTCGGCTTCCACGGAATTCATGCTCGTTGGACTGAACCATCGTCCGACGACACTGCCTTCGAATTTTCCCATGTCCACTGCGATAGCCGCCCTGACGGGCAGATAGACCACCCCGAAATCCCTGTCCACCGAGCAGGCAGAGGGGAAATAGACATCTGTATCGGTCTCGACCGCCGCCAGCAGCTTATCTTTGACCGCATGGTCCGGCACAAGCCTGTGCCACGGCTGCGATTTCAACAGATCAAGCATTCTCAGCACGTCGCTGCCGCCGGGCATATCCAGCATCTCTTTCCAATTATCGCCGTTGTCGAGGCCGAACATGTCACTCACTCCGTACCCGAAGCCTACTGAGCCGTTAAGCACCGACCGCCACGCCGCCTGACGCACCGGGAATCGGCTGCCGGGGCGCTCGTAGTACGGCTCGGCAAGCCACGTCGGCTTGGCGGGTGCACGATGCCAGTCCTGCTGCACCAAAGCGTATTCTGCAGGATTCTCTTTGGTGTGGGTGCGTATCGAGTTGAAGGCGAGCCAGCGTTCGTTATGCCCGAACGCCCCGCTCGAAGAAAGATCGTCGCTGTAGTAGCTTATAAGATGCTGTGGGGCGTAGTACCGAATACCCTCGGCCATCAGGCGCAGGGCATGCTTGTCCTGGTCGTGCGGGTAGTCGCCGCCGAACAGCCAGATGATATTATTGTAATTGCCGGTGCGGATTCCCAAGTACTCTCCGAAACGCGTCTGAGCGGCGCCGGTCAGGGGTTGGGTCCACCTGCTGCCGCTGTGTCGAAACCGGCACGGAATGATAGCCAGTCGCAGGGACCTCTCCTGCGCCTGCTGCATGACCCAGTCCACGTGATTCCAGTACTGTTTGTTCGGTCGGGTCAAATCGTAGTGATTGCCGTCGAACGCCGAGAAGCCGTAAACGAGATGTTTGGGGGGGGGCTCGGTCTGGCTGTTCGGCCAAAAGTGCAGCAGACTGCACAGAATCGTATTGAATCCCTTGGTCTTGCGGTCGTTCAAATAAAACATGACGTCTTTGCGGCTCAAACCGCTGAATAGAGGCCATGCGGTGTCGGCCAATATGAAGAACGGCTTGCCTCCCTTCTCAAGGAGAAAGTGCCCGTTTTCACTAACGCGCAGCGGCTTCATCCTCGTCGCAAACGCTTCGGCCCCAATTGCAGTTAGACAACAAACCACCCCGAGAGCAATCCTGCTTAGTCTCTTCATCTCCATACGAACACATCCTGTTCAAATTCCATTTATGGGTATGCCAATAGCTCCTTCTCAATCCTTTTACCCAAATTCTCCGGTTCTATCCAGGGCCTTGATGGGAACGTTCTCGGTCCTGCTGATGACGTTCGTCCGATGGCCGAGGGGGTGGTACTCGCCTTTGTGCCGCCCACTTGTGATGATGACTGTAGCCATCCTGGCTCCTCGAACATCCTTGAAGGTCGGCGGCTCAGCTACAACTCGCAGAACCGCGACACCTTCGTCGTCCTGACGTTATTCTATGGCGATATGGTATTGCACCGCCCCCGCAAATGTCAAGCTTTTTTTTTGGAAACCCATATTTCCTGGGTTTATCAATCGAAGCTCCTGATTTCTCGATATAATCTATAAACATAGTGTCCGGACAGACCGATTTGTCCACCGGAATCCTGAATTTTTCCGCATTTGCTATATTCCAGCATAAATTGACACGAGCAGAGGAATGGAGTAATAGTGAGAGGGGTATCGAACGATAAGATATAGGCCCATACATGCCCCGATGCATCGGGATAGCAGAGCTTGAACACAAAATGTTAGATTAGAAATCCCAGATAAAATAATATCTGGGAGAAAACCGTAGTGTTTTTAGACTAAAACATGCGTTTCAATTGTTTCTTATAGTAACAGACATTTGTTATTGGTCAAATTTGGGCTGTCCTTAAAGTGTTAGAAGATAAGTTGCTTATCCGAAGATTCAAGCGAGGAAGCGAAAATGCTTTCAATCGCATCTATGAGAAATACAAGAATTATCTTCTTACGCTGGCAACAGCTCTTTTGCATGATGTAAGCGTGGCCGAGGACATTGTGCATGATGTTTTTGTCACTTTCGCAAAATCAATGGAAGAGTTTGAACTCACTGGAAGTCTGAAGATATATTTGGCGGTATGTGTAGCTAACCGGGCACGGAACATAAACAAGGCGATTAAGCCATTGCATCTTGCCGCGGATCAAGCAGAACATTCTGTTTCCGGCTCACCCAGGCCGGAACAGTCAGCCATATTAGCAGAGTACTCAGAGCGTATCAACAATGCACTGGTCCAGCTAAAATATGAACAAAGAGAGGTCATAACATTGCACTTAATAAGCGGCATGAAGTTCAGACACATATCTGAGTTGCAGGGTAAATCAATCAATACTATACAGAGCAGATACCGTTATGGGCTGGAAAAACTACAGTCACTTTTAGATGAGAAGGTGGCGACATGAATCCTAATAACAAAACTGAACAGTTGATTAAGAAGTTTGAAGTTGCAACCACAGAGGAAATGGATAAGTGGGTATGCGATGATGCTCTGGAAGTAATAAGAGAAGCACGACATGCAACATCACTCAAGGTTCGGCCGAGTATTTGTAGATACATTGTGAAAAGTAGAATGGCACAAATTGCCGCGGCAGTTATAATTATTGTGGTATTTGTTGGAATATATTATTTCGGTAGCTCAATCGATGTAACAACTCCTGCCCTTGCGGATGCTATTCGCTCTTTCCTTGCCGCCCGCACAGCCACTTTCACAATTACCACCGAAGGTCCGAATGACCTACCCTCGTTCTCTATGAAAGGGATGTTTGCCGAACCTGCCAGGATGCGTATCGAGACCGCAGGGGCAGTTGAAATGGTTCAGATTTTCGATATACACAAGGGCGACATTGTTACTCTGATGCCCGAAGAAAAGACAGCCATGGTGATTGAAATGGCGAATATGCCCATTGAGAAGCAACGCGAAGCCAATATGTTTTTTGATATTCGCAGGCAGCTTCAGCAAGCACAGGATGCTAACAATGGAGATGTGGAGTTCTTAGGTGAGCTCCAAATCGATGGCGTAAATACCGATGGCTATCTGCTCAGGGAGGAGCTTGGGATCGAAATGACGCTTTTGGTCGATGGAGAGAGTCTGCTGCCTGTCCGAATTGAATATGACATGTCCGAGATGTTTGGCAAGCAGATGAAAATGGTTATGAGCGATTTTAACTTTAACGTTGAGTTGGATGAGTCGCTTTTCAGTCTTGAGATACCCGAAGGTTATAGCATCCGGACAATGGAGATGGATGCCTCGGAGCCGCTGGAAAAAGATTTGATCGAGATGTTACAAGTTTGGTCCGATGCTACAGGGGGACAATTTCCTTCAGCTTTGAGTTTTAATGTGGAAGTTCTCGCAGAATTTGTCACGGCTTTAACAGGTGACATGTTTGAGCAAGAAAGTCAAGCCTACCCTGAAGACAAAGAACAATTGCATCAATTGCTGGTTGAAATAAAGCAGGATATAACTCAATTACAGGGTGTAATCCAGGATGACGATAACAAAGGCAACCTGCGCCTGTTAGCGGAGAATATCAAATCTCATTTGCAACAATTACTGGATATCAAGGAACAACAAAAAGAAGCTGAGCAGCGATATATGGATGAATCGATGTCCAGACACAAGAATTTGGCAATTGACCCGTTTAAAAATATTCAGGAAATGACCGAAAAGATGAAGCCCATAACGCAAGGGCTGGTTTTTATTCAGTCGTTGCCTTCTAATAGCGATTGGCACTATGCAGGTAAGGCCGTTGAGTATGGTGATGGTGATACGCCGATTTTCTGGTACAGGCCCCAAGGGCTGGGAATCTGCCGGATTGTTTATGGTGATCTCACTATTACAGACGTCGATCTTAGCGAACAGCCCAAATATCCCGAAGTTTTTCCCGCTAAAGCTGTGGAGGCCATACATAATTTCAGGCATTCTCCAAGTACGACAGGGTCCCTTGCAAATCCGCTAATCCCCGGAGAAGAAGATTTTATCGAATCACTTGGGATATGGGCGGATTTTGTCGATGGCAGGTTTCCCGCTTCTTTGGATACGATAGACATCATTAGGGATTTTAGCAATTATCAAAGGGAGAGATTGCGCAAAGATGGTCGGGTTCCATCTAAAAACCAGGTGGTGGAAATGCGAAGAGATATGATCTCTATTATGAATGAGATCGACAATCATGTTTCAGACGGTATGAGGTTTGCGCGTATGCTTGATGCTGATAGCGACTGGCATTATGCCGGTAAGGGGATAACTGTTGGTGATAGTGACAAGGCAATCTTCTGGTACAAGCCTAGGGGCAGTGACGAATATCGTATTATATATGCCGATCTTACTGTTGAGGAAACGACTTCCGAGAAATTACCTTTAGATTCTGGTAAGACACAAGGTTATAAAGATATTCACAAAGAAAAGGCGGGACAGGCAGCACGACCGTCAGATCCGGCTGCGGTTGAAATACTCAAGAAAGTTCAGGAAGCGTATAATGTTTTAGAGACTTACCGTTCCGTCTGCGAAGTCATTGCAGATTATGATGTGGCGTTGATTTTTGATGTCAATAATTTTCCTGATTTAACGCAAGAGCAGGTTGAACAACTGGAACAGAATCCTGAGTTTAAGAACATATTCAACAGGAGCTATGCAACCAAAACGTCACTTATTATGAGGTTAGCAAGGCCGGAAATCTATTGCATGGAATGGACGACAAAATATATTGAAGGACGCGGATCTAATTATTCAGGTGATAAAACCGGTTGTATTTGGTCCAACGCAAATGGTTACTACGGAATAACACACGGAAAAAAGAAAACATATCGCAGTTTATTCTCAGGGGCCGGCCCCTGGGGCAGTTCCGCCACCGTACCAACCGTCTTCTATGACAGGCATGATAATACCCTTAAGGCCCTTCAAGGGATAGTCAAAGAAGAGGATGATACGATTGAAGGCCAATTGTGTTATGTTATATCGGGTTTGCGTTATAACAAAGCTGTCAAACTGTGGATATCCAAGGAGCAACTGTTAATACTCAAAAGGGAAAGTGAGATCAATTTCGAAAGCCAAACACCTATTAATGACAATTGGCAAAATAGAGAGATTCTTAAGGTAATGGGCGAAGAAGTTGCTCCAGAGACGATTGAACTTATTCAAAACAGGAGAGAGGATGGTTTTGCAAAAAAGAAGACCACCAAGGGGTTGGTGATTGAGATTCAAAGGAATATCATTGTTGACGAGCCCATCAGCAAGGATGAACTCGAGCCTTCGGAATAGAAGGCACCGGAATTCTCCGCACTTTCATTGCAAGTGCAAATTGGACACACAAAGAAGTCGAGTAATATGCCGGATGGGAGGATACGAGATGCACGGAGTTCTATCGGGCTTTGGGAATAGAGGCCCAGGAGCAAACAAAACTCACCGGCTTGCGGTTTTTCACCTCGCAATGGACGCGTATTGACATTTTCGATGCAATACGTTACAAGAGTGTGAAATGCGCTTCTCGCTTCACGGGATGCGAACCTATTAGGTCGTTTCATAAATGGGACGACTACAGGGAAAATGGAATTTGAGTGTTTGAATAGATTCCTCCGCTCGCTTCGCTCGGTCGGAATGACGGTGTGGGGAGGCTCGGTCGGAATGACGGGGTGGGCGCGAAACTTGCGAAATGGAGTAGTATGAACATTATTGCAGTAGATATCGGCAATACGAATATCGGTGTAGGGCTTTTTCTCGACGACGAGGAAAAGCTCATTGAATCGATTCCAGGCAAGTCGCGGGCGAAGCTGGCTCGCTCGGTCAAGTCGGCTTGGGAGCAGATTCCCGTTTCCCAAAGCTCGAGAGAAGGCAAGCGGGACGGCGTAATCGTCGTCAGCAGCGTGAAACCGGTCTGGACAAAACTCGTTGAGGATATCGCTAAGAGCGAACTCGACGAAAAGCCCTACCTCATCGGCAAAGACATACCGCTGCCGATAAGCACGTGGGTCGATGAACCCGATAAGGTCGGCGTCGATAGGATCGTATCGACCGCCGCGGCGTATGCCGTCGTCGAAGATGCGATCGTCGTTGTGGATTTCGGCACGGCTGTAACTGTCGATCTGGTCGATGAGAACGGCATCTTCCGAGGCGGTGTTATTTGTCCGGGCCTCGAAATCAGCGCTAAGGCCCTCAAAGACAATACCGCCCAGCTTCCCGAAGTCAAAGTCACCAAACCCGCCGCCCCTTACGGCAAGAACACAGCCGACGCTATCAACTGCGGGATATACTACTCCGCCATCGGTGCACTCCAGGAGATCATCAGACGCTATGCAGAAGAAATCGGCAAATGGCCCCAAACCGTCATCACAGGCGCAGCCGCAAAGGTCATAGCCGATGATTGCGGCTTCATAGACAACTACGTGCCCAACCTCGTTATAAAGGGCATCGTCCTGGCCTATCAGAAATATGTCGAACAGAAAGCGGCGAACTCGGTTTGACCTATGGCTCTTTACGCTGCAGTAATGACGGGCAAGGGGACCGGGGCGATTGCCACCGTTCAGGTCTTCGGTGGTGCCGCGCAGGTCGTCTTGGCGGAGATATTCAAACCGGCGGGGTCGAAGTGCGCGGAATTCAAGACCGGCAAAATCCTGCTCGGCACGATTGTCGATGGCGAAAGAAACATCGACCAGGTGATAATCGGCTGTGAAGGGCCGCAGACTCTTGCGATACACTGCCACGGCAATCCGCTCATCGTCGAGATGATAATGGAAATGCTCGCAAACCACGGCGCCGACCTTATCAGTGCCGAAGCGCTTCTGATCAGAATCCTCACCGAAGAGGGATCTCTCAATACAATCGCAATCGAAGCCAAGCTGGCCCAGTTGAATGCAAAGACGCTCGCAGGCACGAAGATAATCGCCAATCAAATCGACGCTGGCCTGACCGAGGACGCATCGGAATGGCTGAAAAATGCAGAGACAACATCTCTCGACAGAATTGCAGCCGAGGCCGAGCAGATACTCGCAGACAGCCGCCCGGCCAAGCTAATTATCGCCGGCTGTACGATTGTCTTGGCAGGCCCGCCCAATAGCGGCAAGAGCACGCTGTTGAACCGCCTGGCCGGGCGACAGAAGGCGATTGTTACCGATATCGAGGGTACGACACGCGATTGGGTCTCGGCACAATGCCGGATAGGTCCGCTATGCGTAACGCTGATCGATACCGCCGGCCTGGACGAACAACTCGCGGCAAGCTCCGGCGAAACCGTCGAGAAAGCCGCCCAGGAGACAACGGCCCGGATTCTAACCGAGGCTGAGCTTATCCTGCTCGTCTTGGACAACAGCCGAACCGCTGAGCAGCTTAACAAAACGCTTCTTGAGAGAGTCGTGGCCAGGAAAGTCCTGACGGTCCTGAACAAATCCGATTTGCCCGCCAAATTCGCCGTTGCCCAATTGCCCGACAGTCTGAGCAAAACAGTGCAAATATGCGCCAAATCAGGCGCCGGCGTCGAAAACCTCAAAAAAGAAATCCTCCAAATGGCCGGTGTCGCCGAAATCAACACGGAAACCACCGTCGCCTTCACCCCCCGCCAGCAAGACCTTCTGAGACAACTAACAGCCGCCAAATCCAAACAGCGGGCCGGCTCGATCATATCAGAGTTGTTATACCCTTCAGGGTAATAAATTCGCGCGATTGAGTTTAAGTTGTTGTTCTAAAGTTGCTTGCCCGCGAACGAACGGACAATTTCAACTGGGAGCACTGTAAATGGCCAAATGCAGGGTGGGCTGTGCCCACCAAAATGCATGGATGGTGAAGAATAAATGACGTGCAGATCCCGCCCCCCCTGCCAAAACTGCGAAATCTCTCGAACATAATGTTGTACTATAGGGGCTATTCCGCTTTATGAGCCTAAAGCTAAGCATTATCTTTTAGCGTTTTGATGATATGCTTGGCAAGAATGTCTTTTATCTCTTTATGCCTTGGAATTGGTTATGAAACTTTGGTTCCGGGATTCTGATACCAGTCGTGCCTGGCGCCATGCCTAATGAGCACACAGCCTGTTTCTTCCAACTTCTTTATTAAATCTCTTCTTTTCACGATATTTCCAGCACAGCAACTTTACGAACACGTGGGATCGCACCACTGATCAATTCAGAATATATGTCTCTTAGATTCTCTTTTAGCTGCTCAATTGTTTCACCCTGTGTCATATAATCCGGATATTCCTCCAGATATCCAATCCACATATTATCTTCTTGCCAGTATACATATTTTTTCGTTTCCATCGTACTACCCTTTTTTATTAGCTACCGTTCTTCTTCATACTGCTGCAATATATGTTCAAATTATACATTAAAGTAGATAGTTCGTCAAGATAAATCGTGGCCGAAGCTTTCCATACCGAAAATTTCAGACTCCAGGTCTGTTTGGCTTGTTAAATGGTCGGTTGAGTGTATAATCTGGCAGTATGGCCGCGATAAGTGAAAAATTAACGCCTGCTATGAAGCAGTTTCATGCGTTTAAGCAGCAGCACCCGGACTGTATCCTCTTTTTTCGGATGGGCGATTTCTACGAGACGTTTTATGAGGACGCCAAGATCTGCTCGAAGGTCTGCGGGCTTACGCTGACCAGTCGTGATAAGGGCAAGAAGACGCCTCTGGCCGGCGTGCCCTATCATGCTATCGACGGCTATCTAAAGAAAATGATCCAGGCGGGTTATCGCGTGGCTGTTTGCGAGCAGGTCGAGGACCCTAAGACCGCCAAAGGCGTCGTCAAGCGCGATGTGGTTCGGATTATTACGCCCGGCACGCTTACCGACGATATGCTGCTCGAAGCCAAAGAGGACAATTTTCTCTGCGCGGTCGGCCTGGGCAATAAAGGCGCCGCGGCTCTTAGCTGGGTGGACATATCCACGGGCCATTTTTTCGCCCAGCAGCTAAGCGAGGACAAGCTGCTCGACGAATTGCTGCGTCTTTCGCCGGCTGAATGTCTAATTGCCGACCGGCGAGGCGAGCTGTTCGAGGCCGAGACGAAGAAGCTCACCAAGGACATCACGCAATTGACCAACGCCATCGTAACAGAGCGTCCCTCCTGGTACTTCGACCCGTATCAGGCTAAGCAGCGGCTGCTCAAGCACTTCGACACCGCCACGCTCGAAGGCTTCGGCATCGACGACGGCGACGACGGCCTTATCCCGCCGGCCGGGGCTATTATCGAATACCTGAACGAAACCCAGAAAACAACGCTTGGCCACATCCGCAGCCTGCGAAAAATCGAGCGACGCGACTTCCTGCAAATCGACCCGACCACCCTGCGAAGCCTCGAAATCCTGCGAACCATCCGGACCGAGAGCAGGAAAGGCTCGCTGCTCGAATCGCTCGACGAGACGCTGACCGGTATGGGCGGGCGAATGTTTGGCGGCTGGCTGTGCATGCCGTTGTGCGATCTGGCCGCCATAGAGCAGCGGCAGGACGCCATCGAGGAATTGAAGAACGCCGAGAGCGGCCTGGCTAATATCCGCAAGCTGCTCTCGAATATATCCGACACCGAGCGAATCGCGGCGCGGATCAGCACGTTCCGGGCGTCGCCGCGCGACCTGCTGGCGCTGGCGGCAACATTACGGCAGATACCGGGGCTGCGAGATACTCTGCAGGAGTTCGACGCCGAGCTGCTTGGGCAATTGGCGAAGGGGTGCGACAGTATGGACGAATTGGCTGAGCTGCTCGAATCGGCTATCGATCCGAGCAGCCCGACGCACCTTCGCGACGGCGGCGTTATCAGGACCGGGTTCGATGAGAAGCTCGATTCCCTGCGCTCGATCTCGAAGGACGGCCAGAGCTTTTTGCAGAACTACCAAAAAGAGCAATCGCAGCGGACCGGCATCGCGAATCTCAGGATCGGCTTCAACAAGGTCTTCGGCTATTATATCGAGGTCTCTCACGCCTCTGCGGGGAAGGTTCCGGGCGACTACGTCCGCAAGCAGACCATTAAGAACGCCGAGCGGTATATCACCGAGAGGCTCAAGGAATACGAGACGCAGGTGCTCGGCGCCGAGGAGAAGGCCCTCGACATCGAGCTTCGGCTTTTCGAGGATCTCCGCAGCCGGGTGGCCGAGTACGTCGGCCGTCTGCAGGCGCTCGCCGATACGCTGGCTAAGTGCGATTGCTTAGCGGCCCTGGCATACGTCGCCAAACGTCGCAATTACGTCCGCCCGAAGATGACGAGCGGGGGCGAGCTTATTATCAACGAAGGCAAGCACCCGGTCCTGGGCGAGATGCTGGGGGCGGAATTCGTGTCCAACGACGTCGAGCTTGGCAATCGCGGCGGCGATGTCGTGGTTATTACAGGGCCGAATATGAGCGGGAAGAGCACGTATATCCGCCAGGCCGCCCTGCTTGTGCTGATGGCGCAGACAGGCTCGTTCATCCCGGCCAAGGACGCCGAGATAGGTCTGGTCGATAGGATATTTACGCGTGTCGGCGCCTCCGATGAGCTGGTCCGCGGCCAATCGACGTTTATGGTCGAGATGACCGAGACCGCCAATATCATCAACAACGCCACAGCCAAATCGCTGGTAATCCTCGACGAGGTAGGCCGGGGCACCAGCACATACGACGGCCTGTCCTTAGCCTGGGCAATCACCGAGCACATCGCAAACAATATCAAGTGCCGCACCCTCTTCGCCACGCATTACCACGAGCTTACGGAATTGAGCGAGCTGTTCAAGAATGTCAAAAACTGCAACGTCGCCGTCCGCGAATGGATGGACGAGGTAGTCTTCCTCCACAGAATCCTCCCCGGCGGAACCGACAAGAGCTACGGAATCCACGTAGCAAAACTGGCCGGCGTGCCAAAATCAATCCTCGACCGCTCGAAAGAAATCTTGGAAGAATTAGAAGCAACATTCCAAAAAGAAGCCACGGGCGAACACTTAGCCAAGCACAAAACAAAGCAGCCGGACAAAGACTCCCTATTCGTACAAAAACACAAATCCGTCCTCGATAAGCTTGCATCAACAGACGTCAATAACCTCACACCAATCGAAGCCATAAACCTGCTGAATCAGATAAAAAATGAAATCGACGAGCAATGATTGTAATATGCTCATTTTTTCTGTATAATTAGCCGAGAGAAAAAGGCTAACCATGGTAAGTAGTGAAACATTACTCAAGGTCAAGGAACGGCTGGTCGATGGCTTCGGCCCCGACCGAATAATACTTTTCGGCTCGCAGGCCAGAGGAACAGCCGACGACCGAAGCGACGTTGACATCCTCGTGATCTGTTCGTTCGAGGGGAAACGCCGTCACCTAATGCTCGAAATGGACAGGGCCTTGCGCGGCCTGAACCTGGCGCGAGACATAGTCATCCTGACACCCGAAGAGTATGAGCGCAACCGCCACATCCCCGGCACAATCGCAAGACCGGCCTGGAAGGAAGGAAAAGTACTGTATGAAAACGCCCGATCAACCGGTACTGGATAAGGTTAGACAATGGCTTATCCGTGCCGACGAGGATATGCGCCTTGCCACTGCAGCGATGGAATACGTTGAGGATTGCCCATATCGTCTCGTGGCTTACCATGCCCAGCAATGTGCGGAAAAGTATTTGAAGAGCTTTCTCGTGTATTGGGGCGTCGATTTCCCCTATACGCACAACATATCCATCCTCCTGGAATTGTGCGGCGAACACGCCGATTGGCCTGAAGGATTACAAGACGCAGACCAGTTGACTCTCTATGCCATCACCGCGCGTTATCCCGGCGAGGACGAAGAAGTCACTGAGCCGGAAGCAGCCGCTGCCGTCGAATTGGCCCAACAGGTGCGAACCCAAGTCCGCGAAGCACTAAAACAGCTCGGCCTGGACTTAAGTGTATGAGGCATCGACCCGGATAAAGAGCAGATTGACTGTGTGGCACAAGAGGACGAAAGCGTAGTACCGGCTACGGTTCTCCCTGATGGCGATGGCTATATCTCCAGCCTGACCAGATGGGTCTTCAGGAATTTCTGTATGGCCTTTACGGTTTCGTTTTTTACGGTTCTTGGGCTTTGGGCTACCCATACGGTGAAGTTGTAGAGTTCCTGCGTATCGACTCTTATCCACTTTTTGTTGCGGTATAAGAATACGAGCAGCGTTGTCATTGCGATTCTCTTATTGCCGTTTTGGAAGGGGTGATTCTTGATCAGCAGATAAAAAAGAATGGCTGCTTTGGAGATAAGTGTTGGGTAGAGGGACTTTTTCGAGAACCTTTGAAAAGGTGTTGCCAGGCTGCTCTCCAAGATATTTGGAAAACGACTGGAGAAATCCGGGATCGGCTCGTCATAGGCGAGCATATCCTTGGCCAGCCTAAAGGCGATGTATTCCACCTCAGTTACGGTGACGATCTTCATTACTCGGCGCCCAAGAGCTTCAGAGTTTGGCCGTATTCTTTGACCGTCTTTTTGACGGCGGCGTCAATCTGCTTTTTGTCCTCTTCGGCTAAGGTCTTGCCCAGGATAGTCTCGACGCTCTTGCGATCAATGGCGTAGTTTCTGCCGATCTTCGTTGCCTTTATCTGACCTTTTTTGACCTTCCGATAGACCGCGACCCTGCTAATGCCCAAAATCCCGGCCAATTCCGGGATACTGATATATGTGCTGCTATCCATATCAAGCACCTTTCGCCATCGCTAACTTATTATCCAACAAGTGTTTATACGACAGACCCCCTCGTTAACCATGACAAACATAGTTAACATAGGTTAACCATATACTACCAGGTTAACATACAACAGCCGGATATGCAAGCAGAAAAAACAGGGGCATCGGTGCTCACGCCACTGCGGCGGTTTCCGGTTCGTATTCTCCGAACCGGACGCTTATTTTCTTGCTGACGCCTCGCTGCTGCATTGTTATTCCGAAGAGGACCTCGGCGATGCTCATTGTGCGTTTGGCGTGGGTGATGATGATGAATTGAGAATGCTGCTGGAATTCCTGCACGAGGACATTGAATCGCTCGTTGTTGGCCTCGTCGAGAGCGGCATCGACCTCGTCGAGGAAGCAGAAAGGCGAGGGCTTTGTCTTGAAGACCGCAAAGAGAAGGGCCAGAGCCGTCATTGATTTTTCACCGCCGCTGAGCAGCGATATGCTCCTTGTCTCCTTGCCCGGCGGGCGGGCGATAATCTCTATGCCGGCGTCGAGGATGTCCTCGGTGTCGTCGAGTATAATATCGGCCTTGCCTCCGCCGAACAGCTTGCGGAAGATGCCCTGGAAGTGCTCTCGTATTTGCTCGAATGTCTCGCGGAACTGCTCGCGGCTTTTCTTGTTGAGTCGGTTTATCAACTGTTGCAACTGGCCTCGGCCGGCGTTGAGGTCCTCGACCTGCGTGCTCAGAAACTCATGCCGCTTCTCCAAAGTCTCCTGCTCGTCAATCGCATCGACATTCACATTGCCCAGCCGCTCAATCTTGCCGCGAAGATCGAGTATTTCTGCCTTAACCTCTTCCCAATCGACTTGGCGCTCCTCATAGCTCTTATACGCCTCGACAAGGTCGATCTGCAATTCCTCCCGCACCCGCTCGACGAGGTCCTCCTGCTTGACCCGCCACTGGCTGATCTCAATCTTCAACTCGTTAATCTTTTCCTCTATCTCGGCCTTTTCGCCGCGTTTGAGCCGGATTTGCTCTTCAGCCTCCTTTTGCTCCTCGGCCAAGTCGCGGGCCTCTTTCTGCAGCACGCTGCTGTCCTGCTGGCTCCTTTCTTTCTCGACAAAAAGCTCCGATACCTCGGACTCGCAGGTAAGAATATCCCTCTGGGCCTGCGTCAACTGGTCCGTGCAACTCTTGATTTCCTCGCGGGCCGATTCGCAAGCTCCCCGGTTCTCGCCCATTTGCCCCTTGAGGCTCGCCAGCACCTGCTTGAGCGCCTTGCTCTGCTCTGAAGACTGACCCAGCGATACCTTAAGGTCCGTGAGCTTGTCGGTTAGCGCCTGTTGCTGCTCCTTGCGGTCGGCGGATTTCACTTCCAACTCTTTTATCCGCTCGGCCCGCTCATTGTTCACCGTCTCAAGCTCATCCAGTTTTTGCTTCGAGTCGTATTCCTTCTGCACCGACTGCTCGATCTGGGCCTCGAGCAGGTCGATCTCGCCGGCGATCAGGGGCTCTTCCTCTCGCAGCCTTTTTATGCTCTGCTCGAGCACGCCCAAGCCGGAAGTGACCTGCATCTTCTCGGTATTGGCCTCATAGACAGCGGTTCGCAGGTTTTTGCACAGTTCGTTCAAATGCGCATTGGTTTGCTCGTTCTTATCAATCTGGGCTTCGAGCCCTGCGATTTCAGAGACAATGCCGTCGATAGTCTCGCGGAGTTGCCGCAGCCGGCTCTTGCGGGATATAAGGCCGGTCGCCTTACCCAAAGGCCCGAGCCTGACGACACCGCCGGCTTCATACAACCGCCCGTCCGGCGTGACAAATCTATACTTATCGCCCAGTCGCCCGCCCAGTTCGACCGCAGAATCAAGCGTATCGACAACAAGCGTCCTGCCGAGCAGGTTCCAGACCAACGGCGCGTACTTGCCGTCGAATTTCACGAACTCGACAAGCCTGCCCTTAACAGCGCCGAATTGCGACATATCCGTAGTATCGACAAAAGGCTCGATCCGGTCGAGACCGAGAAAAGCGACCCTGCCTTCGAGCTTTTCGATTGTCTCGGTATCGCTAAGCAGGCTGCTCGTGCTGTTGACCACGAGTGCATCGGTTCGGCCCTCGAGGGCCGCCTCGATGGCATTGGCATAGTCCACGTCGGCCTCGACGATGTCAGCCAGTATTCCCTCGACGTAATTTAGCCGGCTGTTCCCTGCCGAGCGATTTTGCAGAATGTTCTTAACGCCCGCTCTTAGCCCCTCGGACCTCTTCTCCATGTCCGTCAGTATCGTCAACTCGCTGCTCAGCGCGCTCTTGACCTCTTTGCTGCGTGCCAACCGCTTTTTGTCCACAGCGATAACGGCGTCAATCTCCTCGATCCTCTTGCGTCTGGATTCCAGGTTATTCGTCAACTCGCTGAGCACCTTTTCAATATCGCTCAAGCGAGCATTATGCTGCGCCTTGTCGGTGAGCAGTTCCTCGATCTCGGCCTTGGCGGTCTTTGCCCGCCCGGAAAGACGGTCTTTCTGGCTCGAAAGGTTGCCGCGATAAACCGAAATGCTCTGGATTTCGTTGTGAAGCTGTGCCGTTCTGCGAACGATGTCGATAATCCCGGATTTCTCGTCTTCGAGATGCGCTTCGAGCGACGCACATTCGGCGTTCACTCGGGCGATAGTCTCCTGCACATCCGCGATTTCGCACTGCCTCTCCTCAACCATCCTGCCGCAATTCGCCAACTCAACCTCGTATTGGGCTGAATCGGCATCAAAGACGCTTCTCTGTTCGTTCAGTTTCTCGATACGCTCGGCCGCGGATCTATTCCTCTGCTCCGATTCTTCGATCCTCGTCCTTAGAAATTCGATTCGCTGAACACGCTGCTCGATCTTGCTGCGGACCGAAACAAGCCGATTCCCCATCTCGCCGAGCTTGTGCTCGGTGTCTATCATCTTCTCGCCCAGTTCGCTGATCCGGCTGTCCTGTCTTGTTACCTCCACCGCGAGCATTCCGAACTGCTCGCCCACTTTGTCCAGCGAGCTATTCTTCTCGTGCAGTTGGTCGTGATTCCTGGCGTATTCGACCATCGAGTAGTTTACCTGCAGGTCCTTGAGCCTCTTGGTATATTGCAGATAATTCCTGGCCTTGCCCGCCTGAAGTTTAACGCTTCGCAGCCTCTTGGCCACCTCCCCGAGAATATCGGCAAGCCGCAGCAGGTTCTGCTCGGTGCGATCCAACTTGCGAAGGGCCTCCTTCTTGTGGGCTTTATACTTACTGATCCCGGCGGCCTCTTCGAATATCGACCGCCTGTCCGCTTTCGACGCACTTACGAGGTATTCGATCTGACCCTGCTCGAGAATCGAGTAAGCCTTGGTTCCTATGCCCGTATCCATAAACAGTTCACGAATATCCTTGAGTCGGCAGGTCTTGCCGTTTATCCGGTATTCGCTCTCGCCGCTCTTGTATATCTTTCGCGTTATCTGCACTTCGTCCGTCTCGACGGCCAACTGCCTGGCATCGCCTTCACCGGGATTGGAAACGAACAGGCTCACTTCGGCCGCCCCAAGGGATTTTCTGCTGCTGCTGCCGCCGAATATCACGTCCGCCATCTGACCGCCTCGCAGTGACTTTACGCTCTGTTCTCCAAGAACCCATTTGACCGCATCGACAACGTTGCTCTTGCCACAGCCGTTGGGTCCCACAATGGCGGTTATCGGAGAATCAAAGACAAACTGCGTCTTGTCCGCAAAACTCTTGAATCCATTAAGAACGATTTTTTCAAGTCTCATCCAATACCCTGCTCTAAACGTTCGGTAACTACTGTTGCTAAATCTGCGCAGTGCCTTTTCGATCCTATATGCAATCTTCTTATCGGCCGAAGGTTTGCTATTTCTTGATATTTACGCCGATTTTTGGCATGGGACCGGCCCGAAACTCCGCGCTAATAGCGCCCTTGTCACTCAACTGCTTGACAAGAGCGATCATCGCGGAATAGGAAACACCCAAACCTCCAACACCCTGGTCCGTTTTTGTTTTCGGCTCGGAGCACAGCACGCGAATAATATCCGCCAGATCATGAGAACTCCTCAAATGGCCCAGCACGCTGCCGAGCCTCGGCTCCTTGCGCATTACCGATACATACCGCTGCCCGCGAGGCGCATTCAGGACAATGCTGCCGTCTTCAGACTGAACAAATATATTCTCGCCGCATCGTATCGGCGCCCCCAACAGCGCAATCCGCGGCTCGCCGCTTCGAGAAACGAAGATGCCTTCGTATTGACTCCGCGCTACTTGATCCAGGTAAAAACTGCGACCAATAAACTGCCGCGCCACCGAAACATCATCAAGCCGGACCAACTGTTCGTACGCGGCGATCCTGATGTCGAAATCGCTGTCACCCAGCAATCTCCGCGATATTGCAGCGGCGTCACTGCGATCAGCAGAATTTGTGAGCGACTCCATCGCCTCGAGTCGCAAACGCGCCCCCTTGCTCGTAGCTATTCCTATAAGGGTGCGCAGCCCCTCGGCGCTCCCTAAGTTGAGCATGCACCTTGCCGCACGCAGCCGAACATCCTCATTCGACGAACTCAGCAAAATGCTGAGCTTGCCGAGACTTTCGTTGCCTATGGCCTCCAGGGCTATCTCGGCGGTATATTTGTCTTGCGATGTGGCGAGCGCTCTGACATTGGCCAATATTCTCTGAGCCGTAATCTCCGGATTTTCAGTCATATATGTCGCCTGCACCAGAGAGACGAACCGTTGCCTCTGCCCCGCATACTTCGGAGGCACTGTCAGTTCGATTCGCCCGGGTGTTGCCGCCTTGGCTACGCCAAACCCGAATCGCCCGTTTATCCGGTTGCGAACGCTATTCGCAACCTCAAAGCCGGCTTTATGAAACACCAGACTGAGCCGGTGGTCGTCAAAGACCTCCGCCCCGCCGAGCACATATCCCATTCTTCTGCTCATCATCAAATCGCCGATCCGGTTCGTGAAGACCGGTCCCGCCGCCTTGCCCACAGATGCTGTGCCGGCCCCCAAGCTTCCTGTGACTCTCAACTCCGCCCCGTACAGCCAGCCGCCCTCCAGAGAAGTCGTCTGCGTACCCGTCAGCGCAGCCACCACTACATCGAAACGCCGCTCCTTGGCCTCCAACGAAGGCACCTCACCGACGACGTGGACAACGGCGGTGCTGAGACTGTCGATAAGCTTATCCAAATTTATCTTGTGGTCGGGAAGTTGTTTGAGTATGTATCGTTTGAGATACGCCCTTATCGAAGGCGGGCATTCCGACGAACCGGTCCTCTGCAATCCACCCACCAAGCCATACCCTTCGACTCTAACCGATTCGGGGGAGTATATTGTGGCTAATGATCCGATAGTTGGGCCCAGGTCCGTCGGGCTGTCGATCAAGGGTGATTTTCCACCCGTTCGGCCGGCCTCATCGCAGCCGCCCGTCAGGCCGATGATAAACACCGCCGCTATGATACAAACCGATTTGAGATTGATAGTCTTCATAAGGCCAAACTCCTCGAATCCTTCTCGAGCCTTCTCCCCGCAAGATACGTGTTGAGCCACGCAAAATTACCTCGTGGCACGGCCATCCTGGCCGTGTTTTCACGGGCTTCAAGCCCGTGCCGCATCGGGGTGTTGTCAAGTAAGTTGTGTGGCCAAACACATAACCCCTAAAAACGGGGACTCTACTGCTGCGAACCAATTGCGGACAATACCTTTTTTCAATATATTCGTCAAGGCTATTTGTCCCGAAAACTCGAATTTTCAACGGAAATTCGGCATCCCGCCAATCGCTCAGCCCTCGTCGCTGCCTATAATCTGGCAAATAACGGTCCGGGTTCTTGCGCGGGTGTCGAAATCCACTAAGATAATTTGCTGCCACGTGCCGAGCGTCAGTCCGCCGTCGATAACCGGCACGCTCAAGGACGGTCCCAAAAGCGAGGCCCGGACGTGCGAGTGCCCGTTATCATCGTGCCAGGTCTCTTCGTGCTCGTATCGCGCCCCCTGGGGTGCGATCCTCTCAAATAACGCCTCAATATCGTAATTGACCAGCCCCGGCTCGAATTCGGTCGTAGTAATCCCCGCAGTCGAGCCGACATTGAAGACCGTAACCGTCCCCTCGACAAGCCCCGATTGCGCCACAACCTCGCTAACATGCTCGGTAATATTCACCACGTGGCAGTTGCCCTTTGTTTTTACCTCTATCTGCTCTGTTTTAACCATAGCCCGTATCGTAAGGCGGAAATTTGTTTTATACAAGATGATTTCATCACCCACCAGCCGACAGCCGACGGGTGTGGCCGGATTTTCCGGCAAGCCAACCCCCAAAGGGCCAATTTTCCCATGTCATTCTAACCAGAAGGTGGCACGCTCAAACTCTGTTTGGACGTGTTGTGCTATTCTAATCAGGGGGTGGCATGCTCAAACTCTGTTTGGGCGTGTCGTGCTATTCTAATCAGGGGGTGGCATGCTCAAACTCTGTTTGGACGTGTTGTGCTATTCTAATCGGGGGGTGGCACGCTCAAACTCTGTTTGGGCGTGTCTCTGTGTGCATATATGCGGCAATATGCAGCTTCCAAAGCGTAAGCGCCGGGATAAAAACCCACAAGCCCTAAGCGTAAGCCTGTCCCCCAGGGGCGCCGGGGTAGTAAACCCCCTCCCTTACGGTCGGGGCTTGTAATAGTCGGCGCTTATAATGCTGTGAAGCGGGATACATCGGCAAACAAGTCGAAGGCCTGGAAATGAGTGTAAAGCCATACCATCAATTCGCCGCAGGCGAATGCCACAAAAATTAGCCACACCCCAGCCGACCCGGCTACGGCTCGGCCTTCCCGCCTATGGCACGCTCCGCCGTGACGAGCACCGAGACGAGAGCCAGATTCAGCCAACAACCAGCACAGAACCCGTCCGTTCGCCTCTGCGGGAAAGATTACAGTTGTTTTGCATAGTAGCACTCCCTCAAATTATTATCGATCATCGAACCGCATTATAAAGTGCCCTGGCAGCGCAGAATAGAAGAAGAATAAAAAAATTGTCAAAAAATCTTGTTTTTTTTGAATTACTGGGTTGACGACGCAGTCTTTTAGGATAGAATAGGGTGTTTTGAGTTGGGGTGAAGCGGTGAGTGTGCAGCTTGAATCGCACTTTGTAGTCTGCTGATAGAACCGACTCAGTTCTTTGACAAGTTAACAGTTAAGCCAAATATAGGCAGCGAAAGTGCAGCTCTTGCGACGGGATACGCCCCTCGCAGCGAGCTTTAAGACTTGTCCCCGCGAACGCGGGGAACCATTTTGAATTCGGCACTTTCGGTGCGTATGCCAGAAAGTGTTGAGCCTTCTATTCGACGAAAACCGCCTTCGGGCGGATTCGAAGATCCAAATTGAAGGGTTTGATCCTGGCTCAGAACGAACGCTGGCGGCGTGGCTAAGACATGCAAGTCGAACGGTCCGGTAT